>CAZOUN010000016.1:0-38102 GCA_964582965.1 uncultured Anaerolineales bacterium | reverse complement strand
CAGGCTGCGGCAAAAGCCAGACCTCCCGCCGGGTGATCGAATTGTTAATGGCCCATGGATTGAAGGTGGTTGCCATTCGCCATCCGATGCCTTACGGCGACCTGGCCGCCCAGAAAGTTCAGCGCTTTGCCACACTGGATGACCTGGTAAAACACAAATGTACCATCGAAGAAATGGAAGAATATGAACCCCATGTGGTTCGCGGCAACGTGATCTACGCGGGTGTGGACTATGAAGCGATCTTGCGGGCCGCAGAAGAAGATCCGGATGGATGTGATGTGATTGTCTGGGACGGCGGTAATAACGACTTCCCATTCTATGTTTCCGATCTGCATATCACTGTGGTTGACCCTCATCGTCCGGGACATGAGCTTACATATTATCCCGGTGAAGTTACTTTGAGAATGTCAGATGTTGTTGTCATCAATAAAATGGACAGCGCTGACGCAGCCGGCATTCAAATAGTACGCGAGAATATCGCCAAATTGGCACCAGATGCCATTGTTGTGGATGCCGCTTCCACGCTTGATATTGATGATCCTTCTCTGGTAAAGGGAAAGAATGTTCTTGTAGTAGAGGATGGCCCAACCCTTACTCACGGTGGAATGAAAATTGGTGCTGGCACGGTTGCGGCTCAAAAATTCGGCGCGGCAGGATTTGTGGATCCTCGGCCTTTCACTGTCGGAAAATTGAAAGAGACTTTTGAAAAATATCCCAATATCGGCGTCTTACTGCCGGCGATGGGATATGGTGAACAGCAGCTCAAAGACCTGGAAACAACCATCAATAATACGGAATGTGACTCGGTGGTAATCGGCACTCCTATTGATTTGGGCCGGATCATCAAGATCAATAAACCCTCCACCAGGGTGTATTATGAACTGCAAGAGATCGGCCGCCCTAACCTGGCCGGCGTCCTGGATGATTTTGTAAAGAAACAGAAATTGGATTAATTTACCTTAACTGATCCATTTTGCAAACAAAACCGCTCATCAATTTGATGAGCGGTTCGGGTTTAAATGAGGTTTTAGTTTGAAATATTCAAATACTATGTTGGGGGAAAGCCCCAACCAATGGCTTAAAAGGCCACTGCTAATTGATCGTTCCATCGAGAGAAACTAGTTTTAGAGGGAAAAGGGGGGGAATTAGTTTCTATTGTGTATATCCTGTATATTATCTATTTCCCATATCCGCGGAACAAGCACGGAATTAGGATAATTATTGCTATCTTTACAAACTCTTTAAACTCTCTTTATGGATCCTTTATTTCAATTTGATAAACTCCTTGATGAAAATTGAAGTATCAATTTACGGGCTATAAAGGGAGATATAGTATGAGTAAAACAGTGAAGATTGTCATAACTACCGCGATTGTTCTCATAATCGGTATTGGATTAGTGTACACGGGCGTATGGATTGGTAGATATGGCCTTAACCCTTTCTCTCACCAAATGAGTACCTTTGGATGGGGAATGCATTCCGAATTTGGTGAGGAAATTTGTGAACATTCAAATTATTCCAGAGGTCACGGAATGATGGGGCAGAACTTTATTAATACTGATCAGAATATCCCGCAATTGACGATGGATGAAGTTGAGAGGAGTATCGATCAATATCTGGAAAATTTGTCTGATCCGGATTTGATATTGTCTGAGATTATGATATTCGACAATCACGCTTATGCTCAAATCATCGAAGAAAGTACAGGCATTGGAGCGATGGAGGTTTTAGTCGATCCAGTATCTAAACAAGTTTATCTAGAGCAAGGTCCAAATATGATGTGGAATTTGAAGTACAGCTCAATGAGCGGCATGATGATGGGATCAGGTCCGAGGACCACTAATTCAGACATAAGAACAGAAGATATGACAGTAACCAGCGATGAGGCTGTTGCTGCAGCCCAGACCTACCTGGATCAGTACCAGCAAGGTAATCAAGCTGATGAACACGCGGATATTTTTTATGGATACTATACGCTGCATGTTCTAAACCGCGGTGAAATTGTCGGTATGTTAAGCGTAAACGGGGATAGTGGGCAGGTCTTTTATCACAAATGGCACGGGGAATTGATCGAAATGAGTGAGCATTAAACGCCTCAAAATCTGCGATCGCAAGAGGGCTGAATTTCTTTCAGCCCTTCTTGTGGTTAAATAGATGTATACAGGTAATTCCAGGGTAGATCAATTTAGGAGTATTGATGGCAAACGAGAAAGTATTGATTGTTGATGACGAGGAAAAGATAATAAACCTTGTTACATCCTATCTCGAAAGAGAAGGTTTCGAGATCTTTACTGCTCGGGATGGATTGGAAGGTTTAAAACTTAGTAAAGAAGTAAATCCAGACATTATCGTTTTGGACATCATGCTCCCCGGAATGGATGGCATTGAAGTATTAACTCAAATCAGAAAAGAATCCAATGTCTATGTCATTATGTTGACGGCAAAAACAGAAGAAACTGACAAAATAATAGGGCTCTCAGTTGGCGCTGATGATTATGTAACAAAACCCTTCAGCCCACGAGAATTAACTGCACGGATCAAGGCAGCTCTGAGGCGTTTGAAACTCTCTGGGATGGAAATTGAAAAAGATATTTTGTCTTATAGCACAATCAAGATAAATCTTGGAAGCCGAAAAATATGGGTAAAAGAAGAAGTAATTGAACTGACAGCCATGGAATTTGATCTCCTGAGGGCGCTGGCCGTGCATCCAGGTCTGGTTTTGAGCAGAGAACAGCTCCTGGAAAAAGTTTGGGGACATGATTATTTTGGGGAATTACGGGTTGTTGATGTTCACATTGGTCACATTCGGCAAAAACTGGGAGATGATCGGTATATTTCCACTGTTCGAGGAGTTGGATACCGATTCGAGGATGATTGGGAGTAATCTAATGTTAAAGATAATTAGGCGGCACTTAGGCACAAAATTTTTCATCTCGTATCTTCTTGTAATATTGATTGGAATATTGGTCTTGATATCAGCAGCTGAGTTTATAGTCCCAGATGCTTTTGAAAGACATTTGGTAGAGATGGCCAGGGTGATGGGGCCGGAAGCCGAGCAGCTAGAAAATGATCTTTTTACGAATTTCCGCAATGCAGTCAATGAGTCCTTGGTGTTTTCTGCTGTGGCAGCATCTGTCGCCGCAATTATCGTCAGTTTATTTGTCAGCCGTCAGGTTGTAGCACCAATTCGTCGAGTAATGATTGCGAGCCAACGTATTGCAGAAGGACATTATAGTGAACGGGTTCCGATTCCAGGCGGAACAAATCGGGAAGGTTTGGATGAATTAGCTCAATTATCTGTAAGTTTTAATCAAATGGCTGTAAAACTTGATCAGGGAGAAACCCTTCGTCAACAACTAATCGGGGATATTGCCCATGAATTGAGAACTCCTTTATCTACAATAAAAGGCTTCATGGAAGGTTTGATGGATAATATTCTTCCCGCAAGTGCCGAAACATATCTGCAGGTACACCAGGAAGCGGAACGATTACAACGGTTGGTTGATGACCTTCAGGATCTTAATCGAGTAGAAGCAGGAGTAATCATCTTGGATATTGACGAGCATTCTATTAGAGATCTTGTTGAGAGCACAAAGAAAAGGCTAATTAGACAATTTGATGAAAAAGGTGTATCACTCGAACTAAATATACCCGAAGGTTTACCACTTGTGTCGGTTGATAGGGATAGAATAGGACAGGTATTAATAAATATAGTCGGCAATAGTTTGCAATACACACCCGCTGGTGGAAATGTATTAATATCAGCAAATAAACAGAATGGTCAGGTCATGATCATAGTAAAAGATACTGGGATTGGAATATCTTCTAAAGATTTACCTCAAATATTTACACGTTTCTTCAGAGTTGATAAATCACGTTCGCGAGCTGGGGGTGGAAGTGGGATTGGATTAACAATTTCAAAACACCTGATAGAAGCGCAGGGAGGTAATATTTGGGCGGAAAGCTCGGGGATAGGAAAAGGCAGTAAATTTTCAATATCATTACCTATCAAATAATAATCATACTTAAAATACTTTACAGAATCTTTATAGTCTCTACAAAATAACTTTACCAATCCTTGCTACCATGAGGAAGTAAAGTTTTTTGTTTAATGGTAAAGGGAGATGATTAAATGATGCATGGATTTGGATTTGGCATAGGTGGTTTATTTGGAATGGTTCTGGTCTGGATTCTTTTAATTGCTGGATCGGTATGGCTGATAAAAGCGTTATTTTCAGGAAATATTAAAAAAAACCCAGAAAATAAAGACCAGGAAGAACGGGCTATTGAGATCCTTAACAAACGTTATGCAAGGGGTGAACTCAATAAAGACGAATATGATGTAATGAAAAACGATTTGGCAGAATAGCCTATCGAAAGAGTAGGAGTAATATAAATGGATTCACATTCACAACACAACCATGAAAAACATATAGAAAAAACAAACCATGAGGCACAGGCCCAACATCAGAAAGATAACCATGATGAACAACACACGGGGCATGGTGTTGATCACCGCGGCCATGAGGACATATTTCGAAGGCGGTTCTGGGTTTCATTAATCCTTAGTATTCCGGTATTGATTTTCAGTGAAACTGTACAAGGTTGGATAGGATTCTCAACGCCAGTTTTTCCGGGTAGTAATTGGATCGTCCCTGTTATCTCGATCGTAATTTTTGGCTATGGAGGTATCCCATTTATTGAAATGGCAGTACCTGAGATAAAACGACGGTCTCCAGGCATGATGTCGCTGATCACGCTGGCGATTGGGGTAGCGTTCATTTACAGTATTGCTGCGACGATTTTTAATATCGGAGAAAGTTTTTATTGGGAACTTGTCACTTTAATAGATGTGATGCTGCTTGGACATTGGATAGAAATGCGAAGCGTTAGACAAGCTTCGGGTTCATTAAATGAATTGGCAAAGTTGCTCCCGGATACTGCAGAGCTAATAAGGGAAGATGGCTCGATCGATATTATTCCTGCTCAAAAACTAAGAACTGGTGATACTTTTTTGATACGGCCAGGAACCAGTATTCCTACGGATGGGAAGGTGATTGAAGGGCAATCCGATATCAACGAATCGATGATAACTGGGGAATCTAAGCTAGTATCCAAATCTGTTAACGACATGGTTATTGGTGGAACTATCAACGAAGAGGGTAGTTTACGGGTTGTGGTATCTGCCACAGGAGATGACACCGCTCTGGCTGGAATAATGCGCTTAGTAAAAGAAGCTCAGCAAAGCAAATCGAATACCCAGATTTTGGCAGATAAAGCTGCGGGGTGGTTATTCTACATCGCTTTGGGAGTGGCTTTATTAACTGGTATTGGGTGGACAATAGCCGTTGGCTTTGATATAGAAGTGATCAAGAGAGTCACTACAGTCCTGGTTATTGCTTGTCCTCATGCCCTTGGTTTAGCCGTACCCCTCGTAGTTGCGATCAGCACATCCATGGGGGCTGAGAACGGGATATTAGTTAAAGATCGGATTGCTTTAGAGGAAGCACGTTTATTAGATACGATCATTTTTGATAAAACCGGAACTTTAACAAAAGGTGAATTTGGCATAGTTGATATTGCAGTGATACATGGTTGGGATAAAAACAAAGCACTCGGGATCACTGCTGCTCTGGAAGGAGATTCTGAACACCTTATCGCCCGAGCAATCCAGAAAAAAACCCTGGAACTGAAAATAACACCGGAAGATGCTACTGAATTCTCGGCGTTAAAAGGAAGGGGTGTAAAAGCAAAAATTGATGGTAAAGAAGCTTATGTCGGGGGTCCAAAATTATTGGAATTCCTATCTATTCAACCTACTGGAACACTAGAAGAATTTTCAAATAACGCTGGAAGCAAAGGTCAGTCAGTTATTTACCTTGTATATGAAGAACAACTTGTGGCTGCTTTTTCTTTAGCAGACTTGATCCGTGAAGAAAGCACCGAGGCCGTCAGGCTGCTCCAAGAGCGTGGAATTGAGGTCGTTATGCTTACCGGTGATAGCAAAGATGTAGCTAAATATGTAGCTGGCGAAATCGGGATAACTCGATTTTTCGCTGAAGTATTGCCTGAAGACAAGGATAAGAAAATCATCGAGCTCCAGAAAGAAGGGAAGAGGGTTGCCATGGTTGGAGATGGCGTGAATGACGCGCCTGCGTTGACCAGAGCAGATGTCGGAATCGCAATTGGAAGTGGAACAGATGTGGCAGTTGAATCAGCAGGCCTGATTCTAGTGAAGAATAATCCGTTGGATATAGTAAAAATAGTTAATTTGAGTCAGATGACTTATCGAAAGATGATCCAAAACCTGATCTGGGCAACTGGATATAACATCATCGCGATTCCTTTGGCTGCTGGAGTTCTGGCATCTTGGGGAATTCTACTATCACCTGCTGTAGGAGCATTATTCATGTCACTGAGCACAGTGATCGTAGCTATCAATGCACAGCTGCTGCGAAGAAAAGAATTAGTGGCGGTTTAAAACTTAGGAGGTATCACCATGATGGGGTTTGGATTAATTGGTTTTGTATTGGTTGGAGTATTAATTGCAGTTCTGATTGGCTGGAAGCCTCTGGGTGATCAAACACTCCTGGGAAACCCAAGAAGAATAAGCGAATCTCCTCTGGATTTACTGAACAAGAGATATGCGCAGGGAGAGATCAACAAACAGGAATATGACTTGGTTAAAAAGGACCTTGAGTAAAGGATCGACGGGCCGTATGGAAAAGATCATACCTTTAAGTAATCTGGCGGTCAGTAAATCCACAGATCTGACGAGGAGGCGCTATAATCGCATCGCGGCATTCTATGATCAAATGGAATGGCTTATCGAAAAAAATGTCTTCAGTGATTGGCGGAGCCAGCTTTGGGATCAAATCGAAGCAGATAATGTACTCGAGATTGGTGTTGGTACGGGTAAAAACATACCCTATTATTCGGCCAATTTAAATTTCACAGCAGTAGATTTGAGCGAAGGCATGATGACAAAAGCACTGACCAGGTCTGAAGAATTTAATCACTCAGTTGATTTCCGCTTGATGGATGTTGAGTCCTTGACCTTCCCGGCCGATTCCTTCGATGCTGCAGTTGCGACTTTTGTGTTTTGTTCTGTTCCTGACCCCGTCAAGGGTTTACGAGAATTAGGCCGGGTCGTAAAACCTGGCGGAGATATCTGGCTGCTGGATCATGTCAGAGTGAATAAACCAATAATTGGTCCCCTGATGGACATCTTTAACCCGCTTGCGGTCAGGATGATGGGTGCAAATATCAATCGCCGCACGAAACAGAATGTTAAACTCGCTGGATTAAAGATCCACAGTACAACCTATTTGAAGGGTGAGGAAGTTCAGTTGATCCATGCTGGTCCCGGTCAATAATTGGTAACTTATCCCAGCAAAAATACTTTACGGCAGCGGCCTGGTTTGGAAAACGAACCAATTTGATATTTGGTTATATCATCGAAGCAAATCCATTGGCTGCAGGAGTACTAGGACATTATGGAATATAGCTTTCTCCATCAGGGGGAGCATAAACAGAAGAAGGATTAAAACTATGGAAGAGAAAAAAACAAAAAAAGAAATCAGACGAGTGTTAAAGAAAAAGAAAAGGATAAATAAACTTCTAATTAGGGTAGGTATTGGCCTAGGAGTTATCACGATATTGGGCATTGTGGTCTGGTTTTCTTATCGACCATTAGGAGACGAGGAATTCCCAATCATGGCAGCAAATCACGTAGAAGATAATACGCCGCCAGGGGAATATAATTCTGATCCTCCCACCTCGGGGGCCCATTATTCAGAAGGACTCCCCGCGGGATTCTACGCAGAATCCGATTTGTTGGAATTGTCACCCTATCCTGATGGCCATTTAGTGCACAACCTGGAACATGGATACATCATATTTTGGTACAACTGTGATGATCTCGAAGAAGATGAATGTTCTGAATTAAAAACACAGATCAATTCCTATTTAGACTCCTCATCAAATAGAAAGTTAATCGCTTTCCCAAGACAGAGCCTGGAAAATAGGCTGGTTTTAACATCATGGGGATCAATGCTGAAGTTGGATGATTTTGATGAAGATTTAGCAACCGAGTTTATTCGTCGAAAACGTTTCAACGCACCAGAACCTAATGCACTCTAAAAAAAAGGAGGAATAATGCGTAAGTTTTTATTGGTTTTGTTGCTCGGTATTACTGCCATCCTGATTAGTGCTTGTAGCAGCTCAGCTGATGGTCTGGTAACCCCTGACCCAGACCAAGCGACCTTCATGTTCTTTTATACCGATGGTTGAGTACCTTGAACAAACATGATGCCCATCGTTGATGGGCTTGAAGAAGACTATCAAGAAGAAATAACATTTATTCGTTTGAATGCTGCTGCAGATCAAGGAAGGAAAACTTTCCGGTACTATAATTTACTCGGCCATCTAAGTTTTCTGCTGTTAAATCCAGAAGGTGATGTGCTATGGTCAGGAGTTGGGGAGATTTCGGAAAATGTTATTAATGAAGAAATTACGAATTACATCACAAGAACAAACTGAGACAACTTAAGTCAGGAGATAAACAAGACTGGATAATTTTATTAGGAGAAGGAGTATCGCTAATGAAACGTTTTTTATTTATGAGCATAATCATAGCTGTTCTAATATCAGCCTGTACTCCATCGAGTTTACAGGAAGCAGTTGTTGAAGAAAGCAGGCTGGTTACGATTTACAAATTACCTACCTGAGGATGTTGCGGCGATTGGACTGAATATCTGAAAGGTAATGGTTTCAACGTAAAGACGGAAGATCTTCAAAGTCTTGTAGAAATCAAAGCTGAATACCAGGTACCTTTGGAATTTCAGGCCTGCCATACAGCCATCGTTGATGGCTATGTTATTGAAGGTCATGTGCCAGTATCAGAAATTGAACGTTTATTATCAGAAAAGCCCAATGTGATCGGTATTGCGGTTGCTGGTATGCCTGCTGGATCTCCCGGTATGGATATTGATGGGTTTGATTCAGAACCTTTTGATGTGGTTAGTTTTGATGAGAATGGATTGATTGAGATATATGAGAGTTACAAATAAAAGATATTAATTGGAATTCGAATAGGAAATAAACACGAAGCTTGCCTAATAACGGTTCACCTTCAATGGCAGGATCTGGAAGAATCGTCTGTCATATCCCTCGGTGAATATAATTAATGGGATTGGACATTCAATACCATAGCAATGATATACAAGACAGTATACGCTCCCCACAGCAGGTGGCTCATGGGCCAGAGCGGCCACCAGTAGAACATGACTGTTGCCAGGTATAAAAACACATAGAGAATTCCAACTAAAAGATTAAATGGGCTCCGAAATTGGATCTGAGCCACATAATCAATATAGAATCCAAAGATCGCATAGAGCAGGAACAGGAATCCCCCCAGCCAAAAATGCCAGCTTTTTCCTGCTCGCATCAGAATTATACTGATGATCACAGCCGGGATGCAGAGGGCGTATACCAGCCAGCCATATTTAAGTGTATAGCTTTCGAAGAATGGTTTACGAAAAGCAAAATGGAAGATGAGTATGATCTGGAAAAAGAAGGCCCAGATCACAAACAGTTTGTCATAACTATCGAAATTTTTCCATTTGATCATAATTTCCCTCCCCTTATAGCTTTGTAAATTTCAATCCGGTTATATCCATTATAGAATAAAAAAACTGCTGGGTAATTTGACCAGCAGTTCTACTTGTTGTAAAGCGGAATTGGAAAGTGAACAGTTTTCTAATAGAATTTCAGATTAACTATTTAATATAATATTTGTTGAAGAATCTCCGCAGCACTCGCTGGGATATTCGATTTCAATAGTGACATGAGCAATATGAACAGTGCCTAATAACTTTTCTTTGCACTCCCTTTTTATCCTGAGAATATCATCCTTGGTAGCGTTCTCATCGATGACTAGATGGGTGGATAGAACATGATTATCTCCATCTATTGACCATATATGTGTATCATGGCTTGATAGAACCTGGTCACATTCACATAGTTTTTCATCCAGGATTTTGGCATTTATATTATTAGGTGTGCGCTGTAGAAATAGAGCCAGGGTTTCCTTAAGGTTTTTCGCGACATTAAATAGAATATATAAAGTCAACAAGATCGCAAGCAGAGGGTCGATGAAGGGGATGTCAAAAAAGAGCAGGAGAATTCCCCCGATCAAAACCATCACCCAACCTAATACATCTTCCATCAAATGCCAGCTGACTACTTTGGCATTCATGGTTTGATCCCCTTTCATACGAAAGGCCGCTATGCCATTAACTAAAATGCCAATGATCGCAAAAAGGATCATGCCGCGCGCCTGAGTTGCTTCAGGATAAATCAAGCGGGGGATAGCTTCGAATAAGATCACAATCGACCCAGTGACCAATACGATAGAGTTGATTAATGCGGCCAATAGTGAAAACCTGCCGTATCCATAAGAATATTTCTCGTCGGAGCCTTTTTTTGCTAAGCGCTCAAAATACCAGGCTAATCCCAGTGAAAGACTGTCACCAAAATCATGCAGCGCATCTGATAATATGGCTATACTGTTGATAGCCAATCCGCCAATGATTTCGAGAATGGCAAATCCAAGGTTTAAGAAAAAAGCAACTTTGATATTCTCCGTGGTGTGATTGTGATGGTGTGCCATAAATTGATATTCCCGAATAACGATTATTGAGACGTATTCTTTGCAGAAAAATCTGAATTAATTCTTCCTGCTAATAGCTTTTTTAACCGAAATCCCATAATTACTTACTTGCTGAAAATTTCAAGATCAAAATTTGGGCGGAATTGGCTCCATCCCTACTGAGGACATATTGCCGAAAGCACAAGCTGGACATCTTCCCCTTCGATTTCAAAGACCATCACTCCTGTACCTTCCCAGCGAGATATGCCTACCACAACTTCCATTTTGCCATCGCCGTTTAAGTCCCCGATGAATTCAAGGTTGTACGTCAAGGGGAATTGATTAAGGACTGCCTCAGAATAGTAATCACCAACTAGTTCTATGGTTACCACCTCTGACCCGATCACTGTACGCATTAAAACCACAGAATAATCTCGCGGCTCAACATTATGCCCAGTTGGTTCAGCATAACGGGATCCATTGATGAAAACCTCGTCCGTCCCATTCCCTTCAACATCAACCAGCCAAATCTTATCGATCGCTGGGATGGGTTGGGATGGTGCCTGTTCAATCTGCCAGGCGGTCACAGCACGAAGGTATACCTCAGCGTCGGTTGATAGTTCCAATGGTGTCCGCGGCATAACGTCCCATTCGCCTGAAACCCCAACTGCACTTTTGCTATTAAATGGAGGGTCTATGGTTATAAAATGCTGGTCACAGAGTCGCGCAAACAATACCTCTTGCCCGGTAACATGATTCTCAATTTCAAATGGTGTATAAAGTTGGTACTTTGTTTCAGCAGCTATAACGTCTACCATATCTGCCGCACGTACCCAGCTTCCGTTTTGACTTCCCCCAACCAATAGGAAGGAATTCACCCCTCCATCTACTCTGGCAATGATCGCATCAGGTTTGGAGATCGATGTTTGTGGTGTGGCAGGGATCTGTGTTGAAGTAGCGGTGGGTGTTGGAGTGGAGGTGGCTGCTGGAAGAGGAGTGTCTGTATTAGCTAAGACTACCTCCGGGGTCAAGGTTGGCGGTATGTCGACCTGTTCCAAAATCATGGTTGAAGTAGGCGATAGAACAGTTGGGGCTGAACAACCGGCAACAGCCAGGATGAAAAATAAGATACCGACTTGTTTCTTCAGCATACAATCTTTCCTTTGATTTATTCGTTGATACTCGTGAGTATAGCATAAGAAAAATCCACCCTATCAGGGTGGATTTATTTGTGGGCGGTATTGGGCTCGAACCAACGACCTTTGCGATGTCAACGCAACGCTCTAACCAGCTGAGCTAACCGCCCATCGAGAAAATATTATACAGCTTCACCCCTGATTAGGCAATGCTTTCAGGGATTGAGTACTTGCTCCATAAATCCCCGAACCTTGTTGGTTACCACCTCAGGCTGCTCGATGGCAATCATGTGGCCGCTGGATTTAACTATTTCTAGCTCGGAACCTTTAATTGCCCCAGCCAGCTCCTCAGAATAACGCAACGGAGTCATTTTGTCTTCGTCACCTACCAGGATCTTTGTGGGCAGTTCAACCCGTTCCAACTCAGTTCTGATGTCAAAACGATCACAGGCCCTGAAGTCACCTGCCACCACAGAAGGCCGCATCTTTAACATTTGTTTCTTTACATTTTCAACCAGAGCCGGTTCGATTTTAGAGCTGAATGACCAGCGCATAATGTTGTCCACCGCGGTTGGAAATCCGATTTGGGTTGCCAGCTCTTCGATCAGGGAGAGGTTTACAGGTAAGGTGGCACCGGTGCTCAATAACACCAGTCCGTGAAGCAGCTCGGGATGGTTGATCGCCAACCAAAGGGCTATTGCCCCCCCCATGGAATGGCCGGCCAGGATCACCTTGGGAAGTCTGAGCGCCTGAATCCATTCCAAGACTGTTTCTCCGTAAGCCGGAATTCGCTGCAAGCCATGCCCTTTAGATTTTCCATGACCTGGCAGATCCAGTGTAAACACCCGATAGCCGCTGAGACGCCGCAGTTGAGTAGGCCAGGAAAGATGATCTCCACCAGCTCCATGGATTAAGATCAGTGTTTTTCGGGCAGGATCTTGGGCTTGATAAGCCTGATAGTACAGATCAGTAAGATAAGGCATGGTCTCTATATTATATGGCAAAGGGCGACCCGCCGGGTCGCCCCTCCAATTTTAACTCTCAATGTTTCTAAAAATACTATATTAGACGCAGCCGGTCAGCAGCGTCCGGAGTCAGTGGTAAAACAACTTGGATCTGGGTTCCATCTCCGGGTATAGATTTAATGTGGAACACACCCTGGACAAGCTCAGCCCGTTCGCGCATATTCAACATGCCCAGGCTGCCCCGGTCGTCGTAATTATCCATCACGTTTTCTACCAGGAAACCTTTCCCATTGTCCTCAATTTCCAGGAAGGCCAGGTCGGTTTGCAGCCGTTGTACCTTTACCCAGATCTTTTCTGCTTTGGCATGTTTGCGGGCGTTGTTGACGGCTTCTTCGCTTATGGTGAAGATCACTGTCTGGGTGTTCATGTCCAGTTCATCCACCAGCTGGGGGTCACATTCAATGATCACATTCTGCTCAAATGTATCCTTGGTCTTTTCGGCCATTGAATTCAAAGCTGCGATCAATCCTTCGGATTCCAATACAAGCGGTCTTAAGGTAAAGAGCATATGACGCAGCTGCTTGGACGTTCGGCGGGCCAGCTCCTCAGTTTGATAGAGGGCTTCCTCGGCGGCCTTTACATCGCGTTTGAGCAAGTGGCGAGCCCGGCTGATCTGCATCGGGATGGCAGCTACTGTCTGGGTCGGTCCGTCATGCAGGGCTCTAGCCAGTCGGTTCTGGGCTTCAGACTGGATCTTAATGATCTGGTCTCGCTCAGCTGTCAGTTCCTGGAAGAGATGGGCGTTCTGCATAGCGATCTGAGCTTGATGGCCAACGGTGCTGATCGTCTCCTGGGCTTCTTCAGTGAAATATCCTTTATCAGGATGGCCAAATAACATCACACCAAAAGTATCCAATCCTGCCCGCAGAGGGATACCATAGCCACTTTGACAAGCCCGGAAGGAGATGAAGGTTTTTAGCTCGGGGTCGGCGGCCATATTGTCGGTCATATGCGGGTCGCCTGATTCTATGATCCTTTCCAGCAGGCCTTCAATACCTGGAACCCTGGTGGTCATATCCGGCCGCGGTAAACCCCGTCCATAGGCAACTTCCAGTTCCGGTACAGAAACCTCATCAGAGGTGAACAGAAGCACGGCGCTGATGAGTCTGTCGGTATCCATATCCGAGACGCGCAGCGCCAGGAAAGAGACATCAAGACTCTTTTCCAGGACACGAGAATAGTTAAGGGTCACGGTAAGGTCTGTGATCAACGCAAATAAGCGGCGGATACGATCATCGCTTTTTTTGTTCTTCTTGGGTTTTGGTAGGGGTTCCTGGGTTTGTTCGGGTTTAGGCAATAGGAAATACGCTGCTCCTGCGCCTAATAACAGGGCGATTACTGCGGTCAATCCCAGGATGATCCAAAATTCTTGTACTGATACCATATTTAACTCAGGAGGCATTCAGGTTAATTCAATATATCATAACCCAAAATGGATAACTTATCATGGTGAACAAATATCCTCTTCTCGCGGGATATGTCTTGAACTAGTCGTTAACTATTTCCTCAACAAACAGGCTTTGGAGGATTGGAATCAACTTCTTCACAGCCAAGGCTCGATGGCTTAATTCGTTTTTCTGTTCCGTAGTTAGCTCGGCCATGGTCAATCCTGACCCTTCCAGACGGAAAATCCTGTCATATCCAAAACCACCATGACCGCGACCTTCCGGCAGTATATCCCCTGGACAAGCTCCCCTGGTTACAATTGGGGATCCTTCCGGGCCTACAAGTGCTACCACACATTGGAAAGACGCTTTCCAGGGATGCGGAGTTCCTTCTAGATTCTGGACCAGATAACGCCGCCGGTCTTTGTCAGTTGCATTGGGATCCGGCAGGTACCGGGCGGAGTGTAAGCCGGGGGCGCCGTCAAGAGCATCTACTTCCAGGCCGGTATCATCCGCCAGGGTCCAGATCTTGGCAGCGTCAGCAAAGATAGCTGCCTTTAATACAGCGTTCTCCAGGTAGTTCAGGCCCCGTTCCACGACTTTAATGTCCATATCTAGGTCTTTAGGAGAAAGCAGATCAATATTCAATCCACTTAAAAGCGACCGCAGTTCTGCCAGCTTTCCTAGATTGTTGGTCGCCAGTAATAACTTGATCATAAGTTTGTACCATCCTAATTACCTTGATTCTAGTTGATTTAAAAATCTGGTGCTTAAGAAAAACGTTAGGTTAAGAAGGTGAAAGGGGCCAGCTTAGGGTAAAATGGAGCTATCAAAATTACCGACTGATATCCTATGCCAACCAACCTGCCTGCCGACTATTTCAATGCTGAGGAACGTTTTCGGTCAGCCACGACGACGGAAGATAAGATCAAACACCTGGAAGAGATGATGGGAACCATCCCCAAACACAAGGGGACGGATCATCTCAGGGCTGATTTGCGAAAAAAGCTTTCCAAATTGAAAACTGCTGCTACTTCGAAAAAGACCACAAAAAAACACGTTTCTGCCTATCACATCAACAAAGAAGGGGCTGGGCAAATAATTATCATCGGTACTACCAATGTCGGAAAATCGAGCCTGGTAGCCAATCAAACAAACGCCGACCCTGAAGTTTCTGAAGTTCCTTTTACTACCTGGACGGCTATGCCGGGTATGATGATGATCGATAATATCCAGGTGCAAGTGATCGATACGCCACCTATCAGCGAAGAGTATATTGACCCTGAATTTCTTAACTTGATCCGGCGGGTGGACCTATTGTTGATCATGATCGATCTGCACGCCAATCCAGTCCAGCAGTTGGAGTTTGTCTATCAGAAACTGCAGGATAACCGGATCGCTCCCAACTACCTGGAAGGCCAGGTTGAAGTCGAGGATTTTTTACTGCATGTGCCTACTCTGGTGGTAGTGAATAAATTTGACAGTGAAGAATACGAAGAACATTACCAGATCTTCCAGGAACTGCTGGGACAGGAATATCCCATGGTGCCGGTCTCTGTTATGACCGGTCACAACATTGATACACTCAAGCGAATGATCTTTGAAAAATTAAACGTGATCCGGGTCTACTCCAAAGCGCCCGGTAAAGATGTCGATAAATCGTCGCCATTTGTGGTCGACCAGGGCATCCAGCTGAGTGATTTCGCTGGAAAAGTCCACAAAGACTTCCAGGAAAATCTCAAATCTGCCAAGATCTGGGGCGCCAGTGCGGATTTTCCGGGGCAGATGGTCAGCCGGGACCATGTGCTGGAAGATGAAGATGTAGTGGAGTTGCAGATTTAAGGGACGCGATGCGTCCTGACTGATGGGAGCCTAGCTCCCGATTGGGGACGGGTGGATGCTGCGCATCCTGACGGGAGAAAGCAACTGTCATTGCGGGAATCTCGAATACTTTCCTGCGCTCGGTCTAAACTTGGGCGAGGGGGACGTAACAATCTGCTTATCTGCCGGAAATATTTTTATTTTTCCGATTTTTCAGTTTACAATTATTGTATTCTTAATGGCGGTTTTATTAGTGGATCTAACTGTCAATCGATAGTCTCTGCAATTTTTGCCAAAGGTAAAGGAGATAGTTATGGAAACACCACAAAAAGAAACCAATATCCCGCAGGAACAGGAAAATAAAAAGAAACGCTCTCCCTGGTTGGTCGTCCTTCTAATTTTGTTGATCCTGATGATGGGCTGCTGCATCATTGGAGCGATCTTGTGCAGAGGCTCCCGGCGGATACCCGATATTTTAGAACGCTACCTTCGAGATGTACCCGGCCTGGAATCAGGGGAACTTGATTTCTGGGGTTTGGTAGAAGAATTTGCAGACCCGGAAAACTTTGATCCTGAAAACTTTGATCCGGAAAACTTTTTCCCAGAGGATTTTCTGCCCGAAGATTCAGATGATAATGATCTTGGTCCGAGCATTTGCAATGGTTTGAGCGGAAACCTGGAGATGCAGGTCCTGGTTGGGCCTGCGGATGTAGTAGACTTGGAACCCTTGGGGATTGGAAGTATTCCTCTTCAGGTGGCTCCTTCAGCTGGAGAATACCAGGTTTCAGGTTATGGAACGATAGATTACCAGGATCAAATAGATGCGGTCTGGGGATTCTATGTTGTCACATTCGACTCAACAGCGATCCTGAATGGTTTATGCATCGGGGACGAAAATAGTGGAGTTTTGGAAGTTACTGTCCTAACCGAAGGCGAGCAATTGGTTCAAGTATTTGTTGGAGCGGAGGAATGGAGTTATCCCTGGTCCGGTGAGTATACCTTCGATCTGGAGTTCCCGATCGAAGATGGCGCTGAAGTCAGCGGTGAAGGCTGGGCTTTTGTACTTCACCTGGATTGATACCGAACTTTGGTCTAGAAGATAATTAGAAACTAAACGTTCCCCTGTGAAATACGGGGGATCGTTTAGTACTAGCAATGACTTCCCGGTCAATTGTCATTGCGAGAAGAGAACGCAGAGATCGCCGAAGCAATCTTAATTAAAACCAACCGCAATCTCAATAGAAAAACAGATTAATTATCAGGGAAATTGGGTTGATCTACCTTCAATCCAGATTAGATTGATTTAATATTGGAAGGCGAATAGAAAGATTAAAGCGAGATTGCTTCGTTAGTCGCTTCGCTCCTACCTCGCAATGACAGTTCAAGTGAGAGATAGTTAATGTAATTACATGAGCCTCGGGGCGCAGTGAGAAGAATGCCAGAGCGGAACCCTTCTTTTCCTGATATGATAGGGAGATTATGAAATTACCAAAAAAGACCTGGCTCCAGATCATCAGTTCGACTTTGGTCCGAACTGTCTATAATACAGCTTTCCGAATGGTATTTCCCTTTCAGCCAATATTGATGAAGGGTTTTAATATCAATCTGTCCCAGATCAGCCGGATGTATGCTGGACAATCCCTGATCGGATTTATCAGCCCAGTCTTAGCGTCAATTTCGGATACGCGGGGACGCAGGACGGGTATGCTGGCAGGTATGGTTTTGTTCAGCGTGGGTACTCTGGTAATTGTCTTTTGGACAACAGCCGGTGGATTCTTTGCATTTCTGGTGTTGTCCATGCTTGCAAAAGCAGTTTTTGAGCCATCTGTAATCGCTTATTTTGGGGACATTATCCCCTACGATCGCCGGGGTTTTGTTCTCGGTATTACTGAGATCAGCTGGTCGCTGGCGTTTTTTGTTGGTGTTCCGGTGATTGGTTTCTTTATGGACAAGGTCAATCTTTTAGCTCCGTTCATACTGCTCTTGGTTTTGGGGTTATTATCTTTCCTAGTGGTTTTGCTTCTCTTCCCAGCGGATAAACCGCCTAAAGCGAACAGGCCATCCATAATTACGAACTTTGGCCTTGTGTTTAAATCTGGGTCTGCCCTGGCTGCTCTGGCTGTAATGCTGTTCATTTGTACAGCAAATCAAATGGTCAATGTGGTTTTTGGTGTCTGGTTGAATGATTCCTTCGGACTCCAGATCGCTGCCCTGGGCGGAGCTTCCGCGGTGATTGGTATAGCTGAATTGATCGGCGAGGGTGGAGTGAGTGCGATTACAGACAGGATCAGCAAAGAAAAAGCAGTGCTGATCGGTGTTTTAGGAAATGTGGTGGCATCCCTGATACTACCCTTTATGGGAGGAACGGTCTGGGGCGCATTTCTGGGGTTATTCGTTTTTTATCTGACGTTTGAATTCTCGATAGTGAGTATGCTGCCGCTGGTGACCGGCGTCCTGCCGGCTGCCAGGGGTTCCCTGATGGCATTAAATATCGCCAGCGCAAACCTCGGTAGAGGCTTGGGTTCATTATTGGCGGCCCCACTATATCCCTGGGGATTTTGGATGAATGCTGTGGCTGCCGCGGTTGTGAACCTGCTGGCGATACTGGCTTTACGGTATGTTATTGTCCAGGAAGATTCCTGATTTTACTTGATCGGCAAGTTCTCCAATTCTTTCACCATTCCATCTATGACATCAAACCCGCCCTGCCAGAAATCCTGGCTGGCGATATCAATCCCGGATTCAGCAAGGATCGCTGCTGGGGCTTTGGAGCCGCCTGCTTCCAGGATTTTGATGTAGCCTGGTTTAAAGCTGTCACCCTCTTTCTTATATTGCTTATATAGGGACAGGACTAAAAGTTGGCCGAAGGCATAGGCGTAGACGTAAAACGGTGTGTGATAGAAGTGGGGGATAGAAACCCATTCCCAGCGGAATTCATCACTGATCGAAACGGCCTCCCCGAACTGTTTTTTCAGGTTGTCCAGGTACATCTCGGATAGATCATCGATTATGGCGCCACCTTTGATCATCTTGTGGGCTTCACGCTCAAAGAGTGCAAAGAAGGACTGCCTCATAATGGTTGCATAAGCATCATCAATCTGTTTAAAAAGGATATCCCGCCGCACAGCCGGATCTTTTTCCTGGGAGAGCAACTTATCAATTAATAGCATCTCTCCGAAAGTGGAAGCGTTTTCGGCCAAGGGCAGGGAGGAATGATAGGTGAAGGCACTGTGATCTTGTGCCAACAGGGCATGGATGCCGTGTCCCAGTTCGTGCGCCATGGTAGCTACAGAGTCTGCGGTTCCCTGGAAGTTCAACAGCACCCAGGGTGAGAGGTCCTTGTCTACTGACCAGCAGAAGGCGCCGCCCCTTTTGCCCTGGCGAACTTCGCTGTCCACGTGTCCATCGGCGATGATCTTTTCTGCCAGTTCAGCAACCCGGGGATCAAAGGTCTGGAAGGAATCCAGCACCATGTCTACTCCTTCCTGGAAGGTATAAGTCTTATCAGACTGGGCGACTGGTGCGTAAATATCATATCGGCGAAGCTGATCTGTCTTGATCCACTGTGCTTTCAGATCGAAGAAACGCTGGAAAATAGGGGCGTTCCTCTGGCAAACTTCCAAAAGCACGTCCACTGCTTTGTCCGGAACGTCATTACCCAAGTTGCGGACAGAGATCGGAGAGCTGTAATTTCGCAGGTCGATATTCTCATTGGCCCAATCGCGTACTACGGTCTGGTAGATCTGTCCTAGGATGGGGCCGTCATCACCATATACTTTATAAAGCTCTTGATAAATGGCTGACCGCAATTTGGGATCGTGATGGCGGGCATACACCATCAACTCGCCACGGGTCAGTGCTTTTTCTTCTCCGTCAATATCCACTTTGAAAGAATAACGGTTTGTGATCGAGTCATACAGGGTGATCAGCGCGCTGAATCCGGTCACGTTCTTGATGTTGAGAATTTTCTCTTCCGGTTCAGTGAGTGTATGGGGAGTGAAGTGACGCATTTCTTCCAACCAGTACTTTAGATCGCCGGAGGTGGCCATTAATCGATCCGCTGTTATTTGATCTAATTGTTTCCACCACAGGCTGAAGAAAAGGGTTTTGTTCTGGAGACCTACCAGGAACTGTTCGATCCGGGCTTGCAGGGCCTGGGCGTCCTGGTCCTGTGTGTCCTCGGTGAACCATAATCCGGCATAACCATATAATCGGTTGCTTTGTTTGGTGATATTTTCCAGATCGGTGACGATCTTAAGAAAATCTTTTTCATTGATTTCAACATCCAGGTCTGGTCGAAGTTTCTCGAATGCCTCGATGGAACCCTCGAGTTTTTTCATTGCATTCTTATATTCCGGGGCCTCATGACCAGGGAATAGGGCATCTAAACTCCAGCGTTCTTGTTTATAGGAATTTGTCATTGATAACTCTCTTTACTATATTTACGGTTTGATTTATATCGAACTTTGGTTTAGCGATTATACATCATGAACCTGTTGGTGTCCAAAAAAAGGTTCCTGGGGACCGGGTGGTGGGTGGGTTGTAACCGCCCAGGCCGGAGGGAGCTGCGCTCCGACCGGAGACAAAAGACAAGAGGTCGCTGTGCGACCGGCATCTCGCCTGCTCTCAGTCCTGCTGACTTCATTCCGCCCGATGATTTAATTATTTCATGAGTAAGCCGTTCCCAAATATCTGGCCTGAGGTCCTGAGCGAAGCTGAAGGACCGTAGTCGAAGAGCCATGCTCCACATGTTATAATTTTCTGACAGTTTTTATCTTGTTTGAGTTTGATTTCAACGCTATCTTAATCCTGGTTTTTACAGGATCGTGGGAGTTATTATGACTGAAACACTCGATTTCCAATCCCTGATCATGGCCCTGGAGAAGTTCTGGGCTGATAATGGTTGTTTGATCTGGCAGCCCTACCACACAGAGGTTGGCGCTGGAACCATGAACCCGGCCACATCGCTGCGAGTTTTGGGTCCGGAACCCTGGAATGTTGGTTATGTGGAACCTTCCATCAGGCCGGACGATGGCCGCTATGGGGAAAACCCCAATCGCTTTTACCAGCATACCCAATACCAGGTTATCTTAAAACCAGACCCGGGAAACCCACAGGAGCTTTACTTGAAATCCCTGGAAGCGCTGGGCATCGATCCTGCGCTCCATGACATCCGATTTGTGGAGGATAACTGGAAATCACCTGCACTGGGTGCCTGGGGACTGGGATGGGAAGTGTGGTTAAACGGGTTGGAAATCACCCAGTTTACTTATTTTCAGCAATCAGGTGGACAGGCTCTGGACCCAGTATCGGTTGAATTGACCTACGGCCTGGAGCGGATAGCCATGGCACTGCAGGGGGTGCGCGATTTTAAGAATATTCGTTGGAATGATACTTACAGCTACGGGGATGTACAGCTGCAAAGCGAACGGCAATTCAGTAAATATGCTTTCGAGCTGGCGGATGTGGACAATATGCGGGAGCTGTACCGCCTTTATGAGGAAGAAGCCAATCGATGCCTGGAAGCAAGTCAGGTTCTTCCCGCCCATGATTATGTTCTAAAATGTTCCCATATCTTTAACCTGCTCGATACCCGGGGAGCTGTAGGCGTCACGGAAAGGGCTGGTTATTTCCGCCGCATGCGGGACCTTTCACGAAATGTGGCGAATGCCTACCTGGAAGAACGCCAGCAGATGGAATTCCCTTGGTTGGAAAAATTCTCCAGAGAAGGATCAAGTGAAGAGAAAGTATCTCCATCTAGTTACCCTTCCAAACCAGCACCCTTCGTGTTGGAAATAGGCACCGAAGAACTTCCCCACGGAGATATTGAGGATGCTCTTCAACAGCTAGAAGAGAAAGTACCGGATGCCCTGGAAAACCTCCGGCTTGATTACGAGGGATTAGAAATTCTTGCAACTCCCAGGCGACTGGTAGTGCAGATAGAAAAACTGGCTGATCGACAGGAAGATTTGAAGCAAACAGTAAAAGGCCCTCCTCAGGAACGGGCCTTCGATGAAGACGGGAAACCTACCCGGGCGGCAGAAGGTTTTGCAAGCTCCAAAGGTGTCTCGGTAGAAGATCTGGAAATCCATGAGATCGATGGTGGAAAATATGTTGTGGCTGTTGAGAAGAAAACCGGACTTCCTGCCTACGAAGTTCTCACTGATGCCATTCCTGAAATCATCAAGTCGATTCGGTTCGGACAATCCATGCGCTGGAATGATCCTGCGCTGGCATTTTCACGACCCGTCCGCTGGCTGCTGGCTCTTCATGGGGAAGCTTCCATACATTTCTCCTATGCTGGGTTAGCTTCAAGGCCATTTACCCGTGGACTGCGCTTCATCGATGGTGGAAAGGAAATAGCTGTTGGATCTGTTCAGGATTACCAGACGACACTGGAAGAACAAGGCATCATGCTTGATCAAAATCAGCGCCAGCAGCGGATTAAGAATGATCTGGATACCCTGGCTGCCAAGGTTGGTGGAGTGGTCAGTGACGATCAATCTTTATTAACAGAAGTGACTCACCTGGTAGAGGCGCCGACTGCTTTGCTGGGTAAATTTGATCCGGCATTCTTGGATTTGCCCCGCGAGGTGTTGATCTCGGTCATGAAAAAACATCAACGCTATTTCCCGGTTGAGAAGGGTGATGAACTGCTTCCAAATTTCATTACCATTGCCAATAAGAAGTCTGCTGAAAATGAATTTCCAGAAATGCCAGTGATCACTGAAGGCAATGCTGATGTGATTCTGGCCCGTTTTGCAGATGCGAAGTATTTTGTAAAGGCAGATCTGGAAAAGCAATTGGCTGATTATGTATCAGCACTCGATTTGTTGACATTCCAGGTCGATCTAGGCTCTATGGGTGATAAAACCAAAAGGATCCGGAACTTGGTTGATGAACTGGGTTCTACCCTCGATCTGTCGGATGAGGATCTGAGCACTGCCCGACGGGCAGCAGAGCTATGCAAGGCAGATCTGGCAACCCAGATGGTAGTAGAAATGACCTCCCTCCAGGGAGTGATGGGCTATTATTATGCCAAGAACTCGGGAGAGGATGAGGCCACAGCTGCAGCAATTCGCGAACATTATTTGCCAGCTTTAGCTGGCGATCCGGCGCCCAAAACCAAAGCCGGCCTGGTAGTAGGGCTGGCTGACCGATTAGATTCCCTGGCAGGATTGTTTGCCGCTGGCCTGGCACCAACCGGGAGCAAGGATCCCTTTGCACAGCGCCGGGCAGCTCTGGGATTGGTTGGCAACCTGATCAGCTGGGACATGGATTTGGATGTGGCGAAAGCTCTTGATCACGCGATAGGAAAACTGCCCATTAAGATGAAATCTGAAACCCGTGATGCTTGCCTGTTATTTATCAGCGACCGTTTGCATAATTACCTGCGTGACCAAGGATATGCTCATGATGTTGTGGATGCGGTAGTTGCTGTACAGGGCAAGAACCCAGCCAGTGCATTCCGAGCTGTTAAAATTCTGACTGAACGGATCAAAGAAAAGAATTGGGAAGAGACTCTGGATTCGTTCGCCCGCTGCGTGCGCATCACACGCGATCTGGAGGAAACTCATATAGTGGATAAAAAACTATTAAAGGAAAAATCTGAAACAGCCCTGTATGAAGCCGTAAAAATAGCTGACAAGGAACTATTATCTGGCGGAGATCTGAATGGGTTTTTTGCTTTGTTCGACCCATTGATTCCATTGATCACTGCTTTCTTCGATAACGTGTTGGTGATGGATGAAGACCTGGCCTTGCGGGATAACCGCTTAGGGCTGCTGCAAATAATCGCCAGTTTTCCAGAAGGCATCCTTGACCTGACCCGCCTGGAAGGTTTTTAGAATAGAACTTAAGATTGAGATTGATACTAATATCCACCCTCTCCTTTAAAAAGGACGAAAAGAGGGTGGATTTATTATTTAAGTATTCCTGAGCTTGGTATAATCGGTTCTGACCCATCTATCGTGGTGAAATTTATGAGCGTAACAGACGAGATCAAAGATCGTATTGATATCGTAGACTTGGTGACCGAGAGTGTCGAGCTACGACGGGCAGGCCGTAATTTTACCGGTTTCTGCCCTTTTCACCATAATGTTAATACGCCCTCTTTTGTGGTTTTCCCTGATACTCAAACCTGGAAATGTTTTGGGGAATGTGATGAAGGCGGCGATGTTTTTAACTTTGTGATGAAAAAGGAAGGTTGGGATTTCGCAGAAGCCCTCCGCAACCTGGCTGACAGGGCAGGAATTGAGCTGAAACCATTAACACCGCAAGCCCTGGAAGAACAGGAGGAAGGGGAGAGGCTGCGATCTCTCCTGGAAGAAGCTGTTATTTTCTATCGCCACAATCTTCAAAACACTGAAATTGGAAAGATAGCCCAGGCTTATTTGGACCGCCGGGGGATCAATGGGGAAACAGCCGAAGCTTTTGGATTGGGTTATGCTCCCAAAACCTGGGAAGCGGCTTTGCAGCAATTCCAATCCAAGGGATATACAAATAAAGAAATTCGCGATGCCGGTCTGGTCACAGAAAAGGAAGAAGGTGGGATGTATGATCGCTTCCGGCACCGCTTGATGATTCCGATCAGGAACCAGAATGGCAAAATGGCGGGGTTTGGCGCCCGTGTTTTGAATCCCGATGATGTGCCCAAATATCTCAATTCCCCCCAGACGCCAACTTTTGATAAAAGCCGCCTGCTCTTTGGACTGGATGCCGCCCGTAAGAATATCCGCGAGCTGGATCAAGTGGTTATTGTGGAAGGTTATATGGGCGTATTAGGCCCATTCCAGCATGGGTATCGTAATATCGTAGCCCAGATGGGAACGGCCTTGACCGAATACCAATTGAGGATCTTAAAGAAATACACCGGGAAATTCATCCTCGCTTTAGATAGTGATGCTGCCGGCCAAAAAGCCACCTTGCGCGGGTTGAATATCGCCAGAGAAACGCTGGACCGGACCCAGGAGATCGGATTTGACGCCCGGGGATTACTTCAACATGAAGGCCGCTTAAAAGCGGATATCCGGGTATTGACGTTACCACCCGGTATGGATCCAGATGATGTGACCCACGAGGACCCTGAACAGTGGCAGCAGCTCCTCAATGATGCCAAACCGGTTGTTGCTCATGTGATGGCAACGTTGGCCAGTAATCAGGACTTGGAAGACCCCAAAGTAAAAAGTGACATCGCTACCCAGGTTCTGCCGTTGATTGACGATCTCCCCAGTGCTATTGAAAGAGATACATATCTCCAACGCTTGGCTCGTTTATTGGAGATCAATGAAAATACCCTAATTGGTTTTCGCCCAGAACGTAAAAGAAGGCGCCCTTCAGCCAGACTACGTCAGGAAGATCTTCCATTAAAAAAACAAGCTGTTATAAAAACAGGCCGTCGGGAAAGAGAAGCCTATGAAAAACATTGTGTGGGTATCTTGCTGCGTGAACCGGAGTTGATCTACAAAGTTGACCGAGAGTTAGGCCTGGATGACCTAGATCGTTTTGCCGAGAAGGATTTTCAGAATTCAGATCACCAAATACTGGTGAAATATATCAGGGATGCTTTGACCCAGGCGGATGAGGAACCCAAGGATTATATTATTGAGCAGCTGCCTGTGGAATTTATTGAAATCGTCGATGAGCTTCTTTTGCTAACGAATGATTTAAATCCCAAATTGGATAAAACTCGCGACGATTTCATGCGGGCATTCTTGAACATTCGTAAATACCAAATCGAAAAACAGAATGACCACTACATGTATCTGCAGGAAATAGATTTTAAAAATGGGGATTATAAATCGATTGAATACCGGAAAAAACTCTCATATAATATTCAGGTAGAGTTTAAAATAGATAAAGCGATGCAGCGTTACACCAGCCGCACCGCAACTGTCGATTCCTGAAGTAGTAGAAATCAGTTATTAGTATGTTTGTTGCTTGCCAAATCTGACCTTTCATTGGAGAAGGCTAATGCAGAAGGAACATACGATCCCTGAAGCTGAAGGCGCCAATATCAGAGCTGCTCACCGCGATGATCCTGTGCAGATGTACCTTAATGACATTGGTACTATCGATCTGTTAGACGTGCACCAGGAATTCTGGCTGGGTGCTCGTTTGCTCTCCACCCGCCGAATGGACAGGGTAAAAAGGGAACATCCCAAGGTAGATACTGATCACCCCAAAGATAGCGACCTTTATACGGCAATTTATGATGAATTGCGGGTGACACACCGCCGGATTGAAGAGGATGTTAAACGCTTACGCATGGAATGCCCGGACTGGAACCTAATTATTGAAGAAGCTCGCGCCCTGCGGATTTCCTGGTTTCTAGAATCGCCATCCTATACTCGGGAATATCTGGACAATGGATTATGGGGAGAAAATGAGGATTGGGGTGGTGTAGCCCGAAATATATTTCACTTTTTTGTAGCATTTTATACTTTCCCGGATGAGATTGCAAAATGGTTGCAGGATTGCTTAAAAGAAAAAAAGACCCTACCTGCTGTTAAGAAATTCCAGGTCAATCTACCTACTGATGAAGAGTTGCAAATTGAAACCGAGAATCTTTGGAGCCGGTATTATGAGGCATACCAGGCCCTCATCCGCCGCAACCTAAAATTGGTTGTCAGCGTAGCTAAACATTATATTGGAAGAGGTAATTCATTCCTGGATTTGATTCAGGAGGGGAACGTGGGTTTGCTGCGGGCGGTGTCAAAATTCGATCCGACACGAGGTTTTAAATTTAGTACATATGCTACCTGGTGGATTCGACAATCTGTCAGCCGTTCGATCGCTGATCAGGCTCGGACTATCCGTATCCCCGTTCATGTTTTCGAAACAGTCACTCAACTGCTTAGGATCCGACGCCAGTTAACGCAGCAATTGGAGCACGAGCCGACCCTGAAGGAAATTGCTCTAGAAACAGAATTTTTGGACGCAGCTGATAAAAAGGCTATCAAAGATACACTAAAGGAGCAAGATGCGTTACCGCCAGAGCTGCTCCGGAAGTGGCGGGAAGCTACCAGTAAAGTGCACCGCTATCTGCGGGCAGCGGAAGATCCTATGTCTTTGGATCGACCAGTTGGCAATGAGGATGATAACCAGCTGGAAGATTTCATCAAGGATGAGGATGCTCCTTCTCCAATAGAGGCTACGGCAACCGAGATGATGCGGGAACAGTTATGCAAAGCGCTGGATAATCTCTCTGTTCGCGAGCGTCAGGTCCTGGAACTAAGGTTTGGCTTAATGGACGGCAAAGTTCATACTTTGGAAGAAGTGGGAGCATATTTTGATGTCACCAGGGAGAGAATTCGCCAGATAGAAGCTACTGCATTGCGGAAGCTCCGCAGCCCCAATGTATCTTATAAGCTGGAAGATTATGTTGATTAAATCCGGGCGAATCCTCAATACTCACTGGCTGATTTGATGATTCGACGCCTGGGCAATTTTTGTATCTTAACGGGTCTGATTTGTCTGCTAATTTTCTTTTCCTCCTCTGCATTTATTATTGAAGATGCCTGGTTTCTGTTAGCCGGACTCGGATTTACTTCTTTTGGGCTGTTACTTCGGCGGGCCTCGCAACAAAGAAAAGACCGCCTGAAGAAGAGGAAGAGGAACCGACGGCTGGTTCAAGAGGCGGAAGATGAATAAACTGGATCCGGTCCGGCTGAGTAAAAAAGGCCCATTGCTTGTGTTTGCTCATGCCAATGGTTATCCCCCCGGGGCCTACCTTTCTTTTTTGAAGCCACTTCTCAAAAACTACCAGGTCTTTTCTCTGTATTTAAGATCCTTCTGGCCGGACTCGAATCCCCAAGAGATGCAGGATTGGAGGACTTTCAGGGATGACTAT
This sequence comes from uncultured Anaerolineales bacterium, assembly GCA_964582965.1. GTDB lineage: Bacteria > Chloroflexota > Anaerolineae > Anaerolineales > UBA11858 > B10-G9. The sequence goes on along the minus strand of CAZOUN010000016.1, from coordinate 10,233 downwards.
CTCCCAGAAGTCGAAATGTTGATAGAAAAATATGGAAAACAAAACGCCTTGACCGGGCAAGTGATCGGTGTGGGACATTCTCTGGGTGCTATGACAACCTTGATGGCTGCTATTGAAAACCCTGACCTGTTCCAGATGCTTGTTTTGATTGAGCCCGTTTTGTTTCCGCGGTTGAGGGGTTTGTTGATGCGTCTGCTGGCGCTATTTGGAATTTTAAAAAAAATACATCCACTAATCCGGGGGACTTTGAAGAGAAAAACCCGGTTCGAATCCCAGGAAGCTATGTATCAGCGATATCGTGTGAAACCGGTTTTTTCTGGTTTATCTGACCAGGTGCTGCGGGATTATGTAGATGGTTTGACAGTAGAGGGACCGGAAGGGGGTGTCAAGTTGAACTATCCTCCAGATTGGGAGGCCAGAATCTATGAGACCGGTGGGATCGCGGATTGGTACGTTTGGCGGAACCTTGCCAAAGTCAAATGTCCCGTGTTGGTCATCCGGGGGGAAGACTCTTATGTTCTCTTCGATCGGGTCATAAACTCTATGGTTGGAAAGATGCCTAAAGGGGAGGGTTATACAATGGAAGGCACTGGCCATCTAGTACCCCTGGAAGAGCCCGGGGAGACAGCTGAGGTAGTGAGGGGGTTTCTTCAGAAACACCCCATTTAATTATAGGTAAGGAAACTGAATTTTATGTTATTAAATTACTGATACTTGTCTTTCAGTAACGCCTCATTATACGGCGCTCGGCGGTGAGAGCAGTTCTCTCGTGGGCAAAGTTCACAATTTGAAAAATCGGTTTCAGAGCTATAACGGATCCCGGAGACCGATTGATTGGGGAGCATTAACATGCTCTCGGTCAACTCTACCCCGATCGATTCCATTGGGTTGCCCAATAACTGAAATAATGATCTCTGCGAGGTGATCGGCCAATCTTTCAGGGAACCTGGATTGAGGGAAGAGGTTTTCCCCAGTTTATAGGTAGTTTTCAATTGAGATAAAAGAAACTCCTCGGCTGTTCTTAAAGCCAACTGACTGATCTCCTCTGCATAATATCTCTCGAGAAGATCCTCTTTGGATTGGGTCCAATCAAAAAGTTCTCTGCCTGAAGTGGTCAAGTATGGAAAAACCCTGTGAACCGGACTCAAGTTTATTGCCATCACCTTGCTGTTCATTCGGATCCCATTAAGGACAACCCCATCATCCAGGTGCTGGTCAATGCCGGCAATTGTGTAGGTCGCCCGCGGCTGTCCCACCTGGCGTCCTTCTTCAAGCAGGGATAATACTAGTTCTTCCTGCCGGCTGCCGGGTTTTACGTGCATTTTTTTGAAAAAACGCTCGTGACTTGGATTAAATCCGATCTGATCAAAAATTACCGGGTCCATAATAGTCTCTTTTTCTATTCTTTTTAACGAAAACTAATTGTAGCATGAGATGGATCCTTTTGTATGCTGAGCTGAGGTATTTTCTGGAGGAATTCTACCCTCCATCCGTGCTACAATTAAGTTGTTATTATTAGGAATATTCGTCTAGTTATGTTTATCCTCGCTTTAATCCCTATTTTAGTTATCCTGGTCCTGATGGTAGGTTTTCGCTGGAAAGCCTCCCGAGCTGGCGGCCTGGGTTACTTGGCAGCTCTGGTAATATCCTGGATTTGGTTTGGGGTCAATCTTGAAACCCTGGCTTATGCCCATGCAAAAGCGGTTTTCCTGATCATGGATGTGCTGCTGATCATTTGGACCGCTTTCCTTTTATACCGAGTTGTTGCTGAAGCAGGTGGGATAGAGATTCTAAGCACCACCCTCCCGCACCTGACTGAGGATAAAGGCATGCAAGCTTTGTTGATCGGCTGGATATTTGCCTCCTTTTTACAAGGGGTGGGCGGTTTTGGAGTACCAACAGCCGTGATAGCACCTATCCTGGTGGGTTTGGGTTTTTCACCGTTGAATGCGGTGGTGATTCCATCACTGGGACATACCTGGGCAGTCACTTTTGGCTCGTTAGGAGCTTCCTTTAATGCCATGATGGCGGCAACGGGCTTGGAGTGGCAGGTTCTGGCCCCATCAGCTGGTATCTTTCTGGGTATTACCGGTTTGCTGGTTGGGATTGCGGTCGCCTGGGTGGTCGGCGGTTGGAAAACGTTACGTAGACTCTGGTTTCCAATCCTTGCCATTGCCCTGGGAATGTCAACAGCTCAGTATCTGACAGTGAATCTTGGTCTGTGGAATATTGGCGGTTTGATGGGTGGAACAGCTGGTTTGGTCATAGGAATTCCGCTGGCCTGGATCTTCCAGGGAAAGTCCGATGCCACAGGAAAGATAAACTGGCGGGAGCTGCTGATATCTTTGGCAGGTTATGTGGTTTTGGTTGCGTTAACACTAGTTATTCAACTGGTTCCACCTGTGAAAGCTTTTCTCAGCCAGGTGAAGCTGGGATTTGATTTTCCTGAGACAACCACTACTGCAGGATATGTAATAGCTGCTGGGCCGGGCAGACAACTATATATTTTCTGCCATGCAGGCATGATTTTGCTCGTTTCTTCCCTGGCAGCTTATTTGATCTTCAACAAAACTGGCTGGTACAAAGAAGGAGCACTGGGAAGGATCATAAAAAGCACGGGTTCTAGGGTGATTGGCTCCAGTGTTGGCATCACTTCGATTGTCATGATGGCTGTGATCATGCAGCACGCTGGTATGACTGATACCCTGGCACAGGGATTCTCAAATACTATTGGTTGGTTCTATCCTGCTCTAGCGCCCTGGCTGGGTGCTCTGGGAGCGGTGATGACTGGCAGCAATGCCAATTCGAACTTGGTGTTTTCAGCCTTGCAGCTGCGAACGGCTGAGATCCTGGGGCTGCCGGTAGCGATCATTCTGGCGGCGCAGACAACAGGAGGTGCATTGGGATCTGTGGCCGCACCGACTAAAGTGATTGTTGGGGCAAGCACCGCTGGCATGGAAGGAAAAGAAGGAGATATCTTGCGAAAGCTGCTGCCGGTAATCTGTATATTGCTCTTGATCATCAGCCTTATCACAGCTCTGGCAGTTTACCTGTTATGAATAAGATCACGACGTTTCTAAAATCGAATCCAGCTTTGTTTTCCCTATTGATGTTCCTGTTGATGATCGTACCTGCTCTTCTATTATTCCCGGCCGCAGAGGGGGGAAACCGGATTGGTATGGTCATTTTATTGGGATTTGTGATAATTGCGAATCTTGTAGCTGTATTTCCTTTTAGATCGAAGTAATAATCCTGATTTAGAATTCATCTATTAATAAATAATTTCCGGGTTAGAGTACACCACGGAAATAATATATTTGTGGAGTTTATGTGATGAAACCTTCTGGTTTGTCAATAATATTTGTGCTAATTCAATTTATTAGTCTGGCGGTTATTGGTCTGACGGGTCCGCTTGTCGCTAACCCATTTCTTTTGTTTTTGGTAGAAGTCATTGGTTTGTTTCTGGGCATCTGGGCTGTGGGGAGTATGAGAATCGGGTATTTTAATATAGCTCCGGAACCTCTAAACTGGAGCAAGATGGTCTCCCGGGGTCCTTATCGGATCATTCGCCATCCCATGTATTTGGCATTGTTGTTGACAACCCTCCCCCTTGTGATTTCTTATTTTAGTTACCTGCGGGTAGCCCTCTGGATTGTTCTTTTAGCGAATTTATTATTGAAGATGAGATATGAAGAAGGGCTGCTTCAAAAACAATTCCCTGAGTATGCTAGTTATAGAGCTCGAACTTCCAAGTTGCTGCCTGGTATTTATTAGTCTGGAAAAAGATAAAAAAGCAACAATCCAATCGAAAACCATGCCCGAATTATCCAACCTGATAGGATTTGAGAGAATAGATAGTAATAATTGGGATTGTCACCAGTTATAATTGAAATCGTTAGATATCTACTGTAAGGATTGGATATTATGCGGGAAGTCGCCATCTTGGGAATTGGGCAGGTGCCAGTTGGAGAACACTGGGATAAACGCCTGGTAGAGTTAGCCGGGGATGCAGTATTTAAAGCCCTGGAAGATGCTGAACTTAAACGGGTGGAAGCCCTTTATGTCGGTAATATGATGGCTGGGCAGCTCGATAAACAAAGCCATTTGGGTGCCTTGATTGCTGATTGGATCGGTTTTCGAGGCATTGAAGCTATGACCGTGGAAGCAGCCTGTGCCTCCGGTGCTTTGGCATTAAGGACTGCCATGGTTGCCGTTGGATCTGGATTGGTTTCCAGCGCCCTGGCCGTCGGAGTTGAGAAAATGACCGATACTTCACCCAGAGAAACCACAGCGGCGTTGACTACTGCAGCCAGTGCAGATTGGGAAGGGATCCATGGTGTGACCTTTGTCGGGTTGAATGCATTGATCATGCGTCGATATATGTATGAATATGGGTGGAAGCATGAAGACTTTGCCCCATTTTCGATCAACGCCCATAAAAATGGTGCCAATAATCCCAACGCACGCTTTCAGGCTCCCATTACTCCCGAAATATATAAAAAAGCAGCGATGATTGCCGATCCGATCAATCTGATGGATGCATCTCCTATTGGAGATGGCGCTGCAGCAGCTATTGTTGTTCCGGTTGACTTAATCAAAGGACAGAAAGGAAAACCAATCATTAAGATCGCAGGTTCCGCAGTGGCAACTGATAGCCTGGCAGTACATGACCGTCATGATCCGCTCTGGCTTGCCGCAGCAGAAAAATCAGCCAAGGAGGCCTACCGCCAGGCGGGTGTTTCCCCACAAGACATTGACTTTTTTGAGATCCATGACGCTTTTTCGATCATGGCAGCTCTCTCCTTGGAAGCTTGTGGTTTCGCAGAAAGAGGGCAAGGTCCGCGTCTGGCCCTGGATGGGGAAATTGGATTGGATGGCAAGGTCCCCCTGTCAACATTGGGGGGATTGAAAGCCCGTGGTCATCCTGTAGGTGCGACTGGAATGTACCAGATTGTTGAAACTGTGCAGCAGTTACGAGGAGAAGCAGGTCCGGCCCAAATAGAAGGTGCCAGTGTTGGTATGGCCCAGAACATTGGCGGAAGCGGAGCTACCATTATTACGCACATCTTAAAAACAGACTAAGAATTACGGAAGTCATCTTGTGACGGCTCTCTATATTATCCGCCCTCTCAGGGGGGAAAATGCACGGGAGATCACTACCTGGCGCTACGATCCACCTTTTAACATGTATGATCTTGCGCCGGAACATATTCAGGGTTTATTAGATCCTGAATTCCGCTACCATCAGGTTCTGGACTCGGGTGGAAACCTGATTGGTTACTGTTGTTTTGGTTTGGATGCCCAGGTACCTGGTGGAGATTACAGACTTTTGGAGCCTGAGGTCCTGGATCTGGGCGTGGGATTAAAACCCTCCTGTACAGGCATGGGCCATGGAGCTTTTTTTGTCCAAGCAGTCTTGGATTATGGCGCGCTGACCTACCAACCGCAGGTATTTCGGGCAACTATTGCCGGTTTTAACCAGCGCTCATTAAAGACTTTCCTAAATCTGGGATTTAAGATAAAGAGCAGTTTTATTCGGGAGCTGGTAGATAATCAATTTTTCCAGCTGGAAAGATTAGTCAAGGAGGACAAAGATGGATAAGCTAGCCAATCAACCTATACTAAGTTACACCAAATATGATTCCCCAATGACGGAAGACCAAACTGAGGTTTATTTGAAAGTCCTGCCCGACTGGAAGGTCGTTTACAGGGAAGGTAATCCCCTTCTTGAGAAAAGCTATTCATTTGATGATTTTTTAGGAGCTGTAAAATTCGCAAACGAGATAGCTGACCTCTCTGAGGAAGCACACCACCACCCGGATATACTAATTAGCTGGGGAAAGTGTACAGTGAGTTGGTGGACCTTTGTTTATAAGCGGCTTCACGAGAACGATTTTATTATGGCGGCAAGGACGGAAATGCTATTCCAAGATAAATCTAGAGGGCAGAATTGAGGCGTATTAATAAAAGGCACGATATGTACTGAAAAGAGAAAACTGCCTTTTAAAGCAGCTGCCGTGGAAATCCATTTCACGTAATCTAAAAAGGAAACCAAATGAAAATTGCCGATCCCAGTTTAATTACGGATCCCTTGATAACTCCCAGTGGAGAGATCATCGCAGAAATGATCGGGCGGGCTGCCGGTGACAATGCCAATCACAGCCTGGCCCGGATCGTGATCCCGACTGGAAAATCCAGCAATCTGCACTATCACAAGGTCACTGAAGAGACTTATTTTATCTTGAAGGGGGAGGCTGAGATGCAAGTGAATGGGAAGGTTATCAGTCTTATTCCCGGGCAGGCTTGCTATCTGGAACCGGGGGATGTTCATCAGATTCGTAATGATGGTGATGCTGACCTGGTTTTCCTGGCTTTTTGCGCGCCTGCCTGGATACCGGAAGATTCGTTTGAAGCATAAATTCTAATTTTCTTACTTATGAAGTCAGGACTTGCCAGTTCAGGAAAATCTGCCCCACTAGAACCTTCCGAAGTCTTGAGACGATTAATTTGGTAGAATTTGCACTTTATTGACTTCGGAAGTTTGCCGCTCATTATTTTTGGACAGACTTCCGATGTCAGGAAATTTCCGTGATAGAAAGTGTTTTCCTTAAGACTTCAGATGTCTATTGTTCAAACTATAAAATCTTCAAGGGGAAATTTTCGTGTTGTACAAGGACTTAGTTCCTTGTCCTAATTCAAATCCACTAAATTATCCAGGCGCTGGAGCAAATCCTGGATATTTTCTTCTCCGTCGATAGTCAGAATGATCGCGTTTTCCGGGCAAATTTCTACACAGCGACCACAGCCCCGGCATTCCAGGCTTACTTCAGCTTTTCCGTTGATCACTCGAATGGCCTCGGCAAAACAAATTCCATCTTCACATAGGCCACAACCTGAGCAGTCATCGGTGACAGATACTTTAACTCCCGGCATGCTGGTGATTTTCTTTCCGATCTTCGGTGACAGATCTGTGACCACTCCCCATAGACAGCAGCAGGGACAGCAGTTGCAAATGGTCATCAGTTCCTCGGTCGGTGTTACACCGAGCCAAACCGAATCTATACGGTTGCTTCCAATTGAATGGACAAGCCCAGCTTCCCGACAGCGCCGGGCATGTTCCAGTGCTTCTTCTTTTGTTACCAGTCGTCCGAGTTTTGAGTTGATCTGCAGGACAGGTTTGCCAAGGAAGATGCAGCCCAGGTCCCTGGGATAATCCTGGCATTTATCTCCTTCCCGGCAGAAACAGAAATTCATGATCCAGTGATGATTCGCTTTATTAATATAGTGTTCCACTACCTGAGATGGGATGATCGTGCTTTCAGGACGATCCAGGGGTTCGTTGATCTGGATGGTCTGATCCTTTGGGAGTATATACATCTCATCTCCCCGGAACAGCAGATGGTCTACAACGTTTCCGATCAGTGGCAGGTTGGTTAGTTTTGCAAGCGAATACCGGGTAGGATAAATATTTTTGAGAAAATTAATGAACCAAACGGGAGTGCTCATTTTAGTTGGATGGGATTCTTTGAGTTTTAATATGGGTTGATTATAACTGAGTTTTGTTACATTTTCCCAAGGGCCGTATATCGTAAAATGTAAGGCGTAAGTAGATTAAATTTGTTACTCGACTTACGATTTTCTAGTTACAACTTATCCAAAAATCAGCGATCGCTGATTTCTGGATATGGTACACTGACAGCGATGGATCAAAAAACGTTAATCACTCTGGAATATCCCCGCATTTTGGCTGCCCTGGCAGCCCATTGTCATTTTAACCCTGCACGAGAGCTGGCATTGGATATTCAGCCATCATTGGATCTGGATGAAGTTCAAGGTTTGCAGAGAGAGACTTCCGATGCGGTGGCTCTCTTGACCCTGCATCCTGGAACTACCATAGGGGGAGCCAGGGATCTGCGGCCTATCGTTGAAGATGCCCTGCGAGGGATAATCCTGGAACCCTCCCGGCTTCTGGAAGTGAAAGATTCTCTGGTAGCAGCACGCAATTTAAAGAGAGTTTTCCAGAAAGATCAGGGAGAATTCCCTACCTTGGAGAGCCTTTCCGAACAGCTTCCGGATTCTCTTGGTCTGGTGACCTTGATTTCAAAAGTAGTCTCAGAACAGGATGAGATCCTGGATACTGCTTCTGATAAACTGGGGCAAATCCGCAAAGATTTAAGAACTCAACACACCCGGCTTAAAAACCGCATGGACCAAATGTTAAAAAAGCCAGAAATTGCTAAATATCTTCAGGAATCGATTGTCACTCAGCGCAATGGACGTTATGTTCTCCCCTTTAAAGCAGAGGCCAGAACTAATGTGCCGGGTATAGTTCATGATCAGTCTACTTCCGGGGCGACAATTTATATCGAACCCCAGGTAATGGTAGAAGCCAATAATAAATTCCGGAAGTTGGAATTGGATGAACGAGACGAGATCCAGCGCATTTTAGCAGATTTATCTGCCAAAGTTGCAGAACATGGACCAGTTTTGCAGGATATGGTCGTTGTCCTGACCTGTTTGGACCTGGCGTTCGCCAGGGGGAGGTATGCACTTGAATTAAATGCTTTTCCCGTGACCCTCCATCCTTTCCCTAAGAAACAGGGAAAAGGCCATCCCGGTGTTGTACTGCGGCTCTTCGGGGCCAGACATCCTCTTTTGGATCCTCATCAGGTAGTTGCGATCGACGTGGTTCTTGACGATGATATGTATGGCTTGATCATCACTGGCCCCAATACCGGGGGGAAAACAGTCACACTAAAAACTGTCGGTCTGTTGGTATTGATGGCTCAAAGCGGGCTGCACATCCCCGCATCTGGATCATCTGAGATGAGTCTATTCCACAATGTGTTTGCCGATATTGGAGATGAACAATCTATTGAACAATCTTTATCCACATTTTCAGGGCATATTAACAATATCATTAAGATCCTGAATAAAGTTGACCGCCGGTCTCTGGTGATCATGGACGAATTGGGCGCGGGTACAGATCCCCAGGAGGGCGCTGCTCTTGCTCGATCTCTGATGTCCAATTTATTGGATCGGGGGATCACTACCCTGGTCACTACTCATCATCCAGATTTGAAAGCTTATGCCCATGCCACCCCCGGTGTGATCAATGCCTCGGTAGAATTTGACCTAGAGAGTTTAAGGCCAACCTATCATCTAATGATCGGGCTGCCGGGCCGCTCCAACGCACTGGCAATAGCTGGAAGGCTGGGCCTGCCGGATGAGGTAATCCAGGCCGCCAGGGAAACTCTTGACCCGGCCGACCTGCAGGCGGATGATCTATTGGACGAGATCCACCGGCAGCGGAAACTGGCAGAGGATACTCGCGAGTCAGCGGAAAAGGCCCACCAGGAAGTTGAAAAACTGCGGGTCCAGCTGGCTGATCGGATCGTGGAAGTTGAGGACGAACGTATTGAAACGCTGGATCTTCTCCAGCGGGAATCGAAGGAGAAACTGCAGTCCCTCCAGAACGAACTTAGATCGATCAAGGAAGCTTTGGAAAAGGATCAAGTCCCAGAAGAGAAGATCGAAGAACTGGAAGAGAAAACTGAACAGGTCGAAAAAGAGATCTCCCAACCGCTTCCAAGCAAAAAAAGAAAGCTGGATCTCCCTGTTCCCACTGGCCCTATTCAAGAGGGCGATAAAGTTTATTTGCGCTCGTTGGGGAGAAAAGGGCGTGTGTTATCGGTGAATGGGAACTCTGTTGATATCCAGATTGGGAATATCCGCGTTCGTGCTCAGAAATCAGATCTAGAGCATACGATCATGGATGAGCCGACTGAAGTGGAAACTGGCCATGAAGCTGTAGTGCACACGCCGACAGAGATGGTTTCACCGGGAATGGAGTTGGATCTGCGGGGTCAACGAGTGGATGAAGCCCTGGAAAACCTGAGTTATTTCCTTGATAAAGCTTTCCTGGCACGAATGCCCTGGGCCCGGATCATTCACGGCATAGGTACTGGCAGGTTGAGAAAAGCTGTTAGGGAAGTCTTGAAATCTCATCCGCAGGTGGATCATTTTGATCCGGGAAAAGAAGGAGAAGGGGGAGATGGGGTGACAGTGGTAAGTTTTGCAGAATAAAGATCCTATATCAGCCCGTTTTTCTTCACATTCTCCTAATGATTCCCTAATCATTTATTAATTCTTTACTCCTATACTGTGAGTATTACTCTATTCACAATAAAGGAGTTCGATCATGAAAAAAATATTATTGGTAGTTTCAATTCT
>CAZOUN010000015.1:23063-42534 GCA_964582965.1 uncultured Anaerolineales bacterium | reverse complement strand
TTACCCAAGAGAGGGTTTTTATTTATTTGTCCACCTTATGGGGTGCACTCCAGATCTGGACGGGTTTGATCTTCATCGTTGGGGGTGCTGTTGTTTTGCTCAATCAGCTGGATATTCTACCCTTCGAATTGAACTGGTGGGCTTTATTCATCTTGATGCCTGCGGCAGGATTCATGAATGGCGCTTACCAGCGCTATATGTCCAATGAAAAACGGTTTTCCCAGGATATTCTATTCCCCGGATTAATGGGCGTTTTTATGGTCTTCCTGTCTGTCAGTTTGCTGCTTGGCTCCACCTGGAACATTAATTGGGGCAATCTCTGGCCATTTATGCTGATCTTGATTGGGGTTGGTATGCTCTTTAGCCGGAACGAGCAGGAGTAGATGGAAGGTCGGGAAGGGAATGCGATCGAGGTGAAGAGACAGCACGAGGTGATGCTGAGACAGGGAAGGCTGGGGGAACGCAGATCACTTCACTTCATCTCCATACCTCACCTTCTCCGAGTCTATCTAATTGCTGAATACTCCCCTGCTATTCTTATAGCTCACAACATCTCCAACTGTAATAATCCTCAATTAACCATGTTACAATCCTCGTAATATCATTTTCCCCTATCATCTTCATGAAATTTAGGAATGGTTTAACGATGAATAGAATACCTACTTACTGGTTGTTGATCATATTATTGGTTTTACTGACCACTGCCTGCGCGGGTGATTCGGGAGCCGGTGCACCTGGTGACATACCTGTCGGCGAGGCTCCCCAGGATGATCAAACTGCTGGGGAAGAAATCGTGGTGATACCGGAGGGGGCTTATGGTTTTGAGATGTCGGCTGAGGTGGACGGATTGGTGGCTGATATGGCTTACGATCAGCTGAAATCGGAGTGGGTCGGGGATTTTTCGGTGGATGCTGAGGGTTTGATCAAGGGCGATGGGATGGTAACCTATGACGCGCTGGTCTTCGCTGTGGATGAGGAGCTATGCGGCTACGCCTGAACGGAACTGGGAACGGCTGTTTTTATGATATCTGGACGGGTTCTCGACCAGGGGGGTGAAGTCTCCTACCCGGTCAAGGTCTTTTTGCTCGACGTTGTGCCTCTTCCTCTCAGCGAACCGGAAGCTACCTGTACAGACCCTGCGGGTTTCCTGAAGGATATGCCCCAGTTGTATATCGAGATTCATCGTGATGCGCTGCTTAGTTCAATTTTGACCCACCTGCATCAGAATGTGGGGAATCAAATTAAACTTGGACAGGCACTGGAACAGACCAGCGGCACGGTTGATTACCATATCCTGGTTTCTATGGGCCTGGTGGAACTGGACTGAGTTAGGCAAGGGGGAAGAAAAAGAACTGGGTTGGAGAGACAGGACGAGGTGATGCTGAGACGGGGAGGCTTTGGGAGGGCTAGAAACCTCACATCGTCTCCATGTCTCACCTTCTCCAAGTCAAGCTAAATACTGATCACTGATTACTAAACTCTTAATCGACTTACCTGTTACGACTTACTTTTTAGCGTTTAAGCACACCTCCACCAGTCCTGTCCTTCTAATAACTTTAGGTCATCCAGCTGGGCCTTGATCAAGGGCGCGGCCGAGCGGGCTCGTACTGCAGTAAGCAAGATCGGGTTTTGGTGCTTTTTCCATTCTCCGAGTAGTTCTCCTACCCCGATGATCGGCTTTCCGCGCCGGGTATTGCCGATCTTCTTTTGGTCGACCTCCACGAAACCAACTAGCGGCAGTCCTTCCCGAACCAGGTGTTTACTCAACCTTCTTCCGGTCATACCAGCGCCCCACACGAAGACGGCGTCCCGGCTTTGGGCAGGACCTCTGGCGATATAGTGGGCCTTGGCGCGCAGGAAATTCTCCACCGAATACCTGGAATCCTGATGGGTCAGGCGCCCGGGATGCTCCCGCCATTCCAGCAGCACCTGGGGAATCTTGGCGAATTTGGCTCCTGCTAAAAAGAACCGCAGCCATAGATCATAGTCTTCAGGCCAGCCGTGATCCCGGTAGCCTCCCAGATCCCGAATCCAGGATCGCCGAAAGGAAGCGCAAGGATTGGCGATCGGACTTTCAACAAAGATCTCGCGGGTGATGTCCTGATGAGTGACCAGGGAATTGAGCCAGGCATAATATAGTTGAAATCCTTCCCCGATCTGGTCTTTTGGAAAACCTTTGACAAGCGATCCCACAACAGCGACCTCCGGATACTTCAGCAAATATTCGCGTTGGATCTTGATCCGGTCAGGATGGCAGCGGTCGTCAGCATCCATCCGAACGACTATCTCTCCCTGGCAGATTTCCAGCCCGATGTTGGCAGCCTCAATAACTCCGCCGTGTTCAATGGGGATATTGATGAAACGTGGATCATTCTGGCACCAATCCCTCAGTATGTCAGTTGTGCTGTCGGTAGAGCCGTCATCGACACAGATCACTTCAAAATCGGGATATGTTTGCTTTTGCAGGGAGGTTAAGGTTTCCTCGAGGGTTTCCGAAGCGTTATAACAGGGCAGTAGAACGGAGACGTCTGGCATGCGTCACTCGTCTGGATGCAGGATTTCCCCTGCTAATTGATTGAGAGATTTGATCTCATTCTTTGGTGTTTTGCTGACCCGCCAATACTCATTCAACAGCTGCTCAGAGGTCAGTGAGCCAACGCTTTGATTTTCATCTAGCCGGATCCTGGATTCATATTGGGGCTGTTTTAGGAAGTGAAACTCAAAACAATTTTTTACCAGTTCTCGGATCGAATTTTCATCGATTAGGGGATCCCAGGCCTTAGGATAATCCAGGACCAGCCGGGTTACTGCGCCCTCCAGTTTTTCCGGTTTAGGCAGGGCTTTTTGAATCTGGTCTGTTATATCGTCACTGGAACTGAGAGTCAGACTGACATCCACAAAGGGCCGAATATTTTCCAGGCGGTGCCAGTCCAATTTGGTCTTGCCTTTCTTTATATCGGCGATAAGGAAATATTTATCATCGGCTGCTTCCCCAAAATCCACCCGTTCGATCGATCCGGGGTAAACCACCGGGGGATGTTTCCCCGGGTTGAGCTCCTGTTTTTTATGGATATGTCCCAATCCGGTATAGTCCAGCCGGGAATCGCAGGTAATTGATTTGGGCAGGACGAAATCTTTTCCCAGGCTGACTGAACGTTCTGCGCCGTAGACAGCGCCTTCCACGGATGCATGGGCAGCCAGTACTGTTGGTATATTTGGATCAGCTTCTTCCAACCAGTTATCAATATCCCGGGAGATCTTCTCTTCCATTGCCCGGTAAAGAGTTTCGGTATCCCTGGTCTTCATGTCCAGATCCAATGCCATGGCAGAACGAGAGATCCAGGGCAGGGCGATCAGCTGGAAATCAAGGGGTATACCTTCTGGGTGTAGTTTTGCGAGTTCATCCTTCGAGAAGAAACCGGGCTGGTCAATGATCAGCACATGGGGAACCTGAAGCGTGCTGAACTCGGTCAGGGCATGGGCTCTTCCGGCTGAGGGAGATATATCGTGGTTGCCCACCAGCAGGATGGTCGGGATGCCGGCCTCGCTCAGGCGCATTATTCGCTGTCCCCATTCGCGTTGGAACGTGGGCGCCGGGTTTTGGTCTTTATACGCATCACCGGCAAACAACACACAATCCACTTTCTCTTTGATGGCAGTCTCGACGATCTCATCCAACGATTTTAAGAAATCCAGGATGCGCAGCGGCAGCCCGCTGGCAGGATCCCTGCGTCCGTAGTTGGCGATATCGATATGGGCGTCTGCAAAATGGAGTATTCGTGGCATGATATTAAGGGATTGAGTCCTTTGTTGCTTAAGCCTCCCGGAATTTTGAACAACTTCGGGAAGTTATTGTTACTTGTTTCCTATTCGTCAAATAACAGAACACTGATCTGATACAGGCCTGCTTCGAAATTTGGGTTAAGCCAGACCGATTGGTAGAGATCCTGTTTGGCTTGGGCTTTGTTGCCCAGGGCAAAGTGCCCCAGACCCCGCCAGTAGAGGGTTTCTTCCAGGGTGGGTTCAGTGATAGTTTCCAGGGTGGTGTTCGCCAGATTGACCACATCCTGGTAGCGGCCGCTGTAATAATAGGCCTTGTACGGGCTGGTCTGGTACCAGGTGATCCTGTAAGGGCGGGTAGCATCATCGTCCACAAGCTGTCCGTAGATCTGATAGGCTTCATCGAAGGCCTCTCCCGCCTCTAAATAATTTTCCATCAAGACAAGGCTAGTGCCTTTGTTGAACCAGGCGAAAAACAGGTCCACCCCGGTGAGGGTTTGGATCTCTTGCTCAGCGATCTCCAGGGCGTGCTGGTAGGACCAGACTGGGTCCCCATAAGGACCCAGGATCTCGTATACCTTTTCCTGGTCGGCAGGCGGGTAGACCACCATAAAGAGATAATTGAATCCTTGCCAGCCTTCCAGGTAGGACTCATAATCCAGCTTCTTGTTTTTGAAATTCTCCAGCGGTTCGTCCTTTAGCCAGTTTGAGTCCTGAACGATGAACACGCCTTCGTTGTCGTCGTATCCAGTTGTGAATTGATAATGTCCCAGCCAGGCATATTTTTTCAAGTAATCTACTTCGTAGTAACCCTTTTCTACCAGCACGGGGAAGCCGTTGGCGATCAGCTCCTTGATGATCTCCAGATCCCCCCCATAGCGGACAACAATATAGTAGTCAGTGTGGTTGGCAACGAAATCGACCATCTCGGAAGGCATGACGTTTTTATCGAGCCGACCTTGCTGGATGAAATCCAGATTTGGGTCATTGATGCCTGGTTTCACCACCCGGGCGATATCGTCCCTGTCCCCTGGCCAGCCCCAATAATTGAGCGCCATCGCCAGGTTGGACGGTCCGCAGTAGTTCCAACGTTCCCTTTGATCAACGTAGACCACCTCATCCAGGACAACCCGCTCGGGCAGGGGGGTGGAAGTTTGATCCGGGGCCTCAGTGGTAGGAGCTGCAGTTGTGCCCTTTGGTGTAGGTTCAGGAGTCACTGACACTACAAGCGCGACTGGCGTTGCCAGGGAGGTTTCTCCCCCCGGGACAAAAACAGCTTCATCTGGAGGATTGAGGGCATAGGTCAGGCGTGTTTTTATCTCATCGATACGCCATGACAGCCGTTCTTTAACGAAAGGAATTTGATAGAACAGCGCTGCCAGGATGATCAGGAGGGGTATTAAGAGCAAAAACCTGGCTTTGGAAGGTTTTTTCATGATGTGGAGATTATAACATTCAAACTTCCACTGTCATTGCGAGGAGGCCGAACGAAGAGAGGATGACGAAGCAATCTGTACTGAATCAATCTGATATCTTCTAATTCACGAGATTTATCCGAAAACGAAAAAAATATGATCTTTTATCAAATAGATGAAAATTTAGGTATCAGAAAGATTTGATTCAAATTGCTTCGTCGGTCGCTGTGCTTCCGCCTCGCAATGACAGATCGAGTAAATGTCATTGCGAGGAACCTGAAAGGAGAGAAGGTGACGAAGCAATCTGAACTATATTATTCTGAAATTTCCTGGTCTACAATCAAGTTATGAAGGAGAAGATTTATTATGTTTACATCATGACCAACTTGCATAAGACCACTCTGTATACAGGGATCACCAATAATCTATTACGCCGTGTAGAGGAACTTCGCAGAGGAGAAGGGGGCGTTTTCTCGAGCAAGTACCACCTGAATAAACTTGTTTATTATGAACTCTATCGAGATGTCAATGCTGCTATATTTAGGGAGAAACAGATTAAAGGGGGATCAAGATCAAGGAAGGTTAGGTTGATCAATTCTCTTAATCCAGAGTGGTTAGATTTGAGATTGGAACTTGAGCAGTAATGACAAATTCAGATTGCTTTGGGAAAAACACCCTCGCAATGACAGATCGAGTAAATGTCATTGCGAGGAACCTGAACGAAGAGAGGATGACGAAGCAATCTGTACTGAATCCATCTGGTATTTTCTGATTCACTATGATATTTCTGAGGACGAAAAATTCCGATCCTTGATCGTACAGATGAATATTTAGGTATCAGAAAGATTTGATTCATATTGCTTCGTTGATTGCTACACTTCCGCTTCGCAATGACAGACTTGTTAAAATTAAACCGTCCCTCTAGGGGACGGTTGTTCTGACCTTGAGCGAAGATGAAGACCACTCTCAGGACTTAAGTCCTTTCTCAATGCTTCCTGGTTGGATCCTCCGGATTATGGTCCAACACCTGGCGGGCCTGGGGGCCGTCCTTGGCGGGGCCGATAATGCCCTCGGCGGCCATGGTGTCGATCATGCGGGCTGCCCGGGTATAGCCGATCCGTAAACGGCGTTGAAGCATGGAAATCGAAGCCCGGTTCTCGGCTCGGACCAGCTCGACTGCTTCCTCCCACATCGAATCGAATTCAGTCTCTTCCTGCATATCCTCCCACATCTCTTGTTGTTTGAGGGGGATGGCTGGCATCTTGGCATCCGGTTCTCCTGAAGCGCTGGTTCCGCCGATAGGACCTTTGATCTGAGCGCCCAGGAAGCGCCAGTATTTCACCAGTTTATCAATTTCTGTATCGGATACGTAAACACCCTGCAGGCGTACAGGGGCCGCTGCGTCCGGTGATTGGAAAAGCATGTCGCCCCGGCCTAATAGGGTCTCTGCTCCCGGTTGGTCGAGGATAACGCGGCTGTCAACGCCGGAGGCGGTGGCAAAGGCAATCCGGGCCGGGAAATTAGCTTTGATTAATCCTGTCACCACATTTGTAGAGGGGCGCTGAGTGGAAATAATCAGGTGGATGCCTGTGGCCCGCGCCAGCTGGGCCAGCCGGGTGATGGCTTTTTCGGTTTCAGCTGGTGCCAGCATCATCAGGTCAGCCAGCTCGTCAATGATCACAACCAGGTAGGGCAGTTTCTCTCCACCCTCTTTGAGGATTTTCTTGTTGTAATCGATAATATGGCGAGAGTTGGCTTCAGAGAATTTTTTATAGCGCTGGTCCATCTCGCGAGAGACCCACTGTAAAACACCTACCACACGCTCCAGGTCTACAACAACAGGCGCCAGCAGATGGGGAATGCCGTCATAACCGGAGAGTTCCACCCGTTTGGGATCGACCATGATCATGCGCAGGTCTTCAGGGGTATTGTGAAGCAGGAAGCAGGAGATCAGGGAATTGACGCAAACGCTTTTACCGGAGCCGGTGGTTCCAGCTATCAGCAGGTGAGGCATATCTGCCAGATCCGCGGCAATTGATGCTCCAGACACGTCTTGTCCTAGTGCAAAACGCAGTGGGCTTTTCTTCTTTTGAAAATTGGGACTTTGAATGGCATCCCGCAAGGCGACCAGGGAGATCTCTTCATTGGGCACTTCCATACCGATAAAACCCTTGCCCGGAACAGGCGCTTCCATGCGGATGCTTCTGGCAGCCATGGCCAGGGCCAGATCGTCTGCCAGGCTGGTGATCTTGCTGACCCGGACGCGCCGTTTTTGGCCCCGGACTTCGACGAACTCCGGCTCGACACCAAACTGGGTGATGGTTGGTCCTCGGTTGATTTCCACTACACGCCCGGGAGATCCAAATGAGTCCAGGGTCTCTTCGATGATCGAGGCCTGATGCAGGTCAAATTCATCGTTAGGTTCGATATCGATCCCTATATTCAGGATATCCGGCACATGGGGCAGGACCCAGTTAAGATTCGGGATCGGATCATGGAACATGGATGGTGTATCGCTTTTTCCTTCCGTCACTTTTGGAAGCGCTGGCGTTGGGGTCTTTAGATCCGGGACAGTTACCCGCTGCGCGGGAGCCTGGCGTATTGGAGCTGCTTTTTCTCGGGGCGGGAACAGTTTCTGATAGAGAATTTTGATCGCTTTCAGCAGCCCTGGTAACCATTGAAAGAGCTCCAGGACCGGGATGTTCAGCGCTAGTGAGAGGCTGATCAGGATCCAAGCAAAGAGAGCAATCGCAGTGCCGGCAGTTCCAAATGTGGACCGCAGTGGCTCAAGAATGTAGGCGCCGATGAAACCACCACCGATACCATTGGATGCGATATATTTGGAAGCCTGAAAATCCAGCGGGAAGGTGAAAAACTGCATTGTGGTGAGACCCGCCAGGTATAACAAACTGATACCGGCGGTTTGTTCTGGGGTGAAAATCGGTGCTCTTTCAACTTTACGGAGCAGGATCAGCACACCACCCCCCAGCAGCAAGATGGGCAGGAAATAAGAACCCCAGCCAAATCCCTTTCGGATCAGTGTATATAGATCAGCCAGCAATTGTGTGCTGCGGTTGGAGAATAAAATGATCCCGAATAACAAACCCAGAGCGGCCATCATCAACCCGGTCAGGTTAAGGTTGCGCTCCGGGGAGGGATTCGCCGCCGTTTTCGGCTTAGTTTTAGGTTTTGATTTCGACTTGGGTTTGCTTTTTTTGCGTGCCTGGGCCATATTTATGCCTTCCTGCATTGCTTTTGGAATTATAGCTTAATTTTGTGTCGTTGCGGGAACGCAATGACACAAAGGACCGAAGACCGAGGACGGAGGATCGGAAATTCTCCATTCCTGACACAATTCCAGTCCCCAAGTCTCCATGTCGCCCAGTCTTACGTCCCCGTCCCCCGTCTCTTTTTCCCTTCATGCGGTAAAATTAGACCAGTTATCATCTAATCTTGAGGTAAAAAAATTGTTCGAAATTGTATTTCTAGGTACATCTGCTTCTGCTCCTTCAGTTCACCGGGGATTGACTTCCCAGGTGGTTTTGCGGGGAGAACACCGCTTTTTGATCGACGCCGGGGAAGGCACCCAGCGTCAAATCCTGCAGTCCGGGCTGGGATTTAAACGCCTGGATCGCATCCTGATTACTCACGGACATCTGGATCATATCCTGGGTTTGGGTGGTTTGATCTCAACCTTTGTACGCTGGGAAGCGATGGATAAGATCCTGATCGCTGGCGGAAAATCCGCTTTGGGACGAATTAAGGACTTGCTCTTTGGTGTAGTATTGAAGGGGAATTACCCACCAGTGGAGATTACGCTCCAACCGCTGGAAACCGGATTGCTTTTTGATGAAGGAGATTTTACTGTCAGCACTTTCCCGGTGTATCACCGTACTCCGGATTGCTTTGGATTTTTGTTTCAGGAAGTATCACGTCGGCCATTCTTGGCTGAAAAAGCAGATGTATTGAAAATTCCCCCGGGACCCTGGCGGGGAGAATTGGTCAGCGGGAAGGAAGTAACACTCCCTGATGGACGTGTGATCAACCCTGAGATGGTGTTGGGTGAAGAACAACCGGGTACTAAATTAGTGCATGTGGGTGATTCCGGCAGAACGGATAACCTGCTGGAATATGCCCGGGATGCTGATGTACTAGTGATCGAGGCCACTTATTTGGAATCGGAAAGGGATCTGGCGGAGAAATTTGGCCACCTGACTGCCAAACAGGCAGCAGAATTGGCCTGCGAGGCTGAAGTGGGGACCTTGATCTTGACCCATATTTCTCGCCGCTACAGGGCCGCTCATGTGTTAGATGAAGCCCGAGCTGTATTCAAGAATGTTTATGTAGCCAGGGATTTCGACCGTTTTCAGATCAAACGGGGAGAAGTAGAGAAGGTCAAAAGATTACTAACGAGAAAATAGAATAAACGCTACCACCAGCTCCGCCAATGCTTCTTTCTTCATAATAATCCTGAAAATATATCAAATTTCTGATTGAAAATCTGGAAAAGGACCAGTGATAGGTCTGGAACTATTATCTATGGATTTATTTTGTGATTTTAGGAATAATCAGAAAGCGGGGGTCAGTATAAGAAAAGGCGAGGCAGCGCGTCGCCTCCCTCCCTATAATTATTTTTTTTGATCTATATTATTCAGCTTAAATGAGGATATGGTTTCCTTCAAGGATACCGTATCCTCATTTACCTTATATCCTTAACTATTTATTAAATGCAAACGTCCCGTACCAGATCAGGAACCCGGCATGCATCACCACCATGCTCCAGCCCATGATGTTGAATAGGCCTGCCAGCTGACCGAGTACGATAAAAATAGTGCTGATAATATAATAAAGGAATAAACTGCGGACAGTCGCTTTTTGCAGGTCCGTGCTCTTGCTTCCGCGGGCGTACCAGAGCAGGGTGCTGAAAGCCAGCAAGGCTGAGCCGAAAAGCCTCGCCATGAAGATCAGATCGGGAGTGGATGCCACACCAAAGTTGCCGAGCAAAAAACCAGGCACTCCGATGAATCCAATACCGAAGATCAGCTCCACGATAAAAGTGACTGTGAATAAGGTTCCCATAGAATTCCTCCTTTCAATGAATGGTGAATAGGATCATCTGAATAGCGCATTTTTCAAATAATGTTAAAACTTATGGAAATACGACAATAAAAGAGGTGCGCAATTATGAAGATAGTGATCAATTCCCCCGGATTTGATGAAGATGTTGTTTCACAATAATCTCAGTATAGCATGATTAATTGGTGTAATTTCTATAGGCTGCTAGAAATTACACCCTGAAGGTAAAGGGGGTTCATTTTCAATATCAGGCGAAAAACCGGGTGGCAGATCAACGCTATTAAAACCCGACTCTACAGATCCTTTCATGATCATCCCCCCGTACCCGTTCTGATTCATATGAGCCCTGATGAATACAACAGTTTCAGGCTGAATGTCAACAGCATCGCCGGAGCGGGTAAAAGGTTGATCGTTGACATGGCTGTGCAGGAGTATGCGCCGGTAGACCAGCTCACCTTCTTCTGAAAGGACCTCCCACCAATCGGCATACTGCTCACAGCCGGTATCTGGACTGGAAATGCCAACAGAGAAATAATATTGATTTGATTGGCCGGAAACTACCACTGAAACCACGTTAGCAAACAAATTTTCTCCTTCCAGTATTACCTCTCCCTCATCATCCCCATTATCAGTTTTAGTTTCTGTTTCCTTTACATCATCGTCCTCGGGAAGGGTTTCTGTTGGGGCTGGCTGGATTGTGGGCGTAACCAGCGGGACCCCTGTCTCAGGTATTTGATCAAAATTTCCCGAGCAGCCTGCCAGAATTAGCAGCGCTGAAAAAAGGAATGACAGCAAAATGTGTTTAGGGCCGATATTCGACATGAGTAAATCACTTGATCAGGATGAGTTTCTCCATTTGATCGCTTGGAAGTTGGTAAAGGTGTAGAGTCTGAGATTGGAGTGCTTCTTACTTTTCTCGTTTTCCCAACGCGGGAGGATTTTCCCAATCGATCGGACCTTCCTCAAAGCTGTAAATCAGGCGCGGCAAAACGATCTCGCCCCAGGCTCGGGTGAAATAATCAAAAGCCTGATCCCATTGGCCTCCCTCACCCCAGCCGTCATGGATCAGGCTGACCTGGGTCTCTTCTGGCCTTTTGCTTTCCAGGATTATCATCACATGGGTCATCTCGTCCCGCACAGTTGGCAGGTTGGGAGGAGAATTCCATGTGAAAGACAGCATTTTTTCAGGCTGGGCAGTCAGAATGATCATACCCTCGCCGCCTTGTTCCCCGGAAGGGGCCTCCAGGTTGAAATACATTTCGTATGCTCCACCGGGAATTAGCTCGATCTTGCAGTCCGGAGCGAAGAATGTTTTCGCACCTTCTTCCGTGGTCCAGGCATCCCAGACATCACTCACAGCTGCCGGGACAGAAATTTGATAAGCGATTTGTTTGTTCATACATTTTCCTTTCTGAAAAGGGGATTGTTAACAGTATAGCATAATGGGAAGAGGGCCCATTTTATGAGATTGAGAAATTAGTACCAATCTTAAAGCTTGAACTGGATAGGGATTTAATGTACGATGATATAGGGGAAAACATCGTGTTCGTGATAACACAGACTATTCACCAAAGAGAGGATTAGACATGTTCGAATGTGCTGATCGACCCAAAGTTTTTCGTTTATTGTCTATATTTTTGATCTCTTTATTAGCAATATTTCCTTTATCAGGCTGCACTGAGTATGGAAAATTATTAGCTGAACCTTTTGTCAGAGTCGGACAATATATTTCATATAAGAGTGAAGGTGGTTGGGAAGGTACGAGGCGCACATTTACAGAATGGGTGGAAGAGGAAAGGCCATCGGAAAATTTTGATGATCGTGAAGGAATCGGTGTTTATGGATCTGCCGGTGATGAAACAACTCCTGGGGGGCTGACCGAGCAGGATCCGATAGCTGATTTTGAGGAATTAAAACCCGTCGGTTTTGTGAACTACGGTGAATTTGATGCCACGGTCCGAGCTGACACATTTATTCCCCTAGGGGAAACGGCTCTGGAAACTCCTTCTGGGGCATCCACTGTGTCTGTTGCCAACGATGGAGTAGGGGATTGGCCCAATTCCAGCCGCTATCTATCAGTACCAATGGGCGCTTACAGCTGGTGCATCGATTGGACTCCGGGAGACCTGGATGAAGACGGTGATTTTGATTATTTTCACTATATCCAGAACGACCCCACCATACTGGATGAAAATGATAGTGATGATCTGGAATCTGCTGAAGAAGTGGCTATCAGCGTTCCTCCAATTTCAGGCGTGATATTTAAAGGAAAATGCAAGGAAAACTTGGTTTATGACAATTGTGTTGAACTAAACAGTGAGGTGAAAGTATATTCGCTATATGCTATGGAGCAGGGCAATCCCCCGCAGATCAAAGTTGCGGCCAATGCCGCCCAACAAGCTCCCCCGGCGGGAATAAATGTGACATTCGGGGGTGTTTCAACGGGGTATGGAAGCGGTATGATCCTCTGGCAGGAAGGCGACTGGGTTGAGGCCTCAACCAGCGACAGCTATCAGGCGTTAGGCGTGCAGGTTCATGGCGACCAGACTATCGGTTGGGCCAGGGTCTTGTTTGATGGGCTTGAGATCTGGCGCGGGGATACCTCATCCTATATTATTGCTGAGGGTCGACATGGGGTGTATGTTGAGGTCCGCTGCTTCCCACCAGGTACACACTCCATTCGGATTGAAGGTTTGGGAGCGGAGGGCAGCGGCGGTGGGCGGTCCATTCCGGTTTCCTATTTTTGTTTTAGAGAATAGCGAAGCGGACAAAAATGGATGGTTATAAATCTTTATATTGGCGAAATTGATCAACTGCAAAAAAGGCTATGATCACCATCACGCCGGTTATCAATCCATAACCAGTGGCGGAAAGGTTGAAGAGCTGGAATACAACTATTAGCAGGGACCCAAACACCCATCCGGCATCTAGGAGAGAAATCAATTGTATCAATCTCTTATTTTCTAGCTGATAGAGAGATACGTAGACAACGAAACCGCCGAAAATTAATAAACCAACCCCGACCACCAGGAATGCACTGTTGCTAGCTAAACTAAAGAGTTGGGCAAGAGGATTGGACAGCAGCAGCATAACCAAGGCACTGACTAAGGAAAATCCGCCATTGAGCCGCAAAGTAGATTTCAGGTTTTTCATACGACCTCCACTGATAAAGAATAATTGACTGATGTCTATATGGTATCTTCTCTTCATGCAATTAAAATGGACTCTTATGAAATTCTTATCTCCGGAGGAACCGAAATCCTTGTTTGAAGATGGATACCAATCCCGCTCCCGCCAAAAGATAGATCAATCCGTCGATCGGGTTCCGGTAGCGAGGCATATTAGCTACGAAATAAAAGACGAGAGGGTATGTTATTAGGGGATGGAATGAAACCTGCGATCGGCTGAAGATAGAGTTTCTTTTACACGTGGTACCCAGGTTAGGTTCATATGAACCCTATTCTGTATCTCGATCCAGTTTTTCCTGCTGAACCATCAGGGGGATGGTATTACTTCTAGGATTTCCACAGATGCGCTCGCCGTACCTGACACGAGATTACCATCATCGTCCTGAACGTTGATCGTAATTGTATTGGTATGGATATCTCCGCCATCACCGTTGATTATCCTCGTGAAGATGCAGGTATAGGTTTGCCCAATTTCGATATCACCTCCCAGGGTGCAGTCACCGCTAAGATCCCCGAACAGGTCATCCATCGGAGAAATTAAGGTTATAGGTTCTGGAGAAGTGTTCTTGATGGATACGGTATAGGATATACTCCCGCCTGGCTCTTCTATTTCTATTAGATCTGGTTCGTTGGTTAAAATGAATGATGGCAGTGAATCAACAATGTCAATTGTTGCAGATGCGGTTCCATCGACCAGGTTTCCTTCATCATCGGATATACCGGCTGTCACAAGGTTGATATGGCTCTCTCCGTCGCTTCCTGAGACGGTACCCATGAAACTGCAGCCATAGATTCCCCCGAATGCAGGTATTACTGGCGGATTTGAAAGATCACAATTCCCCTGGCTGTTAAGATCGCCAAATTTATCATCAACCAAACTATGCAGCGTTACTGGTTCGGGTGATGTATTTCTGACCTGAATATCAAAATTCACATCCGTAGGGGGATCGATAGTGCTGGCATCGGGATTATTTGTGACCGAAATGGTAGGAAGGATATCCATCACGTCTATCGAGACGGTGATAATTTCTTGGACTCTATTCCCTTCATCATCCTGGATCTCAGCCTTTGTTTCATTGGTCTTTATATCCCCAATATTCCCAGAAACAAATCCTGCAAAGGTACAGGTATATGATCCTCCAACTGCTAGAGTTTGCGGCAGGACACAGGTGCCCTGGCTATCCAGATTGCCAAATTTAGTGTCATCTAATTTAATTAGTTCCACATTTTCGGGCGACAAATTATTCACATGAACGGTATAGAGAACCATCTGGCCAGTTGGATCAACTGTGCTGATGTCTGGCACACTTGAGATAGACAGGGTAGGGAGAACATCCTGGAAACTCACTGTGGCGCTATCTCTATCACCTGTCCCTTTTCCGCTCAGATCCTGAACGGCTGCAAAGATGGTATTGGTATGATTCTCGCCGGCATTTCCAGAGATCGATTGGGAAAAACTGCAAGAATAGCTACTACCGCTGGATATTGATTCACCACTCATACATGTTCCCTGCCCATCCAGGTTGCCAAACATGTCATCGGATATACTGATCAGCGTTGCTGTTTCCACTGAGATGTTCTCAATGATGACTGAATAGGTTATGAGTTGGCTGCCTTCACCTACAGAATTAAAATCAGCCTCTTTTGTTACTTCAATTAAGGGCAGGTCTGTATCCAGGAAATCGTTATTATTTGCAGGTGGACCAGCTTGTAGATTCAAAAAGATCATATCATTATTTGCGCCTTCTGAATCAGCGGTTGATGTGAATTCGGCCGGGTTATATTCATAGAGAGAGTAATTACCAGTAGCTACATCCGGGAATATATAAAAACCACTCGTATTTGTAGCCGCGACACGACAGTCCAGACCCAATCTGCAAGATCCATCCGAGAGTTCAACACTTACTCCCATTAGCCCCGGATCATTATCAGTAAGGCTACCGTCACCGTCCAAGTCTTTTCTAACCTGCCCCGATATTGCTGAAGTGGTTTCAAAAATAGATTTTATTTCAACATCCTGCTTCACCTTGCAGGCATTCTCGATCGATTGACCGATTGTAATTTCGTAAGTGGAACCTGGCTGCCAATCTGAGTCCGTATTATCAAAATATAAAGTTACCCGGTTATTATTTCCATCATATTCCACTGCTGTAAATGGTACATCTCCACCTAAATCAAGGTTGGCGAGTTTGTCGTGGAAATTGGCCAGGTTCAAAACGCTGCCAACTCCTTCTGTAGACATTGGTTGATCAAATTGGACGATGACCGAACTTGTAGACATTGAAACTAAAATTGATCCATTGGCCGGGTTGGTGCTGATTATAAATCCATGCACCGGATCGGGTGCGCTGCACGCCCCGCTATCCAGGAAATCTCGGCCGGTGACAAATTCGTGCTCTGCAATGGTTACCGCAATTTGGTTGTCATTTCCGCCATCCAAATCCGCCGTGGATGTAAAGCCAGGCAGATCATACTGGTAGATGGTGTAATCACCTGCGTCCAGATCGGCAAATAGATAGGAACCATCTGCGGCGCTGGTAGTAGTTGGGCAGGATCCCAGGCTGCATCCCGACTGAACAAGCTCAAGTGTCACACCAGAGATGCTCTGGTCAACGTCAGCCAGATCACCATCAACATCCACATCATTGCGCACTTGACCGGCTATCCCGCTTTTGGTAAAGAAGGAAACCAGAACATCCAGGCCCTGATTGGAATCGCAGGCATTTTTTATACCGCTTATAACCTTCAACTGGTACTCGGAACCTGGCAGCCAGTCAGGGTCGTTAGTGTCGAAGGTCAACGTGGCGGTTCTTGAAAGAGCATGGTAGCTGACCGAGAGGATATGCACATCCCCGCCGTAGGTCAAATTTGTAATAGTGTTACTAAAGTTTCCATTATCCAGTACGCTGCCTCCACCACTGGTGGCCATGGACTGGTTGAATTCCACTGATAGTGTGCTTGTTGTGAGAGGAATGATCTGACCATCAGCAGGGTCGGTGCTGTTTACAAATCCATTCACTGGGTCAGGAACACTGCATATGCCGGTGTCCAGGAAATCACGTCCGGAGGGATACTCGTGCTCTGCAACTGTTACCTCTATTTGGTTGTCATTTCCGCCATCCAAATCTGCTGTGGAGGTAAAGCCAGGTAAATCATATTGGTAGATTGTGTAATCACCGGCGTCCAGATCGGAAAACAAATAAGATCCATCTGCCGCGCTGGTGGTGGTTGGACAGGATCCCAGTGAGCAGCCGGCCTGGATTAGCTCAAGTGTCACACCATAGATACCTTGATCATCGTCAGCCAGGTTCCCGTCGGCATCCAAATCATTGCGCACCTGCCCGGTAATCCCGCTTTTGGTAAAGAAGATAACCAGTAAATCAATGTCCTGTTTCGACCCACAAGCATTTCTAATGCTACTTTTAATTATCAATTGATACTCGGACCCCGGCAGCCAGTCTGGGTCGTTAGTGTCCATGGTCAACGTGGCGGTTTTTGAAAGAGCGTGATAACTGATCGAGAGAATGGCTACTTCTCCGCTGTAGGTCAAATTATTAATGACGCCTGAATATTTATCAATATTCAGTACGCTGCCGCCACCGCTGGTGGCCATAGCCTGGTTGAATTCCACTGATAATGTGGTTGTTGTGAGAGGAATGATCTGACCATCAGCAGGATTGGTACTGCTCACAAAGCCATCCGCCGGATCGGGCGCAATGCACGAAACAGGATTGACCGAGTCCAGAAAAACGTTGGCATTTGAATCTACACCCTTGATCAGTGATATTCGGATGCGGTTATCGTTCGGGATATCAGTGTCGGCGGTTGAATAGTAATCAGGTAAATCATTTTCTACGATTATATAATCACCAGCAATGACGTTATTAAATTCAAAATATCCAAGAGAGTTCGTAGCTGTTGAGCGGCAGTCAACTCCTAAAACACAATTCCCACTTGGCAGCTCAATAGTTACACCTGCTAGACCAGAATCTCCATCCCCTAAGTCCCCGTCACCATCACGATCATCCCGAACCTGTCCCCGGATGCTAGCAGTTTGGTTTGTATCCAGGAAGATATTATCAATCATATCTACCCCAGATATAACGGTTAGCAAAATTCGATTGTCGTTTGCTCCCTGACTGTCTGCTGTAGAAACATACCCATTTGGATCTGTTTCCAAGATCAAATAACTGCCTGGAAAAACGCTGTCAAAAGTATAGTAACCGCCAGTGTTGGTAATCGCGACTGGGCACGTGAACCCGATCACACATATGCCATCGGAGAGTTCCACGAACAATCCTGGTATGCCTCCGTCTGGGTCCGTGAGACTACCGTCGAAATCTGTGTCATTACGGACCTGACCAGAGACTTCTACCGGTGTTGGAGTTATTATGTCTATGGATGATGTGTCAGTCTCGCTGGCCTGGTTGCCTTCATCATCTTCTATGGTCGCGCTTACTGTATTGGTAAACGTATCTCCACCATCTCCACTCACAAAACCATTAAATGAGCAGGTGTAGCTGCCGCCGATGGCGATTGAATTATTGATAGCACAGCTTCCCTGTCCATGAAGATCCCCGAAGGTGTTGTCAATCAGGCTGGTGATTGATACTTCCTCAACAGAAGTATTCTCAATTTCAACTGTAAACGCCACGTTCTCTCCAGGTTCAACAACCTCGGTTTCACCTGCGGTAATTGTGACCAGGAGACTCGGCAGCACGTCGGTGATGGTGACAGCGGCGGTATCGCTTTTATTGCCTGTGGGTCCCTCATCAACCAACTGAGCTGTGACGATATTGGTATGGATCAGCCCTGCATTACCGCTGACAGTGGCACTGAAAGTACAGGTATAAGAGCTTCCATCTGAAATCTCTCGTGGATAGGAGCAGGTTCCTTGTCCATCCAGATCTCCGAATGTATCATCAATTAAACTTGTTAATTGCAATTCCTCAGCATAGGTATTCTGAATTTGGATCGTAAAGGTTACCAATCCTCCCGGTTCCGGGATTGTAGTGGCACCGGGTATTTTAGAGAGATTAAATGTTGGAATAGATTGATTGATGATTGTCACGGTGGCATCATCAGCGTTTATAACAATATTATTCTCATCATCCTGTGCTGAGGCGGTTATGACATTCGTAAAGACATCGCCAGATGATCCTGCTACCATGCCGCTAAAATTGCAGGAATATGACCCCCCGGGAAGGATAATTTGCGGCAGGATGCAGCTTCCCTGCCCATCCAGGTCTCCAAAATGGTCATCAACCAAGGATGTTAAAGTGACTAGCTCTTGAGATGTATTGTTTACTGCCACAAAGAAGGTTATGCTCCCGCCTGGCTGCTCGATGATTTCTACAACTGCAGTGTTATGTACAACGATCGTAGGTAAAACGTCTCCAACCCCAACCGAGATTTCAGCGCTGTTTCCCGCTGTGTTATTTTCATTATCCTCTACCCCTGCCGTGATCGTATCCGTTATGACATCCCCGCTATTTCCCGTGATTGTCTCGCTGAAACTGCAGGCATATGTTCCGCCGCTTGGGATACTTCCGCCGACTGCACAATTACCCTGCCCATTCAAATTACCAGATATATTGCTGGCTAATGAGGTCAGATCAGTTGATTCTGGAGAGGTATTCTGGACCTCTACTGTATAGGTTACATCACCACCTGGCTCATTTACACCAGCTACATCCGCCAGGCTGATGACAGTGATAGTTGGCTGGACATCTGCTACAACAACTACCGTATGATTACTGCTTGTGGTGGAATTACCGTCATCATCCCAGACAATTGCTGTGGTTGTATTTATCAGGGTATATCCGGCATCCCCGGTCACAGATTTGGTGTAACTGCAGGTGTATGTAGCACCGCTGTCAATCATCCCAAAGGAACATCCTTCGGTGAATAAATTACCATAGTGATCATCGATCAGCCCGGTAAGATTTAATGCTTCGGGCGAGGTATTCTGGACCTCGACAGTATAGGTCACAGCAGCACCAGGTTCATTGA
>CAZOUN010000015.1:0-22963 GCA_964582965.1 uncultured Anaerolineales bacterium | reverse complement strand
CGAATTGGGTATCGGTCAGCGCGGTAAGGTTCACAGATTCTGGCGAGGTATTCTGGACCTCGACAGTATAGGTCACAGCAGCACCAGGTTCATTGACGGTTGCTACACCAGCCTGGTTGGTAACTATGATGGTGGGCAGAACATCAGTAATGGATACGGATGCGGAGGCACTAGCAGAGGCCGAATTGCCATCATCATCCCAAACCACAGCCGAAATTGTGTTTGCGAAGACATCCCCCGCATTCCCTGCTGCGGTGCCGTTGAAATCGCACGCATAGGTAGCTCCGCTAGCAATCGAACCCAGCAGGCATCCTTGAGCGGACAGGTCCCCGAATTGGGTATCGGTCAGCGCGGTAAGGTTCACAGATTCTGGCGAGGTATTCTGAACCTCCACGGTATAGATCACATCAGCACCAGGTTCATTGACGGTTGCTAGATCTGCCTGGTTGGTAACGGTGATCGTTGGCAGGACATCGTTGATAGCAACGGACGCGGAGGCACTAGCAGAGGCCGAATTGCCATCATCATCCCAAACTACAGCTGAAATTGTGTTTCCAAAGACATCCCCGGCATTCCCTGCTGCTGTGCCGTTAAAATCGCACGTATAGGTAGCTCCGCTAGCAATCGAACCCAGCAGGCATCCTTGAGCGGACAGGTCCCCGAATTGGGTATCGGTCAGCGCGGTAAGGTTCACAGATTCTGGCGAGGTATTCTGAACCTCCACGGTATAGATCACATCAGCACCAGGTTCATTGACGGTTGCTAGATCTGCCTGGTTGGTAACTATGATGGTGGGCAGAACATCAGTAATGGATACGGACGCGGAGGCGCTGGCAGAAGTGGTATTGCCTTCATCATCCCGGACTGTGGCAGTAACAAGATTGCTGTAAATCTCTCCTTGATTTCCGCTGATATCCGCTGAATACTGACACTGATATACACCGCCAATAGCTAGCGATGATGGATAAGGATTTCCAGATGCCCCACAAGTGCCTACACCTGCCAAATTCCCCAGCTGGTTATCCAGGATGCTTGTTATTTGGACATTTTCTACTGAAGTATTTGTTATCTGGATTGTATGTGATAGTGTTCCACCGGGCTCTGGTATTGAGGATAATGACGGGAAATTACTAACTTCCAATGATGGAGCTAGATCCTGGAAGGTAATCTTTGTGACATCTGTAGCAGATACTGTGTTGCCCTCGTCATCTGACACAAATGCTGTTGTCGTTGAGATATAAATATCGCCAGCATTTCCCATCAGAGATTCGGTGAAGGCGCATGTATAGGTAACACCGGGTTCAATCAATATATCTGAAAGACAGGTCCCTTTCCCTTCCAGGCTGCCAAATTGATCATCAATCAGGTTTATGAGATAAACAGCTTCAGGTGAGGTGTTATAGACTGACATGGTAAACGTCACCAGGCCGGAAGGTTCGTCAAGATTTGAAGGATATGCAGATTTGCTTAAAACCAGGGAAGGAGTCACATCTGCAATATTAACAGGAGTGCTGGCTGAACCAACAACTATATTTCCCTCGTCATCCTCGATGGTGGCTGTTGTGGTTGTAGTTAATATATCTCCCGCATTTCCGGTTATTTCCTTGATATAACTGCATGTATAAATTTCTCCCAGACCAAGTTCTTCTGGATAAGGATTCTCAGCTGAATTACAATTGCCGTTACCGTTCAGGCTGCCCCCATCAGTTTCGCTCAGACTGATAATTGACACAGCTTCATTAGCTGTATTAGTGATTGTTACAAAGATTTTTATCATGCTGCCAGGTTCAGCCACCGAGATGACTTCAGCGCCCGTGTCGATGGAAAATGTTGGGATGGAATCTGCAATGGTGATGGACTTGCTTATGAGCTCTTGATAGAGATTGCCAAAATTATCCCCCCCCATTGCGGTTACAGTATGGCTAACTATCTCCCCTGCATTTCCTTCAACCAAACCACTGAAAACACAGGAGTAGGTCTCTTGGGCACCGATCCCGATATTTACTGTGCAGCCCAGACTGCTCAGGTCACCCCATTTATTATCTACCAGGCTGGTCAAGGAGATGCTGCCTGAGCTCTGGTTCGTTAATAATAAATGGTATTCAACATCGCCGCCTGGCTCAAGGAGGGCTCCGCGATCACTGGTAAGTGAGAGCTCGATTGATGGAGGATTCTGGGTTTGTATTTGTTCCAATGGAACAGGCTCGCTTAATTCTTTTTGAACTTCTGCCAGGATCTCTGCTGAGCCAACCTCAGCAATAATTCCCATCTCAATGGCCGGTATCACTATGCCTGATTGGTCTGCAGAATAATTTGCTCTTGAGTCTATCAAGATCGGGAAATCGATGAAACTGATCGATTCGGTGCTGTAAAAATTGCTGGCAAGAGCAGCGGAAAACCAGCCCAATACCAGTATGAGCAAGAATAAGATGACCAATAGGCCTCTATTCCTATTCCTGTCCTCGAACAAACCAAGAATTAGCGATTTCATCCCTTACTCAACCTTCCTGATGTAATCAAGGAAAGAATCTGTCAAGGCAGGATCGAAATGATTACCCCGTCCTTTCTCAATGACTTTTATTGCCTGTTTGAATGTCATTGCTTTACGATAGACACGATCCGAAGTAATGGCATCCCAGACATCTACGAGGCTGAATATTCTTGCAGCAAAGGGGATGGCTTCACCCTTTATTCCTTCCGGATATCCACTGCCATCCCATTTTTCATGATGGCAGTAAGGGATATCCATAGCAGGAACAAGAAAAGATATTTCGGATAACATTTCGTTGGCATACCAGGGATGTTGCTTAATGACTTCAAACTCCTGCTCGGTTAGTTTGCCTGGTTTATTCAATATACCGTCCGGCACGCCAACTTTGCCAATATCGTGCAGCAAGGCTCCTCTGCGGACATTTTCCAGCTCAGTATCGTTCATTCCGTGGAGGACTGCCAATTCTACTGTCATAGTAGTGACACGCTGAGTGTGGCCTTCAGTTTCCTCATCGCGTAATTCCAGGGCTTTTACCCACCCTTCCAGAGTGCGATCGTAGGCCTCGATCAGCTCAATCTTTGATTCTTTGATATTGGAAACCATCTCATTAAATGATCTGGTCAAGAGGGCGATTTCATCGTTGCCAACAGGATCCACGCTGATATCCAGGTTTCCTTCTGACACGGCTACAGCGGCGGTTTTAAGGGCTTGAATAGGGCTTGTAATCATTCTGGCGATATAAACACCGATAAATATGATGACGAAAAGGACTGTTGATACCATGCCAAATATATTGAGTTTGGTTTCCTGGTTGGCTTCACGAAGGAAGTTGGTCGAAAAAGCAACACCTAATAGGCCGACATCCTTATCACCGCGTAGCTCCATGTTTGAGATCACTTCGCGGTAAGTAAGATCTTGGATTGAAAAATCACGGATTACGCTGCTGTCATTCTGCTGGGCTACGATTTCCCCTGCATAGGTTCCGTCAAATGGGATTTCCTCATGAAAAGTACTGGCAATTACCTGACCATCGTGTTTGTAGATTGTGATGTGGGCCGCGGTTTCCTCTCTGATATCAGTCGCTATTTCACTGACCAGGCTTCCAACCAGAATGACCCCAATAATATTATTTTCGTCGTCCTTGACAGGACCGGCCACATAGAGGTAATCATTTCCATTGACCATGATAAGGTCAGCATATTTATCGCCCTGCTGATCAACTTCTCCATTGAGTATCTTGTGTACAATTTCCTCATTAAAAAAATGGGCGCTGCCTTTGGTAATCAAATAATGCACCTGGTCCGATTCTAAATCTCGCCTGACGGATATAATCCCGATCCCCGCGGTGTTTAATATCTCTACCGCATCATCAGAGCTGTTGTATACAACCGGCAGGATCAAGCCCCTAATACCCTCTGGATCTTCTTTGATGAGCGAAGAATCGAATCCGCTGATAAAAGTGATCAGCCGCAGAGATTCGAGCATTTCGTCCTCTTTATCAACAATGATCTCTTTGCTGATTGTTCCTGTCTCGATCAGAGAGCCATTTAACCGTTCATCAATTGAGCGTACGATCAATTGGGTGATAATTAATCCCCCTCCCAGAGCAGCAATTACGGATAAAAGAATATATGGCAAAGTGATCTTCACCTGAATGGAATGCCTTATCCTGTTTAAGAAATTTTTCCAGTTCATAAATTTGGTGAATTTGTCCCACTGAAGAGGACTTTTGGTCTGAAATCGGTTCAATAATTTCATTTTTATAACAAACCTATAACATGACTTTTAGAAATATATTGATAAAAATTAAACACACGGCAGCACCTACCTTCAATTCTTTCATAATAAGAATGATAGATGGTTACCACTGAGCAGTAAACTTATTTGTTCCAGAGGAAAATTAATACAAATCTGGATTAATTCATGATATCCTGCACGAGGGAATTTACCCCCATCATTCTTGTTAGGTCATCTTTA
Organism: uncultured Anaerolineales bacterium; assembly: GCA_964582965.1. Lineage (GTDB taxonomy): Bacteria > Chloroflexota > Anaerolineae > Anaerolineales > UBA11858 > B10-G9. The sequence goes on along the minus strand of CAZOUN010000015.1, from coordinate 18,495 downwards.
AATTGTTTGTTTTTGGTGATTTCCTGAGGAAATTTTAGGCTATAGCTCTTTTTTGATCAAAATCGGCTCAGTTTCTTTGTCAATAGACAAATATCTATAAAATATCCAATGATTTGACTCTAGATAAAATCTACAGCATTATTTGCACCAGGTTTGCCCTTGAGGTCACTGGAACTGTAATTCTCCCCTCGAAATTCATGATTCATCTGGTTAGATAAGGTTGTCGAACTTTATAGAATATTCAACAATTTCAGGTGGGAATATATAAAACCACCCTGGAAGGGTGGTTTTATAGTGGACGTTAGGGAAAAGATATCTAACCAGTCAAATATGACTAATTTTTAATTTTCTACGGGTAGTGTTTTACTTAGAACCGAGTCATACTTGAGATGGATTTGTGCCAGATTTGATCTTCTCTTTTTTCTCCCTGCGTTTTTCCTTGATGGTGAGTTTGGCCTTTTTTTTGGTCTCGCGTTGGCCTTTGTCTCGTTTTCCTTTATCACCCATAACTTACCTCCCATTTATTAATAAACCGATGTAGTGATACTTCCATGATAGCATTAAACCCGGATTTGTTTTGAATTAGATTAATCTTTTCAATGAAATGGTTCTAAAGGAGAGATTGACAAAAAAACCGACCCTAGGTGGTTTTTGAGAAGTGGGTTTGAATGGAGTGATTACGAATTTTTTCCCTGTAAATTTAGTATTGGGTTAATTTACATTTATTAATCAAACTCGGCATTGGGACTCAGATCAGCAGGAGATTTCCACGAAATACCATATCGCTCTAACAATATTTTCTTTTTCAATCCCCATAACAAATGACAGTGCCCTAAAGGTCCAGAGTCACCAAGCTTTGCTTTCACTTCTTGATCTACTTGGCGGATTACTTCTTTATATTTTGGATCATTCTCAATTGGGTCACGATTTTCCATATCTACCAATCCTTAGGTAAATTATTTTCTGAATCCGTAAAATTTTCTATACGTGGCTACCTTTCAAGATAACCGAGTTTTATAAACTTTAGTATATATTATAGGTTATGCAGCTGTATTGTCGCCGTGGTTGTTGTAAGGATTTCTTCTTTATTTTAAGGGAAAAACCACTTGATGAAACCAAGGAGTTCGAGTAGTGGACGTTAGGGGACATCAGCAAGAAGAGGTTTATCCAATTCCCCATCTTGCAATACCAACCCAAGGGGGTTGGAGATCTCGAACCGTTATTTTTTATATTTCAATAGATAAACGGAATTAATCTCTTTGTTTTCCCCACATATTTTGAATAATCCCCATCAAATTGTTCTTTTAATAACTTTTCTTCAAGATTTATCCTAATTAATGCAATTGGAATAATAAAGAAAGATGTTATCAAACCATACAAACTTGGTGTATATACAGCAATACCAATCAGAACAAATATTCCTCCAAGGTATATTGGGTTTCTAGTATAGCGGTATAGACCGCTAGTTATAAGTTTGTGATCTTTCTTTATTAGCACAGTTCCAGAATAATTCCGAGAAAGTGTTAGTTGCCCAGCGATCATGACAGCAAGCCCTGAAAAAAACAACCCATAGCCTACAATTCTTAGCGCTGATAGTTCTAATATAGCGTTAGGATACTTTATCAAATTCCAAATTGATATCCAAAAATTTGTAAATCCATCTCTACTGCAAAATATAAGCTCAGTGATAAAAACTATTAATGCTGGGATAGCAAAATAGAATAAATCTTTCACAATGGAGTTCTTCACTATTCCTAGTTTTAAAAGGGTCTTGCTCATGATGTTTTGAGAATTCTAACGGATGAGCTTTGTGAAGCATCCTGGAAGGGCATCTGCTACCCTGAGTTTCTGGTGAGTATTGGATTGTTAATCATGATTGTAGCATATGTAAAGTTTGCCCAATATAAAAAAACGCTATTCAATTAGAATAACGTTTCCTGTTATGTGTGGACGTTGGTGGACAGATCACGAACCGGTTTTTTGGTAACTATCTTGAATTATATCGCCTTGATGATTGTACTCTAACGAAAAAGCTCAGCCGGCGGGAGGCTGCAGCGGGTGTTGGCAGCTTTTTTTAAAGAACACAATAGATCAAGTTTCTTATAGGGGTAAATTCCTAATGAGGAAACACTACTTCGCCAGTGAGAAACAACATAAGAAGTGCTCCAATCACGGTAGCGACATAAACCAGTAGCGCATTTTCCTTCTTCCTCAAGATTGCCAAGAGTCCTGTGATGAAGGCTGAAATTCCGGCAACCATTCCAGCAAGCATCGTAAGTGCCAACGCAGGTCTCGCGGCAATATCTTTCAAAATAGTTCCACCTGCTGGGATTGAATTATATAACGAGTTTGTGAATGATGTGCCAATGATAAATAATATTGGCATTGCGAGTATGAGACTGACCGACCACTTGCCCAAGGTAGTTTTCGGCGTAACTCTCCAAGGTTGTTTTATCATACTGATTTCCTTTCGTAGCGATAACTATTCACTCACATGATTGAATTCAAGCAATCCGTTCTACCCAAGTTTTCCCCACAAGAAGCACTTTCTCTTAGAGATTTGCTACCCAACCTGTTGATAACGTGCAAATTTGCCTGTTTAACGTATATAAACGTGCAATATTGCCTGATATCTGCATCTCTGCATATCTGTATTATATAATAAAAACCGCTATTCTTAATGAATAGCGGTCATATTTTGCGAGTGGGCGCGAATGGACTCGAACCATCGACCTCACGGATGTGAACCGTGCGCTCTAACCAACTGAGCTACGCGCCCGTATGCAGGCAAAATTATAGCACTTGGGGATTTCTTTGAAAAGACCCTGCTCGCGAAGGATTCGGCTTCCTCTGAGAAAACCGAATGATTATTATGTAGTTAGGGGGTTTTATCCAGCAGGGCTATCATCTCGGCCAGCAGATCCTGGTTGGAATCAGGATCTGCTCCCATGTCAGTAAAACACAGGGCGGCGTAATCCTGGAAGAAGGTCCGACTGGTTGATTTGACCGCTGATGAAACCGCAGAAAGCTGCTGCATGATCTCGCGGCAGTCACGTTCTTCATCAAGCATGGATTGTATACCCCGGACCTGGCCCTCGATCCGCTTAAGGCGTTTGATCAGCTGCTCTTTGGTTTCCCGGTTTCCGATTTTCATGATTGGGTCCAGCACACGGCTGGCACTAACAGCTTGCTCAGGTGAAGGGGCTGCTGGCTGGCCTACTAGCCGCCGTAGAACTCCCACCAGAGGAAGCTCCGATCACTGCGCCTGCAGTGATCTTCTTTTGAGTTTCTTTTTCACCGCAGTGGGGGCAGACTGGCACTTTATCAGCTTCTGAAAAGCGCATCAATTTGTCAAAGATCTCCCCGCAGCTGGGGCATTGATATTCATAGATTGGCATTCGATATACCTCTTTCTTATATACTCCCCCCTAGTATATCATGTTGTAACAAGAAAGGATACGGCTTCCTTTCGAGGAAACCGTATCCTGGTAGTATCAGGCATCCTTATCCAATTAACGAGTATACGTTCCCATTAACTCAACCTGGCCCAGGATATGGCCGTCCATGGCAGCTTCCAGAGCGCCTTTGGCTGTGCCGGTGGGTAAGTCAAGGATGGTATCCAGGGCATACAGCTTAAAGAAGTAGCGGTGAGTACCTCCGGGAGGGCAGGGTCCGCCATAACCGGTCCGATTCCAACTGTTATTTCCGTCTGTTCCAGCCGTTTCTCCCTGTGGTAGACCTTCCAGATCGGGCGGCATGTTGAACAGCAGCCAGTGATCCCAGGTGCCCACGGGTGCATCCGGGTCATCCATGATCAGAACCAGGCTGACCGCAGTTTCAGGGATGCCGCTCCAGATCAATTCTGGTGAAATATCATCACCATCACAGCTGAATACAAGTGGGATTGCTTCGTCCTGTGCAAAGACCGGACTGGTTAACGTCATCTCAACCATGGCTGACTCCTCTTCTTCAACTTCTTCAGTTTCCGGCTCCTCAGTTGAGGGAAGGGGAGTATCCGCAGGGATTGCTTCTTCTTCCATAACAGGAGCGGGTTCTTGAGTGGGTTCGGGGGCGGGTGCGCAGCCTGCAAAGACCAGGGACAGGCAGCAGATCAGGATCAAAATCGAGAGCTGTTTTGACATCCATTCCTCCTTTGTTTATTCCATTGTATGAAATCTAATTCAGGCAGATTTAGTTACCGAAAAATCAATCTTTCTTAAGCAGGACCCGGGCTGGAGCGCCATCTGAATCACTGATCTTGAGCGGCAGGCATAATAAAGTGTATTCTCCCGCTTCAACCCCGGAAAGATCGAGGCCTTCGATGATCAACACGCCCGCTTCAAGCAGTATCCGATGAGTGGGCGCTGGGTCAGAAAATGGGGCGACTGAAAGGTAATCCACTCCCACAACTTGCACGCCCTGATCCACCAGGAATGCCGCAGCATCCGCTTCCAGGGCGATGAAATCTTCCCTGAATTCTTTCATACCTTCAGCCCATATTTGGGAATTGGTAGTTTTGATCAGCAGCCGTTTTATCCCTTGGGGGATGCTTGCATTTTGCAGATCTGTAGCTGAGATCTGCCCTGAAACTGACAGTTCCACCAGAGAAGCCGGCCCGACCAGCAGGTCGAGGGGTAGGTTTTCTACAGTTTTCCCATTTCCCAGGAAATGGTCCGGGGCATCCACGTGCGTGCCAATATGGACACAGGCCGAGATGTGGGTTACGTTGGCTTCTTCCCCGTTTACGATCTGACTGATCTTCTTGAGTTCGATTTTCGGGTCACCGGGCCATATAGGAAGGTCTTCCGCGATTGTGAGCGAGATATCGTACAAGGTCATGGTTTTCCTTTTAGTCCAGGGGTCGAAGATATTCGATCCGTTTGGAAAAATGGCTTGGTAATAAATTGAAAACGTGCGGCACAGTGTTAAGCGAGCAGGTCCGATTTGTGGCCAAATAATCCAGCCAGAAGATATTGGTGGGAATGTCCAGGTTTATGTAATCCGCAAACACAGTCCCAAAGCGGATCAAGGGGGTATTGAACGAAACCGGATAACGCTCCAGCCCCATCACATCCAGCATAGTGATGATGATATCCCTGAAGCTCAGCTGTTCCGGGCCACCGATCTCAAATAATTCTCGTTTGGTTTTTGGATTGTCGAGGGACCAGGTCAGGATATTGGCAAGATCTTCGATCCAGAGCGGCTGGAGCAGGGAATCGCCTTTATCAGGTAGGGGAAAGATCAAGGGTATGTACCGGATCATTTGAGCCAGGGCGGTGGTGAAGCGGTCATTAGGACCATAGACGATCCCGGTCCGTAGGATAGTGTAATCGAGATCGGATTTTTGAATGTGATCCTCGGCAATAGCTTTAGCCGTCATGAGTGGGTAGGCTGAGGCCCGGTCCGCTCCCAGATGGCTGAGATAAAAGAAACGGTCCACACTCGCTTCCTGGGCTGCTTCTACTAAATTTTTAGTACCCTGGATATCGATTTCCAGCAAGTCTCCTCTGGCACCCAGGGCTTCCTGGCTGGCCAGATGATAGACAATATCCACATCCACCAGGGCAGCCCGCAGCCCCCGGGGATCATTAAGGCCGGAAACTGCCGCTTCCACGGGGATGCCCTTGGGAAGATCGGGGGATTTCCTGGTGGGCTGGATCAGGACCCGGAGCTCGTAATCTGTTTCAAAGAAATGGCGGGTTAGGGCTTTACCGATAAAGCCGGTGGCGCCGGTGAGCAGGATTTTCTTCATCTCCCGCATTATAGCATCCCTTGAATTAATCCGAAATTCCCCCTTGAATTCAGGGACTGCTGGCATAAACCTTGCATCTTAGTTGTTACCTGAAAAATTAGAAAGAGACAAATCTTATGGATAAAGTTGGTTTTCACTATCGTTCCGACAGCAAGCATTACTCCGGAAAAGACCTGGGTCAGTGGCTGCCGCGTCTTAAGCAGCTGGATGCCTCATGGATCGTTTTAAATGCGCCCACAAACAGGGCAATTCCAGAGGAATTTATTGCCACCCTTAAAATGGAAGCCATTGAACCGGTATTGCATTTCCAGATCACTCCCCGTGATCTACCGTCGGTGGATGAGATGCTGCTGTTATTTGAAAATTACAAACGCTGGGGTGTCAAATATGTCATTCTGTTTGACAAAGCCAACCAGCAGGAAAGTTGGGGCTCAGAAGCATGGGCTCAATCGGATCTTACCGAACGTTTCCTGGATGGTTTCTTACCCCTGGCAGAAGCCGCTGTGGCCATGGGCCTGGTACCGGTTTTTGGCCCCCTCGAACCGGGCGGCGATTATTGGGACACGAATTTTTTGCGCGGTGCCCTGGATGGGATCAAGCGCCGGGCTTCAGAACCACTGCTTTCCCGGCTGATCCTCTCAGCTTATGCCCGGGTCAATAATAAACCCCTCTCATGGGGTGCCGGCGGACCGCAGAGCTGGCCTGAGACTCAACCTTATTTCACTCCGGAAAATTCCCAGGATCAAATGGGATTCCGGATTGCCGAATGGTATTTGACCCTCTCCGAATCCGTGATGGAAAAAAAGCTGCCGATCCTGCTGCTTGGTGTGCAGGGACCAGTCCTGGAAGGAGAAGATTTGAACGAGTGTCTGATCAACGGAGCCCGACTGATAGCCCGCCAGGAAGTCGAAGGAAATCAACCGCTTCCGGAAGAGGTGATTGGCGGTGCTTTTCAAACCTTAACCGGTATTGATGAGTCCAGCTGGTTCAGCCCCGAAGGTTCACCTAAGCCGGTTGTGATCGCTTTTACCAAAGAAGATGAAAGTAAACCTGCAGCCAAAGCTGTTGGCGATTTTCGGATCGCCCACTATTTACTGCTGCCCAGCTTTGAGTGGGGGATAGCGGACTGGCATTTGAATGTCACACGCCCCTTCATAAAGCGCCACCGTCCTACTGTGGGATTTTCGCTGGATGAGGCTTACCAGGCCCAGGAAGTGACTGTTGTGGGTGGGGAAGAACATTTTTCAGACGCTGATATCAATCTACTGCGCAACCAGGGCTGTGTGGTCCGGCGCGTTGAGGGAGATGGTACAAAAATTGCATCACAATTAGCTGCTATATAAAGATAACCTGATCAATAATTGCCCAACGAATGGGTTTAAAGCAAGGAGAAACCACTATGCTTAACGATAATCTTTTAGATCAAAGACTAAGAGACTGGGGAGAAGACCCCCCTTATATGCCTGTAATTAAGGTGATGGGCCTGGGTGGAGGTGGCAGCAACGCTGTCGACCGCATGATCCATTTTGGGTTGACCGGCGTTGATTTTATTATTGCCAATACAGACCGCCAGGCCATGGCTTTCAGCCATGCTTCCGTTAAACTTCAGCTTGGCCCGCAACTGACCCGCGGTCTGGGCGCTGGTGGGGATCCCGGTGTGGGAGAAGCCGCAGCCCTGGAAAGCAAAGGCGACATCGCCATGGCGCTGGAAGGTGCCGATATGGTCTTCCTGACAGCAGGTATGGGTGGTGGAACCGGAACAGGATCCATTCCCATAGCGGCCCAGATTGCCCATGAAATGGGCATCATTACTATTGCCGTGGTTACCAAACCTTTTGGTTTTGAAGTTGGTGGACGTCAGAAGAACGCTGCTGAAGGTCTATCTAAACTGCAGCCCCATGTCAATACATTAATCACCATCCCCAATGAACGTCTCTTGCAGACTGTGTCTGAAAAAGCCACGCTGTCAGAAGCGTTCCATTTGGCAGATGATGTTTTACGCCAGGCGGTGCAGTCCATCACTGAACTGATCACAATGCCTGGTGTGATCAATGTTGATTTTGCCCACATTGAGCGAGTCATGAAGCTGGGCGGCGGAGCCCTGATGAGCATTGGCCAGGCAGCTGGCCAGGACAAAGCCCTCAACGCTGTCAAACAGGCTCTCTATCACCCGCTGTTGGAAGATATTTCACTTTCCAATGCTTCGGGTTTGATTGTGAACTTCACATCCGGCACTGACCTGACCTTGATGGATATCAGTCACGCTTTGAACTATCTGCAGGAGCAGATTCCTCCGGATGCCGAGCTGATCTTTGGTACCACCCAGAATAGCCACTCTCAAGGCCAGGTGCAGGTCAACCTGATCGTCACCGGATTGGGTGCCACGACCTTTGAAGATGTTTTCTCTACCTTTACCCGCCAGGACAGGGATATCCCTGCTCCGATCCAGCGCAAAGTAGTCAAGCAGGAAGCTGATGGGGAAGAGGAATTAGCCGAACGATTTGATATGGGCCGCGATCCCCTGGATGTGCCGGCCTTTATGCGCCGCCGGGCTTATGCCGATATTTCATTCGGAGATTGATCCCGAAAGGAGCAGCAACCTTGAAAGCGAAATTGATCGACCATATCTCGCAAGAAGTTTATCGAAAACACCCCGACCTGAAGGGTGTCAAGCCGAAAATCACTCCCCGCAAGGGAGATTCCTCCTCGGATACACTGCTGGTTTATTCCAAATCAGTTTCAGGACCGGGTGGGAAGAAGATCAACCGGATTGTACGGGCTGTAGCGGACGAAAACGGGAAGATCAAAAAGATCTCCACTTCAAAATAAACGGAGTAAAGCTCATGAAAGCTGTTTTGGAACGTATTGAATATAACTGGTGGAACTTCCACATTAAGGTTTTAGACGAATCCCAATGGATCCGCGAAGTCCTGCCCAAGATCAAAGGGATCTGGGAAATGCGAGATGAGGCCACACCTTACCTGGTTCTATCGATCCTGGGTTTTCCGCTCGGTGTGCTGCTGGGATTGATCAGTGTTTATGTTAAGTAGAGGGGTTTGATTGTAAATTTTGCACTTGATTTAGAATAAATAAAAAACACCGCTCGAATTCCTCGAGCGGTGTTTCATTGTAGACTGTAGTGGTACCCATAAAACTCCTCAGCAGTACTATTGAGATGGTGAATAGATATATGACGACCGGAGAAATTTATTCATCGTTAACTCCTTGAATGAATATTGATTTTGGTTCAAACTTAAGGGATCTACTTTCATTATTGAGGAAAGAAATATCACAATACCCTACCTAGAAAATCTATTTATGAGATTTCTGGTGGGGTAAAACTGGAAGAGGTTAACGATTAAAGTATGTGGATGTTAACCTGATGAGATCAGGATGGCATTTTTTCCAACGACAGTTTTTTCCATTTTGTAGGATCAGTGCTGCGTTTCAGCTCTGTGAATTGATTGATATCGATATTGGCTTTGGCCATTTCACCATACGAGAAGACTTTCCGGCTGCCTTTATCATTCACCTCGATCTTGATTGTTCCGGTGGAATGCGTCAAAGCGACAATCGGATCCGAACTCTTTTTATGGTAGCGAAGCATTGTGGCACAACCGATCAGGTCGGGCAGATGGTCCTTTCCATTGGGATCTGATGAGACGATCACTACTCTGGGTTTTAATCTATCAATCCTCTCAAACTGGGTCCCATTTGCGCTTCCATGATGAGCTGATCTCAAGACAGTGCAGGTTTCTTCCAGCATTTTCTCTCTGTCAAAGTGGGCCCAATTTTCCATCTGGGCATCTCCGGCAATCACCATCCGGAATTTTCCCCACACTAAACGAGCGATGATCGAATAATGGTTGATCTCCAAAGTTCCCGAAGCGTGCAGGTCTTCGATAAACTGGTTTGAGGGGCCTAATAGCTCCAGCCGGACAGTTTTTGGGTCCAGAAATGGAGAATTATCCGGGTGCACTTGATTGTAGCCGGATAGGAAATTCATTGGGATCATCTTTTCAGCAGCGGTGTTGATAATTCCCACATAACCGGGGATATTCTTGGTATATCGCCTAAGAGAACTGAATGTGATCTCTTCCGTTCCGTATTTATTGATCAACGGGGCCACTGCACGATAATGATCAGTATGTGGGTGGGAGATTATTAAATGGTCTATGGTTTGTTGATCATCAAAACCGATTTGTTCCAGGAAATTGACCACTTTTTTTGCTTTTACCGCATCGATGATGATCACCCTGTTCTTAGGTGTGATGATGATCGTCGTATCTCCCTGTCCAACATTCAAACAATATATGATCAGTTTTCCATTCGAATTTACTGGCATAATTTCCTCTCCAGAAGATATTAGTCAGAATTATCTAATTGGCCAGATAGTTTTTGGAAAGCCTCACCGGGGTCTTCATGCCCCTTAGTTTTTGGCTCATCCAATAATCTCTTCAGGATTGGATCGCTTTTGAGATCATCCAATGTGATTTCTCCCTTGGAGAACTTATCTGTCAGATCTTTGATATTTTGATCTTCTTTATGATCAACGTAGTCCTGCAGCCGTTTTATGTCAATAAAATTGACTTCTGCAAATACTCCGGAATTACTGAGGAATAAAAAAGCCTCTCGCAGCGCCTTGAGATCATAAGCCAGGGAAATGCCAATCTCATCAAATCCATCCAGGCTGAACTCAGTTTCGATCCCTGTAGGATAAAATTCTTGCAGTTCCGATAAAGTTTCAGGGCTGCCGCCTGATACGTCTGTGAAATTTCCTGGTGGGATCCAACACAGCAGATAATCCGGACTGCTATCTCTCTGGGGGTATATGACAATTCGGTCTGGTTGTTTTAACATCAACTAACTCCTTCGCTGCCCAGGTGTTATTCAGGGGATAAACCTATCTATTATCATAAACCAATTTTTACTATGATAGATGCATTTTCAAAATATAAATATTCGCAGCTGGAAGAGAGCTCCAATAAAAAATGGGCCGACTTTCGTAACGAGTGAGCCAACCCTTTTTTCGCTTTCATGAATTTGTGGTCATTCCCTGAGCTGATCCAAAATCGGTCCCAGGATGCTGCCGTATTCTTCTAGCGCTTTTTTACCAACGGGAGTGATGCTGGCAATGGTTTTGGGCACCCGTTCGATGAATTTTTTTTCAATCTTGATATAACCTGATTCTTTTAGTTTGGACAAATTGGCAGACAGGTTGCCGCGGGTAAGGTCAGCAGCCCGGGAGATGAAAGTAAAATCCGCTTCTTCCACGCTCATCAGCACCATCATGATCTTGAGGCGGGTGGGGGAGTGAATTACTCGATCCAGGTCTGAGATCTCACGGGGGTCGAGCGGTTGACCTTCTTTCATGAGAGACCATCCTCTTCCTCGAGGGGATATTTCTGGAGGAATTTCACGAAGAGGTAAACGCCAAGGGCCATCAGCACGCCACCCATCAGCATGATGAGTGCAGGAGTGAGTACGTTCAAACCAAGACCGACGATAAAGAATAGCGGAAGGAAGATAGCGTAAACGGTAGCCCGATTAAAACCTTTATCAAGTAAAAAGAGCAAGGCCAGGCCAAGTAATCCGACGATAACAGGAACCCTGAATCCCTGGCTCCCAAGAACAGACACGAGCAATGAGCCGATCAGGATCACAGCGCCTGCTCCAAGGAGGATGGGGCGGGGTATGGTAGCCGGTATTGAGAATTTGGCATAACCAAAACGCGGGATCACAAACCGTCGTTTAAGGGGAGCGATCAGGATGAACGGCATCCAGCCCGCAAAAGAGAAAATCATTGAACTGGTTAGCAGATAGATCCCGGCTGATACCAGCGCCCAGCCGACGAAAAAATCCAGAAGTCCGTCATTATGAAAAGTGCGGGCATATTGCTTTTTTAATTCTTTGGTTTTTTCTGTTAGTTGGTCAATCATATTTTCTCCATTTACTAAGTTAGACATGTTTATAAACTAAACATGATTACATAATAAACTAGACTAAGGGCTTTGTCAAGTAGGTATTTTTCACCATTGAAAGAATTTTATTTTAGATAGACGATATCATTTTTGGTTAACCATTTTGTTATCTTCAGGATGAGGGATTCCCCCTCATCTGGTGGTATGATTCAAAGCAGAGAGCGAAAAATTTATGAACTGGCAGAAAAATGTTTTTTAGCCGGGTTTTTTGCTTGAAAATTGCTAAATATGAAATCAAAACTGCTGCTGGTGATCTTTTTTGTGTGTTTTGGCCTGTTCCTGTTTCTGGGAATCAGGGCCAGTCAGGCTGTTTTTGTTGAGGACCTCCCAGATACTAGAGATTTCCAGAAAACCAACGCTCCGGTTTTGATTCAGGAAGAGTCAGCTGATCCCGCTCCTCTAGATCCCTTCACCCTGATCATTCTGGCGGATAACCTGGAAACCCTTAACCCTCTTCTGGAAGGCGTTTGGCTGCAGCGCTCAACTGACGGCGGGGCAGGGGCGATGTTTTTCCCGATCTTCCCTTCTCAGGCAGAGGACGGCATTGACCGGGACTTGAACTTGCGGGGTGCCTTCTGGTTAGAGGAAAGCAGTCAACCATCCCAGCAGTTCCTGACCATCCTTTCAGACAGGAATTTGTCCTGGCATAGGGTATTGATGCTGGACCATGCTGTTTTGAATGAGATCGGCTTGATCCTTGCGGAGCTGGATCAGGCATATCAGCCCCTGAACTCTGTCGGGCTTGCCGGCCTATCATACAGTGTCGAAAATAGGTTGATCGTGCAGTCCAATCAGGCCCTTTTTATCAACGATTTATGTCAAGTACTTCCCTTCCCGACTCATAATGAACTCTTGCAGCGTTTTCTGGAAGGATTTGCTGGACATCTACGACTCAGTGGTACTTCCCCGCTGTACTTCACCCGTTCCTGGAGTGCAGCATCTTACTGTCTTTTCCCAACTATTAACCTGCCAGCAAAATAAAATATTATGAAATCAACTGCCAAAGCCGCCGCGCATCCAAATATCGCCTTTATAAAGTATTGGGGCAACCAGAACCATGAGCTGCGAATACCTGCCAATGGATCGCTGTCGATGAACCTGGAGGGTCTTGAGACCCAGACCACGGTTAGTTTCGATACGGATCTGGATCAGGACCAACTGGTACTCAATGGTGAAGCTATTGGGACTGAGGCGTTGGACCGGGTCAGCTCCCTCCTGGACAGAGTCCGCGAGCTGGGGGAAATAAATACCAGAGCCCAGGTGTTGAGCGAAAATAATTTCCCTACCGGTACCGGAATCGCTTCCTCCGCTTCAGCTTTTGCAGCACTGACCCTGGCATCGGTTACCGCCCTCGGTTTATGCCTATCGGAAAAGGAACTATCACAGCTGGCCCGCACAGGGTCAGGATCCGCCAGCCGCTCTATACCGGGAGGCTTTGTGGAATGGCAAGCTGGTACTGATCACGACACTTCCTTTGCTGAAACCATCGCCCCTCCGGAGCACTGGGATCTGGTGGATTTCATCGTTCTGGTCAGCCAAGAACATAAAAAGACCGGTTCTAGCCAGGGACACCGGATAGCTGATAGCAGTCCGTTTCAGAAAGTCAGAGTGGCAGACACCAAACGCCGCCTTGATATCTGCCGCAAAGCCCTGCTGGAAAAGAATTTCCAGGTTTTTGCCGAGATCTTGGAGCTGGATTCCAACATGATGCACAGTGTCATGATGACCTCCGCCCCGCCCCTGTATTACTGGCAGCCTGCCACATTGGAGATCATCGCCGCAGTGCAAAGCTGGCGTTCGGAAGGCCTGCCGGTATGTTTTACCATTGACGCTGGCCCAAATTTGCATTTGATCTGCCCGGCAGAGGCATCCCAAGCTGTAAAACGTAAATTAGGTGCCTTCGTGAATGTAAAATCGATATTAACATGCACCCCTGGAGGGCCTGCCCACCTTCTCGAACCAGAAATCACTGGTGTATAATTTGATACTTCAAAATAATAACTATTACAGGTTTTGATAAAAAATTGGATTTGACTATGATTGTAAACTTGCTTCAATTTATTGCGGTTCTTGCTTCAATGATCATCCTCCATGAGGTGGGGCATTTTGCCGCCTGCAGACTGTTTGGCGTGGAAGTGGAGGAATTTGGATTTGGGTTTCCTCCCCGGATTGCTAAACTATTCACCTTTCGTGGTACTGAGTACACACTGAACTGGATTCCACTGGGCGGATTTGTAAAACCACGTGGTGAATCCCAGCCTGAAGTTGAAGGCGGCCTGGCGGCCGCCAAACCCCTGGTTCGGATTGGCGTTTATATCGCCGGCCCATTGATGAACCTGCTGGCAGCTGTGATCATCTACGCGGTGATCATCAGCCAGTTGGGCATACCAGATGGCAGTGTGGTCCAGATCGGTGAAGTAGTTGACAATTCACCTGCTTCTGAAGCAGGTTTGATGGTTGGGGATACAATTCTCAGCATCAATGGTGTAGACTCTGACAGCTACGATGCCTTGCGAGGCGAGATCTATGATAACCTCGGGCAGGAGATCACAGTTTTAGTCGACCGGGATGGTACGACCTCCGAGGTCGAACTGGTTCCCAGGGAGAATCCACCAGAAAATGAAGGCGCAATTGGCATCTTGATGTCCAGCCCTGTACGGGAGATCAACTGGATTCAGGCTTTGCCCAAAGCGGCGGTTGCCACAGGACAGCACAGCCTGGCAGTACTGAAACTGCCCGGAGAGCTGATCCGTGGTTCGGCGGGCCCTTCCGGCCGTCCAGTCGGGTATAAGGGCATGTATGATATCTTCACTGGCGCCAAAGAGGGCGAGCTCCTGCCAAATACACCCCCGATTATCAATGTGCTGCTTTTCCTGGTCTCGATCACTATATCTCTTGGTATTTTGAATTTGCTGCCTATTCCAGCACTCGATGGTGGGCGGATCCTGTTTGTGTTGCCTGAATTGATCACAGGTCGGCGTATATCCCAGAAAATTCAGAATGTGGTCAATATGGTGGGATTTTTCGCGGTGATCCTATTGTTAATATATTTTAATATCCTGGATTTCACTTCACCGGTACAATTACCATAAATGGACGACCAGATACTTTCCCCTCTTGAAGAATTGCCCTTTAGCGAGGTGCTGACCGCTCTGCTGGACGCGGAGCAGATTCTGGATCCTCTTAACCTGTACCAGCTGTCAGATATATCTCCGGTCGACCTGGCTGATGTGCAGAATATCTGGACCGAGATCAAGCTCGACCGGCGCAGGGCTTTGTTGGAAGACCTAGAGGAACTGACCGATACAAATCATCTTTTGTCTTTTGAACCGATCTTTCGATTGGCTTTGAAAGATGAGGATGAACAGGTGCGGTTTTTCGCCATCAGAGCGATCGAGGTCTTTGACACTGATGATCTGATTCCCTTTTTTCTATCTGTATTAAAGGAAGGAGAGTCTGTTTCCCTGCGAGCTGTCACAGCCTCAGTCCTGGGTAAATATGTATACCGGGGCGAACTGGACAAGATCAGTAAAAAAATAAAGAAAGATATTGAGGACCATCTTTTCGAGGTCCTGGAAAAAGACAATCCCCTGGAAATCCAACGCAGGGCTCTGGAGGCTGTCAGCTATTCCTCTCGGGAAGAGGTCAGGGAACATATTCTCAATGCTTATCAGAGTGAATTGGACGAATGGGTGGCCAGTGCTTTATTTGCTATGGGCCGTTCATTTGATCATGAGTACAGCGAACTGGTTTTCGAGAAACTCCAGCATACTTCACCGAAAGTGCGCCTTGAAGCAGTACGTGCTTGCGGGGAGCTGACCATGGAGGATGCCGTTCCGATCATCATCGATCTGCTGCATGACCTCCCGGAAATCCGCGAGGCAGCCATTTGGGCGCTGTCACAGATCGGAGGCGAAGATGCCGGACCTGCCATTCACGGGCTGCTGGATGATGAGGTCAATCCAGATGAAGAGGAGCTGATCCAGCAGGCCCTGGAACGTTTGGATTTCCTTGATGAGGGGATCAACCTGGCCATGTTCGATTTGCCATCCTCCGACGATGAGATCATTATGGATGATTATGATTATCAACAAGATGGTTATGACGATGGTTTTGATGGAGATGATATCGGCCTGGAGAATCTTGATATTGATGATGACCTCTGGCTGGAGTGATCTTCGACCCCTATATTATCTACAGGTCTTAGAAGAATATTTATGAAAAAGCTTATCCCTTTCCTGTTAATCATAGTTTCCTTTGCTTCTGTTTCTGCCATCAATTCTGCCCGAGCCGAAGGGCTGGTTGAGGTTGTAGATCAATCAGTTGAGTACAGCTTTGGAGAAGAGATCATATTCCAGATCAATTATGAAAGCGACCAGCCGATCGAGAGCATTACCCTTTCTATCCATGCTCCGGGCCTGCCAACTTTTGTTGGCGCGGTTTCCATTCCTGCAGACGGGGAAGGGAATTTTGTTTATGCCGTCTCAGAACGGCCATTGCCGGCTTTCTCCAGCATCAGCTATGACTATCAGTTCATTCTCACCAGTGGCGAGATCGTAGAATCACCAGACTACGAATTTACCTATCTGGATAATCGTTATAAGTGGCAGGAATTAATTGAAGAGCCATTCAAGATCTACTGGTATGAAGGGGAGATCACCCTGGCCCAGGAAGTGCTTGATGCCGCTTTGTCCGGCAAGACTAAAACCCTGGAAATGCTCGAACAGCCCCCTGATTCCCAGCCAATTGTGATCTTTATTTACAGCTCGGCTGAAGAACTCCAAACTTCCCTGACCACAATAGGACAGACCTGGGTCAGCGGCTATGCAGATCCTGCCCGGGGTTCGGTGGTGGTCTCATTGCCTCCTGCGATGGACCAGCCGCTTGAAATCCAGCGTTTGATCCCACATGAGGTTGCCCATATCTTGCTCTATCGTTTTATGGGTGCTGAATTCTCTTATTTACCGGCCTGGCTTAATGAAGGTTTTGCCTCTCAGGTGGAGATCTACAGCCTGCCGGAATATAAACTGATTCTGGAACGAGCCTATGAAGGACGGGATTTGATCCCTTATTTACACCTCTGCCAGGCTTTCCCGGCTGATCCTGAGCTGGCCAGGCTGGCTTATGCCCAGTCAGATGCTCTGGTGGAATATATCCAACAGGAATATGGACTGCCTGGATTACAGTCATTGATCTATGCCTATGATCAGGGCGTCAGCTGTGAGCGCGGTGTGGAGATGGCTTTAGGTATCTCATTGCAGGATCTGGATCAAAATTGGCAGCGGGACACCTATGCTCAGGGAACGCTTAAACTTTATATTTATCTGCTGGCCGGGTTATTGGTAATACTGATCCTGGGATTAGCTGGTTTCATCATCTATAAAACCAGACAAGACAAAGATGAAGGGGAATGGGACGAAAATGACACCCTCTGATCAACAGCGCCTCCATGCCCGGATCTATGGCCGGGTCCAGGGAGTTGGCTTCCGTTATTATGTGTTGAATAAAGCTGTCGAGCTGGGATTGGTAGGCTGGGCTCGCAACCGTCGGGATGACTCAGTTGAAGTGGTTGCCGAGGGGGAATTGGAAGTCATAAAGGATCTGGTTCGGGCATTGCAGCGAGGCTCAAACTCCTCATCCGTGCGAGAAGTAAAAACCGGTCTGCAGGAAGCCAGCGGTGAGTTTGGCTCCTTTTACATTCGCCCTACACTCTAATCGCCTGAAAAACCCAAACCTCTCCTGTTTAGAGATATAAACCCGATGTCCCTTGTCCTCGATGAGATAGATCAAGAGGGCGATGGATAATCATAAGCTACCGGTATTCACTTTTAATAAAAAATCTCCGCAAGAAATTGGGGTTCTTGCGGAGATTATGTTGTATAGTATGTTTTCTAATCCAGGGCAAGTGAGATGGATAGAGCTTTATTGATTTTCACCAGTACATCAGGGACTAGGGTGCCAATCTGCTTGACCAATCTTTTTTCTGAAATGGATCGGACCTGGAATGTATCTGCCGAGGATTCAATTTTCAGGCCATTTTGCTGGGTGGGATTTATTCTGACATGCCAGGGAGCGTTTGTAAATCTCTCATCCCAGCTAGTAAGAGGAATGATGATCTTAAGTGGAAGCCTGGCCAAAGCATTCTGATTTACTATCACACAGGGGCGTATTTTCTGTATTTCTGCCCCAATAGTTGGATCCAGGTTGACCTGCCAAACTTCTCCTCGTTTCATAAGAATTCTTCTCCTTCCAGGCTGGAAAAGGCCAAGAGCTCCTCATCTGTTTCGTAGAGAACAGCAAGCTCAGCTGCAGCTATTTTTAGGTCCTCTACTTTTCTGCGCTCAATCTCGCGCTCTATGGCCAGGCGCACAAAATCCGATTTTGTTTCCTCATGTTTTGCAATCATCTCGGTCAGCTGGTCATGAAGCGGTTCGCTGACCACGATGTTCAAACGCCGTGTGCTTTCCTTTACCTTCTCCACGGCAAACCTCCTTATATGTATAATGTGCATGATATATGTGTATACTATATGTGCGATAATTATACATATCTGATATTGCCGTGTCAATCCGGTTTGTCATTATTCAATACATCCACCCTACACTCTAATCGTCTGAAAAACCCAAACCTCTCCTGTTTAGAGATATAAACCTGCCCTGGCCGATGATCAGGTGTAGAGTAGGGACAGGGCGCACTTTCCTATCTTGCGATAGACGTGTTTCCCCATCCCTCTCTCCGAACCGGACGTGAGACTTTCACCTC
>CAZOUN010000014.1:0-42745 GCA_964582965.1 uncultured Anaerolineales bacterium | reverse complement strand
GCACCACAAAGGGCAATTGCACCGAAATTGCACCAAAAACCCGAGTGATTGCACCTGGTTGCACCAAAATTGCACCGAAAATCAGCCGCCAGAAGACCCCTCTCCAGAAATATTGCTTCCATTCTTAATAAAATGAATATTTTGTGCCTCAAATTTGACTAATATTACCCCTGCGGTATAATTAGTTAAACCACGCACCCGTAGCTCAATGGATAGAGCGTCTGACTTCGAATCAGCAGGTTGGGGGTTCGAGTCCCTCCGGGTGCGCCAAAGATAAAGGGGGTATCGATTAGATACCCCCCACGGCTTAGGGTTATTTGAGTCAATCGAATAACCCTCTTTATTTTAATGTGCATAAGTGTGCATATAACTATCCCCCTCCTCTTCTTTTACTTTCTTATTTTCCTATAAAAATGCCAGTATGCATTGCTTCTTGAAATCCCGGAAAAATCATACGACATGATGAATGTAATAAATATAGTGCAAAATATAGGTTTTTGTATATAATAATGATTACTATTGTTCAAAATTGTGCAAAGAGCCAAGAATATAGCCTCACACTGACCTCCCGCATCAATCATCGACTGTTCTAGCTCACAACGAATCTTTCCAACTTTAAATATTCATCTAATATTTTGCATTTAGGGAGTTGAGATCGCTACCTTCCTTATCACCTATTATGGCTTTAGGTAGATTTAACGCCCCAAATTTTTGACCTGCAGTTTAATCCAAACTTTCCAGGAGGTGAAGGAATTTTTTTAACGAACAGGCGGGAATTATTTCTAATAAAACTTATTCTTAATCTTACAAGGAGGAAGTCATCATGAAAGGAAAATATTTCTGGATCGCAGGGTTAGTTGTTCTGCTGATGGCCGTTGGTGTGACTATGGCCATGGCGCAGGATCCTGTTACTTATTATGCCTGTATCAATAATTCCAGCGGAACCATCAAGATGATTGATGAGGGAGACACCTGTAAAGATAAAGAAACCCAAATCTCCTGGAATCAGAAGGGGCCAAAAGGGGATACCGGACCTACCGGACCTCAAGGTATTCAAGGTAACCAGGGCCCCGCAGGAGCTGATGGTGCTCAAGGACCACAGGGAGATATTGGCCTTCAAGGTCCGCAAGGTGACACTGGTGATCCGGGGGCGCAAGGTGATCAAGGCATCCAGGGAGTTGTTGGACCTACCGGGGCAGATGGAGCAACCGGACCAGCCGGGGCTGATGGTGCAGATGGTGCCCAAGGTATTCCAGGTGATAATGGCGCCGATGGTGCTGATGGTGTCGATGGACTACCGGGGGTTGCTGGAGCCGATGGAGCCCAAGGTATTCCAGGTGATGATGGTACTGACGGGGTCGATGGCTCTGATGGTGCTCAAGGACCACAGGGAGATATTGGCCTTCAAGGTCCGCAAGGTGACACTGGTGATCCGGGGGCGCAAGGTGATCAAGGCATCCAGGGAGTTGTTGGACCTACCGGGGCAGATGGAGCAACCGGACCAGCCGGGGCTGATGGTGCTGATGGTGCAGATGGTGCTGATGGTGTCGATGGACTACCGGGGGTTGCTGGAGCTGATGGAGCCCAAGGCATTCCAGGTGATGATGGTACTGACGGGGTCGATGGCTCTGATGGTGCTCAAGGTCCGCAGGGAGAACCCGGAGAAAACGGCACGTACTGCTGGGATTTGAATGGGGATGGCATTAATGATCTCGCAGAGGACGTCAACGAAGATGGTTTTTGGGATGCCCTGGACTGCCAGGGTCCCCAGGGCGAACCTGGCGTAGATCCTGATCTGTATTACACCAAAGCAGAAATGGATGCCCTTCTATTAGCTGTAACCACCCAGCTGGCTGATTATGAAGCCCGGATATTAGAGCTCGAGGAAAAACTTGCTTCAGTAAGCACAGAGAATGCGGGGCAGGATGTGATCTTTACTGGCGTGAACGTTCATGTGGTCAGCGGCAGCGGGGCCACGGATGGGAGCCTCAATGGTCTCGGCAACCTGATCGTGGGTTACAACGAGGATGGGGGAAGTAACGCCACTCGTACTGGTTCGCACAACCTGGTGGTGGGACCTGAGCACAGCTATACGGGCATCGGGGGATTTGTGGCTGGGTACAGAAATACAATCGGCTTATATTATACTTCCGTCCTTGGCGGTTATCACAACACAGCCAGCGGTAATTTTTCCTCCATCAGCGGTGGTTCTGATAATGAAGCCAACGGGCTCTATTCCTCTGTCAGCGGTGGTTCTGATAATGAAGCCAACGGGTACTTTTCCTCTGTCAGCGGTGGGCTATGGCGTACCGCCATCAGTACTTATGACTGGACAGCAGGAGAGTTATATCAAGAGGATTAATCCGCGTCCTTAGGTGTGATAAGGATAGACGAAAGAGTTTAGGCCGAAGATAAATTAATGTTAGACTCAGACCAAGATAAAACCCTGGTCAGCATCTGTCAGCGCATTTTGATCTGGTAGAGTGCATGATAAGGTAACGTAGTGGAATCCCCTGGATGGGTCAAAAGCCTATCCGGGGGATTTTTTGTTAGTGGTCCAGGGTTGTTGGATAAATAATCTTTGTGCTGTGTTTGTGCGATCAATGATGCATCTCTCGAAGCCAGCAATTGAAAGCGTAACAACAGAGGAATGAGACGAAATTTAACATTTCCTGTACGGTGTACTGTGTTGAATTTGTGACAAAAATAATATATCATTACATAGCCTGCCCCCCAAAAAATGATCCAGAAGTAGTGTAAGGATTAGTACATACAGGAGGCAGAAAAGATGGCAAAACACATACGGTATACACCGGAGCAGATCATCACCAAATTGCGGGAAGCTGAAATATATCTCAGCCAGGGAAAAACAGTAGGACAAGCCTGCAAAACACTGGAAATCAGCGAACAGACTTATTATCGCTGGCGTAGGGAATATGGGGGAATGGATGTCACTCAGGCCAGGAAGCTCATTTGTAATAAACAGAGATAAAATAAGAGCCTGCTTAAGAGCCTATCTTGTAGGTTTGTAGGATGTAGGATTCGGATTGGGTGAAATGGTCAATAACCATTAACTTTCCCACTGGTGGGACAAAATAAAATTGACACAGAAGATGGTACGTTCACTGTACAAATTCACTAATAAATAGAATCCTGAGATTGTTTTCTCCACATGTGGAGATATACTAGTGGATGTCACAGAATATGGTGTTTTCATGTCACAACTTATCCAAAATTTTAAGATCTGTATCCATACAATTCCACGCGTGAAAATAGGGTAAATTGTTACAAACCTGGGGAGTTGATGTTACAACTTTTCACTCTAGATTCATTCAAGAATTACTGGATAATCAACAAGAATACAGGTCTCAAACCATATGAAACATGGATAATGTAAGTATATTGTCCGCACAGGTTAGATTAGCTCTGAGTTAATGTGCATATGTGTGCTTACAGGATATAATGTATGAAATCCATAGAAGCAATTGGAAAAATTTGCCCCAATTACAGGAGTATATATAACTGGCACCATCATATATAGTGTATACTCATATCCCAGAAAGACTTCGAATCAGCAGGTTGGGGGTTCGAGTCCCTCCGGGTGCGCCATAAAAAAAGGGGGTATCTAACCGATACCCCCTTATAACGCAGGGTTATTTGAATCAACTGAATAATCCATCTATTTTAGAGTGGCATATTTGACCAGACAATTTTCTCCTTCTATCGCCTTTGAATCCCAATTCTCCTTATTTTACATATAAGAACAACTTATTCTTAGATAGTTTCAATCATCATCCTGACAGCTTTATTCAATTTTCTAGATATAATCGAACCACATCTTAATCATTCTTTGAATATAAGGCAAAATGTACCGTGTGTCAAAATATGTAAAACCTCATCAACTAAGGGGATGGATTTATGATCGAATTTGAACATACTCTATTTATACTCTTGTTGCTGAGCAGCCTTTTAAATGCCAAACCACCCCGTCAGCACTGGGCTTTGCTGGTGATCCTCCTGGGAATTATTTTGGTATTCTTGCCCCCTCCCCGAGAAATCCAATTGCCATGGGAAACAATTTTAGGACTGGTAATTCCTGTGCTCTTATGGCAAAACGTTCGCAGAATAACCACCGCAACCTGGCGAGGATGGTCCAGCCTTTTCCTCTGGGGATTTACCTCCCTCCTATCCAGTAGTTTCCTATTGCTTATTGGTAATCTTAAATGGCCCGGTGCATTGCTTTTTGGAATGATTGTTGCCAGCATGATTTGGAGAGCCGGAGAGCCTGAGTCGGGAGCAAGCTACATGAGCCAGGTCGGAACGCTTACTCTAATCTTTTTGCTGACCGAAGTTGATGGGGCTATCCAATCTCCCAACTTTTATATTGGTGGAGTCTTCAGCGCAGCGTTTAATGGACTGATCACAGCATTGTTCGGGCTTTACCTACTCCGAAAAGTTCCACAAAAATTCCATTCGTGGATCGGTATCGGACAAGTGTATATAGCATATTGGTTTTCATATTTCGCGGGGGTTTCAACAATCACGGCAGCATTGGTCAGCATAATGGCGTTTGTTTGGTTGCGTCAATATTCCAAGCTTGGTTCTTATGAAAAAACTCTGTCAGCCCCACTAAATTCCTGGCCTGGGTTTAGTCTTATTTTTGCTTTATTCCTCCTGTTGGGGTGGCAAAGCCATGAACCAGTTTCTCCCTTCCTGTTCATTGAAGTAATTGGGGGTACTTTGCTGGGAATCGGAATCGTCTGGTGTGGTATCAAATGGGAAAACCCTGCTTTCCAACAACAAGGTCCATTCTGGTTGTTAGGTCTGCGAATCACTGTACTCCTATTCCCCGCTTTACTAATTTGGCCGCGTGGCATTTTGCAACAACCAATCCATCTCATAGTAGCTCTAGGACTATCTGTTTCAGTTATTGGTTTATCGTATTTGGCGCTTTATTTCTATCGTCCTGGTGAATCACAATCAAAAACATTTCGTGAATAATATCCTTAAAATATTGCTTCCTCTGTCTACATTTTCTAGGATTACCTTCGCAACAAATAAATTGAAGGAGAAAAAATGTCAAACTTACTTCTTATTATTTTAAATGACATCAGCGTATTGCCGGAGATATTAAAAATTTGGCGTAAAATTGGTGTTCCCGGTACCACAATAATAAAAAGCGCAGGAGGGCATGCTAGCCGCAAGTGGCTAGATGCTGTTGGATTGAGTGCTATTAACAATCTATTCGAAGCCCGGGAAGTTCAAACCCGCACACTGATGGCAGTATTTGAAGACGAAAAAATGTTAGCTCAAGCGATTGCAGAAGCTGAACGGATAGTTGGTGGCTTTGATCGACCCGACAGTGGTGTGGTTCTAGTATTGCCGATTTCACAGGCAATTGGAATTTACAAAACAGCCCCCAAGATATCAGAAGATATATCCCCGCCGGCTCTCAGAGCTGAGTGGTCTGCTCTTCGGAATACTCCTATTGAAAATATAGACGCCCTACTGGAACTAGAACCAACGATCGTTACGGCAGATACCTCTTTGGAAGATGTCGCCCAGGCTATGTTGGATCACCCGAATGTTCATGTCGCTTCAGTAGTCGCTGAAGATGGCCGCCTGATAGGTTTATTGGAGCTAAGTGTCTTGGCTGATGATTTGTTTTTCCATATATTGCCAGAAGAATTCCTTAGCGAGACCACAGATGTTGACAAAATGATGGCTTTTGCCGACAAGACTCGCACTATCACTGCCCAAGATGCTATGCTACCAGCGGTTTGGGTAAAGCAAGGAGAAACCGTGAAAGATGCGTTTAAACGGATGCATTCCAATAAGCTACCGGGATTGCCATTGGTGGATGAGTGCTACAAGGTTATTGGTTATGTCAACTTGTTGGAATTGTTATCGATTTGCATCCATGAAAAAAATAAGCTTGATAGCCCAGAGGTACAGAAATGAATTTAATTTGGTTAGCAGGCAGCATTTTTCTTTTGACATACGCCCTTATAGTCAGTGAAAAAATCCCCCGGACAATATCCGCCCTTTTAGGCGGACTAGCAATGATCCTGTTCGTGATACCTCAAGATACGGCGTTCCATTCGATCGACTGGAATGTGATTTTTCTTCTCGCCGGAATGATGATCATAGCCAATGTATTAAAAGAAACGGGCTTGTTCCAATGGATCGCTATTCAGGCAGTACGCCTGGGAAAAGGCGATCCGTTCCGGGTTCTGGTAATATTATCCGTCATCACCGCGATTACATCGGCCTTTTTGGATAATGTCACAATCGTTGTTTTGATCGCGCCGGTAACTTTATTTGTTGCCGCTACACTCAGAGTCAGTCCTATACCTTACCTGATAGCTGAAATTTTGGCATCTAATATTGGCGGTATGGCAACCCTAGTGGGTGATCCTCCAAATATATTGATCGGAAGTGCTGCCAACATCGATTTCATTACCTTTATGAGTAATTTGGGACCAATTTCTGTAATCATATTATTAGTGTTTATCGGAATATCGAGATTCTTATTTATTAAAGATTTAGCTATTCATGAAGAAACGGAGCCCGCTCTATCCGATCTGGATGCTTCGGCGTTAATTACAGATCCTGCTTTACTCAGGAAATCTTTGATTATAATGACCGGCGTTATCTTGGGGTTTTTATTCCATGGCGAATTGCACCTGCAACCTGCTACTATCGCATTAACCGGTGCAACCATCCTAATGCTCTGGAGCAAGACTGACCCTCACCACGCTCTTCGCGAAATTGAATGGACAACCCTGTTCTTTTTCTTTGGTTTATTCATCACAGTAGAAGCAATTGTTGAAGTAGGCCTGATCGAGATGGTTGCTGATGCAGCCCTGCGTTTAACCGGAGGTGATTTACGCCTCACATCCATGCTGTTGATCTGGTTTTCAGCTCTTGCATCAGGTATTGTCGATAATATTCCCTATACAGCGACTATGATCCCTATCGTAAAAAGCTTGGGGCAGGTAATGCAAATCGAGCCTTTATGGTGGTCTCTTGCATTAGGGGCATGCCTGGGAGGCAATTTAACTTTGGTTGGTGCGGCAGCTAATGTAATTGTGGCTAGTATGGCTGAAAAAAGCGGCCACCCGATCAGCTTCAAACACTTTTTACGATACGGAGCCATCACCACATTTGTTTCCCTGGTTTTAGCAAGTGGATATGTCTGGTTGCGTTATCTCTAACAGTCGCATTTGACATAGAAGAATATTTACCTCCAGAAATGAAAATGTCAATATGATTTCATTTTACCGGGAAATATTGAATCAGCAGGTTGGGGGTTCGAGTCCCTCCGGGTGCACCAATAAAATAACCCCTCATCAGAGGGGTTATTTTATTCTCTTTACTCTGGCCAAAAACTGCGCCGAGAAGATCCTGTTCAACGTTTATTTTGGTTTTTGGATCTAACCAGGGATTCATCCGCTGCCGCGATCAGGTCTGAAAAACTTACCTCGGTGTCCTTCACCTGACTCCATCCCACGTAAATATTACGGGAAATTATGTCCTGTCCAGTATCGAATCTGTAAGAGCTGACCTCCTGTTTCATCCTGTCTGCGACCTGTTGAGCGGTTTCTTTCTCAGCATCCAGGAGCACGATGACAAATTCATCCCCTCCCCAACGCCCGATCAGGTCAGATTCCCTAAGAGATTCCTTAAGTATTCCAGCGATATTCTTAATGAAATCATCACCAATGAGGTGGCCGTACTGGTCGTTTACACTTTTAAAATCTTCGATATCAATCATCAATACTGCCCGGGAATAATTATAACGCTGGGCAATTCTTATCTCTCTCTCACCAGCTTCGGTGATCGCTCTCCGATTCAGAACCTCGGTCAGCGAATCGACAGATGCTTGATAGGCCAGGCGTTTATAGAAGGTTTTGATCAATTGAATGATGAGCAGGGCTACCAGTATCGATACGCCGAAACCGATCAGGATCGTCTGCCAGAATACATCCTCTACTAGTTGTAAATTTTCCTTCTGGTCTTTTTCAACAACCAGATACCAATCAAATTCGGGAAAATAACGGACTGAGACCGCCCTGCTTTCCAGCAGGTTGGTTACCCCAATAGCATTAACCTCCCCATTTTTTAAAAAGAGACGCTCATAAGCACCCTCAATCTCTGGGATGTCGGTTATTCTTTGTTTTTCAACCAGTTCGCTGTTGGTATGAATTTGGATCAACCCTGTCGAATCAACAAAATAGACCTGAAGTTTGAAACGATCCTGGTATCCAGCTAATTTTTTACTGATGTCTGTTATTTCCAATCCCACACCGATCACCCCCAGAAAACCATCTTCCGGTGTTTCTAAACGATGATTGATAAAGACTGTCAAAGTTCCCTGATCCGCTTCATTGGTATCTACATCAAGATCCATTTTTTTGTTTAAATCCCGAAAGGTATAATACCAGATATCATGGTCGTCCTGGGGAGATATCTTTTTCAAAATACCCTCAGGCGTATAATAATTATCAGTTAAATCAGAAACCATAAATGAGCTTGAAAAACCGTATTCCTTTTTGATCAAGCCCAGGTATTCGGTGATCGCTGGCAAATCTTTTTCGCCAGATCTGACCCAGTTTATTAGAAAGGAATCGTTTGCCATCAGGGAAGATGTTTTGATTGGATCAATTAAATCTTCCATTATCTCAGTGTAGATCTTTTCACTCACCAGCGGCAAGGTTTCTGTCAAGGCTGTATTTAACACATTTTCCCTGGTCAAGTAATAACTTAAACCTGTCGTACTCGTGAAACCTACAACCAATATCAATACAACCAGTAAGGCTAGGCTGGATATTTTTTTCTCACTCTTTATAAAGAATCTCTCATTCATTACTCTCATTTCCCGGAAATCCCTCTAATAATTACTGTACTGCCCGAATAAATGCCAATTTGTCCAAACATTATAATTCACTTAATAGTTATTTCATGGATGGAGGTTTCTAAATATAATAATCTTAGTTTCCGCCATAACCCGGCAGGGGACCCAGTCCTCAATGACAGATTAATACCAGACAAGGCCACCCACATTTCCTGTCCGCCTATGTCATTCTCCCTTCGGAAAAGATGGACATGCATTCAGAATCCAGAAACCCAGTCCTCTGGACAGCTTCAATTAAGAATGGTATACTCCCGCTTTGGTATAGATTTGACCACTACAATTGAATAATATTTTTGTTTTGAAAATTCGAAATGGCGGCTCGTCAAAAATCGGGACGAGCTTTTTTCTTGCCGCAGGGGGTAATGGGATAGCGGCTGGTTGAACCCAGATCATTTTCCGTGAGGAAAACACTCAATTCACATGGGTTGTGAAGCTTCAAGAGTTATCAAAACGCTATAGGAGATTTTGATGACTACTGAATTTTCGCAGTTAACCCTGCACCCAACCTTAATCCAGGCAGCAGCTGATCTTGGATTTAAAACCCCTACCGAAGTACAAACGAGGGTCATCCCTCTAATGGTGGAAGGAAAAGATGTTTTGGCCCAATCCCAAACAGGATCTGGCAAAACCGCAGCTTTTGCATTCCCAATATTAAACAGCCTGGTCAATAGCGAAAACCGCCATGCTATCAGCACCCTGGTACTCACCCCTACGCGTGAATTGGCCATCCAGGTAGCCGAAGCGATCAAAGATTACGGCCGCCACATGAAAGTCAGCGTGCTTCCCATCTATGGAGGACAGCATTATGGTACCTCCCGGCGCAGGCTTAAAGAAGGCGTTGATGTCATCGTTGGTACTCCTGGTCGTTTGCAGGATTTAATCAGGCAAAACATGCTCGATCTCAGCCAGGTTCACACTGTCATTCTTGACGAAGCAGATGAGATGCTCAGCATGGGTTTTGTGGATGATGTTGAAAATATCCTTAAGGAAACCCCTCCAACTCGCCAGACTACTCTTTTCTCCGCTACCCTTCCCCAGTCAATTCGACGTTTAGCCGATAAATATATGCATGATCCTGAAACGATCATGGTAGAACGTAAAGCACTCACAGTTGACACCGTAGATCAGCGCTATTACCTGGTCAAAGAAAAAGACAAAATGGCAGCGATCACCCGCCTATTTGAAGCCGAAGAAATCGGTGCGACCCTGGTGTTCACAAAAACCCGGATTGGTTCCGGGAAAGTAGCCAACGATCTCATTCAACGCGGTTTTGCCGCAGAAGCTCTAAATGGCGATCTCTCCCAGGATGCCCGCATCCGTGTGTTAGGTCGATTTAAGACAGGCCGTGTTAAGGTCTTGGTCGCCACCGATGTGGCAGCCCGGGGCTTGGATATCGATGACATCACTCACGTAATAAATTACGACATTCCAACAGACCCTGAAGCTTATGTGCACCGCATCGGCCGGACCGGGCGAGCCGGAAAAGATGGTGTAGCCATCACACTGATCACTCCAAAAGACAAACGATATCTCTACAAGATCGAAAGTTATTCCAAATCTAAGATATCCGTGGCCCAACTTCCCACCGAAAAAGATCTTCATGAGCGGCGGGATATTAAACTTCTAGAAAAAATGGAAGCCTGGTTGGAAAGAGATCGCTGCAAACGAGAACAAGAACTTGTTGAATATATGATTGCCTCAGGACATGATCCAATAAAAATCGCTGCAGCAGCATTGAAGATGGCCCGTAAGGGAATGTCGGATCAACCTATTGCAAAGATCACCCCGGTTGAATTTAGAGAATCGTCCTATAAAAAAGGTCGCGGAAAAAAAGGCAATCAATACAGAGGAAAATCAAATCGGCAGGGCCAGTTCCAGAGAACTGCG
This sequence comes from uncultured Anaerolineales bacterium, assembly GCA_964582965.1. GTDB lineage: Bacteria > Chloroflexota > Anaerolineae > Anaerolineales > UBA11858 > B10-G9. The sequence continues at coordinate 31,941 of CAZOUN010000014.1, read as the reverse complement.
TCAGGCAATGAAAAAGGAATGGTTCGCTTAAGCATCAACAAGGGCCGTATTCACGGTATCCGTCCCGGAGAAATTGTAGGCGGTATCGCTTCTCGAGCGGATATCCCGGGAAATGGAATCGGAAGGATTACCATCAATGAAAAATCAACTCTCGTTGATGTCCAGAGTGAATTTGTTCCTGCGGTGTTAAAGAAATCCGGTTCATACCACTTTCATGACAATCACAAAGTATCCATCAGAGAGATGTCAAAGTAGAAGTTAAGAATAATTAGTTACCGATGAAAACATACCAGCCTTGCATACAATGCCTCACAAAATTAATGGAATCAACTCTGGGAAAAACAGATTTAGATAACTCGTCACACCAGTTGATCCTGAATAAATTCAGAGATGATTTGAGCAAGGCTGACATGGACCTACCGCCAGCGCGTACTGCCGGGCTGATCTACCAAAAAATCCTTCAGGAAACTGGCCAGGATGACCTTTTCATCGCCCACAAGGAGTCCAGCATTCAGGAAGCGCTCAAGTTGTATCCCCTCCTGAAAAAGCTGGTAAAAGATGCGTTTGATCCCCTTGATGCAGCCATACGAATCAGTGCATTAGGCAATATCCTTGATGCGGGCAACCCCAACAGCTACGACATTGATGAGGAAATTACACGCTTATTCAACGACAAGATCTGGGGAAACAGTTTTGAGATTTTCCGTGAGAAGCTATCAACTAGCGATTCTCTTTTAGTTCTGGCCGATAACGCCGGCGAATCTGTGTTTGACAGGGTACTCATCGAATCCCTGAATGTGCCAGTAATCTATGCTGTCAAAAGTGCTCCTGCCTTAGACGATGCCCTCATAGCAGATGCCAGGCAAGCAGGGATCGATAAGGGTGCTAGTATTATTGAATCCGGCACACCTTATCCTGGCACTTTTCTGCCCTCCTGTACGCCAGAATTCCAGGAGTTGTATTTTAGTTCTCCTCTGGTGCTGGCAAAAGGCCAGGCCAATTACGAAACCCTGAGCGATTCCAGCCGAGATATATTTTTCCTGCTAAAAGTGAAATGCGAAGTGATTAGCAATGATATAGGAATACCAAAAGGTAGCCTGACTATAAAGTATCATCACCCAGAAAAGTCTATCTAAAATAAAAGTCCCGATCGGTGATCGGGACTTTTATTCTTATTATCTCTCTTAATCTCGTAAAAGATCAAATAGCTGTTCAATTTCACCTGGCCATTCTCCTTCAGGATAGATCTGCCAGGTTTCTTGATGTTCAGCAGATTCTCCAGGAGCTAAGTTAACAACCGGTCCCAATGTTTCCAATTCAATAAAATCCTTATTGCAGTAAATTTGACTGGATGCACCCCGATCCAGATAGGTTGCGTTTTTGTTATAAACAGCTTTTTTAACAAAGAGTATCTGATCGATCACGTAGGCCAACCACTCCCCGGGATTTGGCGCGCCTATCTTTATTGCTCCTTCTGTCAAATTTGATTCTATAAATAACACCTTATTCTTCAAATGCAAAAAAGGAGAATTAATTTCAGTGTAAGGCCATAAGACTATTTGTCGATTAGGCTGTAATCCATGAGCTTCTTCGTGTTCTGTTTGAAGAGGGAGGATCGCAGTCCCACCTTTTCTAAGCTGAGTAATAGCCCATGGCGCCAGTTCAAAACCTCCCTGGCCCAAATTGGTCAAACTATGACTAATGGTCAGCGCTGCATCTTCGTCATCCAAAACTACCTGCCAGCATTTCTGGATCCCTGTGGCCTGATCCACATTCTGTATCAACTGTAATCCATTCTCTATTGGTGAAATCTCCAACGGCTGATCGTCGGCGATATAGGTCGTTTCGGGATTTTCGGGAGCGTACCACAATCGGTGCCCTCCCCGCAGAGAAAAATCATTTGCTCCATCCACAGGGATTATTGCTTCAGGAAGGACAGCCAATAAATTTCTTCCACCGAGGAAAGACAATCCCAAAATTCTCGGCCCGACATCCCTGGTAACCCAAATCTTCAGGTTCTTATTTTCAATTGAATTACACATCAAACCTTCGAATTCAACTTTATGGACTTTAACCATAGATCGCCCTTTTATCAGTTCATGAATGCTTTATCCCCGCACTTTACCGGTTGCCCTATCAAACTCTTTGAATAACTCTTGTGTTAACAGAAGATCCGGTATTTTAGAGACGTTTTTTTTCTTTGGCTACCTGAAAAGCAATAATCGCTCTTTCCCGTGCAAATTTGTGATCTACAACTGGCTCTGGATAATTTATATTTTTCGCTTTTTTCCCTCTGGGAGCATGGATTAAGTCGTTATCCAGGTGAGCCAGTTCCGGCACCCACCTGCGTATATAGTTACCATTCGTATCGAATTTTTTACTTTGTCTAACAGGGTTAAATATCCTAAAAAATGGTGCTGCATCTGTTCCCGTTCCTGCCACCCACTGCCAGGACCCTATATTAACAGCCAGATCACCATCAAGCAAACAATCCCGGAACCACTGTTCACCCCACCGCCAATCAATTAATAAATCTTTGACCAAAAAAGAGGCTGTGATCATTCTAGCCCGATTATGCATCCACCCTGTCTGAATTAACTGCCGCATGCCTGCATCCACAATAGGGAATCCTGTTCGGCCTTCCTTCCAGGCCTGAAAATCTAATGGATCATTCCTCCACTTGAGTTTGTCATACATGGAACGAAAATTCTGTGTTCGAGATTCAGGAAAATGGTACATTATATTAATGTGGAATTCTCGCCAGATCAACTCGCCCAGCCAGGTATCAATTCCAAGTATGTCCTGCCGCCCTTCATTACTATTAAGTAATTTCAAACCATGGAACAAAGCAGTCCTTAACCCCAAGATCCCAAACCTTATATAAGGTGATAAGTCTGAGGTTCCATCTAGGTCCATTCTGTCCCGATTCAAGTGATAAAAATCCATTTTCTTCTTAAGAAATTTTTCCAGGCGTTGTTTCGCATATTCCTCACCTGGAGGAAATTGTGTTTCTTCCCTCCCGCTGGGGATTTGCTCCGAGATAATATTCTCTATAGTTGGGATTTGTTCAGGGGCAGGGTGCAAACGAATCGTGGGTGCCAGTGCCATCCAGTTTCTTTTAAATGGCGTAAAAACCCGATAGGGTTTATCGTTTGCCTTAAGTACACCAAGGGGGTGGATACCTAGTTGGCCTTGAACCAATTTTAAAGGGAGATAACTGCCAACCAATACATTCCGTAATCTGGCATAAGGCGTGAAATCCTCTTCAGCGAATATCCTGTCTGCTCCAGATTCCTGCAATAAGGATTCCAGTATTTCTACTGGTTTTCCGGATCTTATAATTAGCTTGCTGCCTCTTGCTACGAGGTCCTCGTGAAGGCTCTTTAGATTGCTGTAGAGGAAATTCATTCTGCGATCTGAAGCCTTTTCCACCAATAAAGGATCGAGGATAAAAACCGGGAGAACAGGAGGATACTCAAGCGCTTTCTGCATCGTAAGATTATCCTGCAACCGCAGGTCTCGCCGGATCCACCAGATTGAACTCATTATTCGTTTTGTCCTAAATTCAGGGCTCGAAGGGTCTCTAATACATCCTGATTAGAGGGAATATCTGACATGGCATGTCCGTAATGGACGAACCTGGCCAAGCCAGATTTGTCAATGATAACCATGGCAGGCATACGGCCCAGTTTGAATAGTTTCACTTCCTGTCCATAAAGTTTCAATACTGAATGCGTAGGATCTGGTAAACCGATAAATGGCAGTTCATTCTCAGCCCAATAGGTCCGGAAATTCTCGGCTCCTTCGGGGCCAACAACTACAATGGCGGTATCCAAATCTTCAAACTTAACATAATCATCGCGCAACTGCGCCATATGCCGTTGGCAGAACGGTCACAGGAAACTCCGATTGAACACTAAAAGGACATTTTTTTTAGTATTGAAATCAGATAATTTTACATCAGTACCATCATACGCCTTCAGCGAAAAATCAGGAGCTATATTATTTATTGAGACTTTCGGCATGTGGTTTTCCTCCGCTTACCTATTTGATTAATTATCACTTTATCGCAACTGCGGGATCAGGGACAGACCCTGATATCTAATAAATCCATTTTGGGGCTAGCATCCTCCATTCTTTTAGAAAAGTCCCAGGAAAATATATTTACCGGATCCAGCCGGATTGCTACCTCGTCAACACTTTTTTCTAATAATTTTTCAGCCAGTGAATTATTACGACTCCCTAAATAACGGTCCAGAAGCAGTTCCAATATCTCTACTCCTCGCTGCTGATCAATACTGGCCCTGGCTTGACCCCGTATCCCACAATAAGGCGGCTGATCCGCTGCAATTTCAAAAGCACAGTCAGAATTTTTCAACAGATAGTCTACTATCCTGGCATTTTTGCGAGTCGCACAATACAACGATCCATCTCTATAAATAAACCAAAGTGATAGTACCAACGGCCACCCCGACTCAGTTTTACAAGCCAGCCGGATTGGTATTCTTCTATTTTCGAGGAATTCCTCAAAGTCTGATAGTTTAGGCACTCGTCCCTCCAGAATATTAATTTTCAGATTTGTCCTTAATCCCCCGAATCAAACCAGAGAATACCAATGAATGAATCGGATACAAAACATACCAATACAGGAATCCAGGTAAACCCTTCGGCGCAAAAAACGCAGTTTGCCGCAATAACACCTTTTGGTCCTCAATCTGTTCCAGGTCATACTGCAGCCAGGCTTCTCCCGGCGTGATCATCTCCGATCGTAATCGAAGCTTTACTCCCGCCTGAATTTCCTCTACCCTCCAAAAATCTAGCGCGTCTCCCACCCTGAGCTCATCGGGGTCTCTCCTTCCCCTACGTAGGCCAACCCCACCCATTAAGCGATCTATCACACCCCGAATTTGCCAGGCCCAGTCGAAATACAGCCAGCCTTTCTCTCCACCAAGACCAGATAATACCTGAAAGACCCGGTCCATACTAGCCCTGATCTTGGCCTGGCGACCCTCCATAATCAAACCCTCCAGGGTCGTTAATTGGACTGGCGCTTGTTCTCCCAGGCTGGATGTTAATGAGTCTGTCCATCGAGTCTCCACTTCAGATGCCGCCAGTTTATCAAGCGCCGTTTGAACAGCCGAATGATAATCTGTTGGTGTTATTCCTGGAAAGATCCCGTTTGCTGAATGATCCGTAACCAGCGCTTCATTTCGCAATCCCTCCACAAGCGCATGAGCGATATCTGCTGATACTGGGGTAACCCAGTGCACCCAATATGCAGAAAGCTTGGGAGTGAGGAAAGGCACAGGGATCAAGATCCTTTTTAGTCCCCGGACGCCAGCATATCCCAACATCATCTCGCCATACGTCACAACATCTCGACCCCCGATCTCGATCACTTTATTGAAAGAATCTGGTGTCGTTAAGGCTGTTATTAGATATGCCAGGACATCCTGGATCGCGATAGGTTGCGTCCTGGTATAAACCCATCTTGGACAAACCATCAACGGTACTCTCTCAGTCAGATAGCGGATCATTTCAAAAGATATGCTTCCAGACCCTACAATGACGGCAGCACGAAACTCTGTGACTGGAACCCCAGATTGAGCCAACACCTTCCCTGTTTCTTGGCGGGATTTCAAATGTTCAGATAAGTCTGCTTGATAGTCTCCCAAACCCCCCAGGTAAACAATCTGCCTTACTTTCGCCGTTTTCGCAGCCTTGCTGAAATTCTTTGCAGCCAGCAGATCCCTCTCATGAAAATCTTCACCACTGGCCATGCTATGAATCAAATAATATGCCGCAGTAATTCCGTTCATAGCCTCGGGCAAAGTTTCGGTGAGAAGAACATCTCCCCGAACAACCTCAACTTTATCCAACCAATCTCTACCCTCCAGCCGATCCGGATCCCGCACCAATACCCGGACTTTGTAACCGGATTTAATCAATGCAGGCACCAGCCTCCCACCGATATAACCAGTAGATCCAGTAACAAGTATCTTAGTTTCATTTTTAGATTTCACGTCTGCTCTTTTCAATTAATCTAATTCTTTTAATGTTGCTCTTTTCTTCCGATACTCGATGATCGGTAGATCTCCCTGGATCAATTTTTCGTCTGATTTAAAAGAGCTTGGCTGAGGTTTATGAGTAATCACTACCCGGCGATCCTGGTGAGCGACGATCAAGTTGAAAGGCATGCCCACCCAGGTTATCAGTTTTCCCAGGATTGGTAAACGAAGGAATTTCTGATAAAAACGCAAATATAAGATCGAATTATCTTCATCAACAGGTGTAAAGGCAATAACTACCCGGACGTCATCACTTATGAAGTTCTGCCACAAATTCGGCATAATAAATTCCAGGTGAACACTCCGGACCTCATTCAGGCTAAGTTGATTAGGCTTTTTAGGCGGGGTTCCATCGTCCAGTCTATTGAAAACATAAACAAGCAATTTATCGTCCCCCTCCCATATCACCAGGGGACCATCAATCACGGTCCTGTCGCCACGCCCAATAGTATTATGATGTATAAAAGGTAGGTGAACCACATCTAGCTGATTTTCTATCGCCCGGGAATAATGGCTCTTCCAGGGATCCTGGACGGAACTGTAGACAAAAGTGTCGTCCAAATTATCAAAGAAATCAGGGGATTGCAAGTCTTCCGGGGGTTCATCACCCCACCAGATCCAGATAAAATCTTGATCCTCAAACGTTGGGTAAGATTCCAAGACCAAGGATCCGGGAATTCGTCCACCTACACCATTGGCGGGTATGTGAACACAGCGGCCGCTGTTATCATATTCGAATCCATGAAATGGGCATTGGAGATGATCGTTATAAACCTCACCAAGGCTTAAAGATATTCTCCGGTGGGGGCAGCAATCAACTGCGCAATTAACCTTCCCGGCTTTATCTCTCCAAAAGACCAGTTTTTCACCCATGCGAGTTACACCCATAGGTTTTTTTCTGACCTGTTTTGATTCCAAAACAACATACCACTGGTTGCGGATCATCTCTTTCCTCCATAAATTCTCGATGGGGTACATAGTAAATATATCTTACCAAACCAATCAACAAGGAGTTATCTATTGACCGATTTTCCCAAAGAAAAAGAATCTGTACAAGAAGGAGTTCTTCCTATTTGACAGTCTAGAACTTGATAATTAAAACCTGATTAAAAACCTCGTTTTTGCCCCATCCAGGGTTCAGGTTTGTTGGATTGGTATTCCTCTACGCTCGGTCCAGCCAATTCACCCAATCTCCACACCCCATACAAATAACTGAGAATCAAGATCAGGATAGTATATGGCCAACCAAGAAGAGTGCGGATCAAACCCAGGGAGTTAGCAGCACCCTGCCTGAATAAGGCAAATTCCAGTGCTAACCTGGCGGCAAAGCCAATTCCCCAGAAAAGAGTTACTTCACTGTAAGCGGGACGGATACGAGAATGCCAATACCAACTGAGCGGCCAACGCCGGGTCAAGTGGCTTGAAAAGGCCGCAACGGGACGCTTCAATAATACGCTCAAAAAACAAAGAATGACCGTCAATCCACCAGACACCAACCCGGGGATGAAAAACCCAACATCAGACCCACTCAATAACGCAAATCCAGCTGCAAGTAAAACGGCTCCCAAACCACCCAGAGAATAATATAGATTTTCTTTTTGAATGATTCGTATCAAAAAGAAAATTACAGCAGTTCCAATAGATGCGGATATCGCCAGGATCAAACCGAATAATGGACTGATAACCAGAAAAATAAGCAAAGGTAATATCACATCTAGAATTTTTATTCCCCTGCCCGCGAAAATCGTCTTCAGCTCATTCTGCAACTCTTTGATCCTATCCACTGGCTTTTTTTCCCATCCAGAATTTTTGCCAATCTCCACCACTCTGATAAAGCGCAATCAGGGCATACAAACTGGCGGTAAAGAATCCCAGGACCATCATCAAGATCACCCAAATAAACGATCGAAAGGTCAATCCTTCTCTAAATATGATCCAGGCTGAAAACAGGAAAAAACCAGTGTAAAGATCAACAAGTGACACAATACCCCAAGGGTTCTGGATAATCTTCCCACCATCAACTGAAAAATTCCCTACCGTGAAACCATATATCAATACTGAAGTCATTGCTAATACACCAAGTACAGCTAATATTTTTGCAATTTTCATAAAATTATTCCCTCATAAAACTAACAAGATACCAAATACAAGCTCTACTGCAAAACTAATGATATTCGATGAGATGGCAGAACGATCTACAAATATCGATATCCCGCGCACCAATGCCATAGCCAAGTAAGTGATTCCCAAGATCATATAAGCTTCAGGGCTGCGATAAAAGAGAACCGCCGCTCCTAGACCTACAAAAAGTGCCCCTAAAATAGTTCTGATTTCAGTAATGCCTCTTCCACCATTTGGCTCCAATCCTGTAAAACCTGGTACCTTGAGAGGCCAGAAGAGCGATACAACTCCGGTAATAATTGTGGCTATCCCTCCAATAATCTTTAATATTTGCAGAAACATTATTGATCTCCTTTGGGAGGCAGCGGTATCAGAACCGATGTCCTTGATTTATAAGCTTCATATTCATCCTGTCCACCCCATTTTTCATCAGCTCTTTTCTCAAGCATTGGCACACCGCTCACACGGGTCAATAAGATGGTAATGAATATGGGAGATATCAATGCCACCCACTGCCATCCTTCTAGAACAGGCAAGGCAATGATCATGACGCCGATCCAGAGTACTATTTCGCCAAAGTAATTCGGGTGTCGGGACCAGGACCATAAACCATTCTTAATAAACTTGCCCTCATTGGTCGGATCCTTACGAAAGATGCTTTTTTGCCTATCCGCAATAGCTTCTATCCCAAATCCGAATAACCAGACGAGAAGACCAACCACTGCGAAGATATCAACAGGCACCCGTTTCTGCGAAGTAACAACTACCAGCGCTGCGGCTAAAGAAAAGGTTACCCAAAGTCCTTGCAAAGTCCAGGTTTGTAGGAATCGTGGGAAAGATTTTTTGATATCACGGAAACGCCTGTCTTCTCCCGCTTTTTTAATTCGCTGGAACAGGAACGTTCCCAAGCGCAGTGCCCAGACAGAAACCATCCCCACCACCATCCAAGATCTGAGATCTTTTTTCGGAGACAGGATAACTGCAAGTAATATGACCGTGATATACGTGACACTTCCTGTTAGATCAAAATATTTCTCTGTCTTATTCCAAAAGGCGTGGACAAAAACAACCCATTGGATTACAAATGCTAATCCAATAACCAGTCCGTAAATTGGCAATCCACCTAGCTGATAACCACCCTGACTCCCGGCCAAAGCTACACCTAACCCCAGAAGGATAATTATTAATATCCCGATGTAATATCTAATGTTCTCTTTGCTCATATCAATTCCTTTTCAATTTTCTATAATCCGTGATTATTGTTGAATTAGATCTTTGTAACAACTGCATAACCCACCACACCTGGACCCAGATGGGCTCCTATCACTGGTGTTATATCCATTGAGAAAATCTCTCCCTCTGGCAGATGCCTTTCAATTTTCTTTTTAAATTCTTCTGCTTTTCTATGAGCATTGGTATGAAGTAACGCGAATCTCTCTATTGGTAAATTCTTCTCAAGCAACGCAACCAGACGTTTTTCAGCCCGTATTGAGGTTCTAACACGATCAGATCCTGGCAGTCCATCCTTCATGGTCAAGATCGGTTTAAGCTGGATTAAGCTGCCGATACCAGTCATGAACCTGTTCATACGGCCACTGCGTCGCAAGAATTCCAGTGTATCTAAACCAGCGGTTACAAAAGTCCTAGAGCGCAGGCTGTCCAGCGCTGATAGAATCTCAGTTGATGATTTTCCATCATTAGCCATTCTGGCCGCCATTTCAACCTGGAATCCCGTCCCTATTGACAATTGGCCAGAATCTCTGACAGTCACCTTAACTTTCTGATATTCCTCCGCTGCCATCCTCGCCACATTAATAGTCGCGCTTAATTTTTCTGATATATGAATGGAAATGATCTCTTCCGCCCCCTGAGCTACCAATGCGTCAAATGCCTGGGTAAAAACGTCTGTTCCGGGTGTACCCGTTGTGGGATGGGAAGGATAATCAGCCAGCTTGGAGTAGAACTCCTGCCGGGATATATCTATACCATCAAGAAATCCCTGGTCACCAATATTGATATACAACGGAATTACTACAATACCCAGATCATCTATTATCGATTCAGGAAGATCACAGGTGGAATCTGTAACAATACGAATTACCATTAATATCTCCTAATAAATTTTCCTGTATTTGAAGATACTGCCAATTATCGCCAATATAAGAATAATAACACCAGACCAGGCCGCGGTTACGACCAGCGATGATCCAGCTTGACTCACCGTAATACCAATAAATGCCCAGATCAGAACGAATGAATAAGGGTTGTCATTTTCCATGAGGGATTTTAATATTCCCAGTAAACTGGCCACCGCCAAGAGGAGCACTGCCCAGACCAGAGGATCTAGACCCCATCCATTCCATTCAAACAGATACAGGTTCTGGGAAACGTTTGCGATGGTTGCCACACTGATCCAACCGAGGTAGATGCTGAAAGGCAGTCTAACCAGCCATTTTTCGAGACCACTGGTTTCAACGAGAATCCGGCCGATCGATATCAAAGTGACAAGGATAGCGACCATGGCAATCACAGTCAAAGAAAACACCTCATAATGCCACAGGAATATCCAGACAGAATTTGCAAGACTTCCGATCCAATACAAAGGAGCGATCTTCTTAAGGGTCGGATTCTCTGCCTGACCAGGTAAAACCTGGTAGATGGTATAGATTATTAGAGCCAGATAGATCAAACCCCAGATCGAAAACACATATCCAGCCGGGACAAAGAAAATATCAAACCGGTCCGAGATCTCTCCAGTTTCCAAACCATTCAATGGCAGGATATTCGCCATAGCATTGACGGTGATTGTTACCAGAGTAGCCAACACAGTAGCCCATTGATAACCTTTAATTTTTTTCATTTCACATTCCTTATCCCGATAAAACAAATATTCCAATAAATGTAACTTGCCAGTCATCCCCAATTTACACCATTGTCATGGTTTTGTCAAGGTTTATTAGTTTATTTCTTGACAATATGTGAATAATGGGTTAAACTGTGAAAAATAATTTCTCTTTGGAGACTATGATTTATTCAAAAAAACCCCTTTTCAACCTTAACCTGATTATTAAGGAAACTGGACTAAAGGCTGACACAATTAGAGCCTGGGAGCGTCGGTACCAGCTCCCACAACCAGCTCGAAGCAAAGGTGGCCAACGTTTGTATTCCGAATTTGATTTGCAAACCATACACTGGCTTGTGGATCGTCAGAAAGAAGGTATGCGAATTAGCCAGGCTGTTGCCTACTGGTCCGAACTTAATGACAAAGGAATAGATCCCCTAACAAATGGATTGGAATCCAATCCACCAGCTATCATTCCGTTGAAATTAGGTACAAATGATAACCTGGAAGATCTTCAAGACCAGTGGTTAAAGTTTTGTTTAGAATTTGATGAAACAAACGCAGACCAGATTCTCTCACAAGCTTTTGCCCAATACCCAGTACATACCGTCTGTGCTGAACTTATTATGCAAGGTTTAAGAGAAATTGGAGAATTATGGAGCAAAGGAGAGATTTCTGTCCAGCAGGAACATTTCACCTCTGAAATTGCTGTTAGAAAATTGCAAGCCCTGATCTCTTCAGCCCCAAACCCGTTCCACAAACAAAGTATATTGCTCGGTAACCCACCCGGCGAACATCATACAATTGGATTATTGATGATGGCGCTCCTGTTGAAAAACCGGGGTTGGCCAATTATCTACCTAGGCGGAAATGTACCCCTACGAGATCTGTTAATCACGATTAAAGATTCTAGTATTGAGCTCACCATTATGAGTGCCTCCAGATTAGTTACCAGCGCTGCCTTATTAGAAGCAACTCAATTATTAGCTAAAAATGGAACTACTGTGGCTTTCAGCGGCTGGATTTTCAGCAAATCCCAAGGACTTAACGAACAAATCCCGGGCCTATATCTGGGAATTGACCTCGCAAAAGCTGTGAATAAAGTTGAACAATTCCTCAACAATCCAGTGCCTGTTTCACCAGTTGATCATCTAGTTAATTCTCACGAGGACTTGATAAAAAAAATACAGGAAGCAGAGCTGCAATTAAACAAATTAGTTCTTGATAAGATGGAGACCAAAAATCTGGAATTCAATCCTGAAGATATCATCCGTGCAAACAGGGATCTTACAGCTGATATCACAGCGTCACTCAGATTTGGGAGCATCAATCACTTAAGCCCAAATTTGGAATGGGCATCCAACTTATTAGCCAATCGGAATTTTTCTGAAGCCGCTTTCCTAATATACTTATCAATCTTCGCAGAGACATTTGAAGAAATTCTCGGTAACGATGCTCAAGCTATAATACCTATCATCAGAGATTTCTCATAAAGAAAGCAGTTGTATAACCATGAAAATATTAATAGCAGGAGGAACAGGTTTAATCGGAAGCGCCTTGACCCATTCCTTTATACAAAATAACGATCAAATTACTTTGATCAGCCGGACTCCAGACAGAATCAATTCTGGTCTGAACGCAATTCCCTGGGACATAGATAGGATCAGTCAGGAAATTGAATCCATGGATATAGTTATCAATCTGGCTGGCGCCAGCATTGCCGGATCCAGCCCGCTATCAATGCGTTGGACCAATCAAAGAAAATCGCTCATCAGGTCCAGTAGGATCCAGTCTGGCAAGATCATCCTAAAAGCAATCCAGAAATCCACCCACAAACCCGAGGTACTCATTCAGGCTTCGGCAATTGGATATTATGGTAGCCGTGGAAATCAACCAGCCAATGAAAACACTCCCCATGGTGTTGATTTTCTGGCGGACGTCTGTCAAGGCTGGGAAGAGAGTACTTCCGGTGTGGAAGAACTCGGTGTCCGGAGAATCATCTCCAGGCTAGGGCTGGTTCTCAGCCGTGAAGGCGGTTTACTCCCACTGCTCTCACTTCCATATAAGTTTTATCTTGGGGGTCCACTTGGTAAAGGACAGCAATCGATGTCCTGGATCCATATTGAGGATGTAGTCCGCTCCTATCACTATTTTATTAACGAACGCAGCACACAGGGCGTCTATAATTTGACAGCTCCAATACCCGTGAATAACAAGGCCTTTTCTTCTTCACTGGGAAGATCCTTGAACCGTCCTTCGTGGTTGGCAATTCCAGCCGGAGCAGTAAACTTATTACTTGGCGAGGCATCCACTTTGGCTATTGATGGACGCGAGGTTCTACCCCAACGTTTGCTTGAATCTGGTTTCGAATTCCTATTCAAAAATATTGATAGCGCCCTCGACGATCTAATTCACTAAGAGTTATTAATTCGGAGATTACAATTTCATGAACACAAAGAAGATAACAAACGAAAAAGCGGTTACACGTCAGGACATCACAACCCTCTGGGTCGGGATTACATTCAGCCTGGCTTTTATTGGTTTGATCTGGTTCCTAGGCCCAAAACTGGATTCAATCCAGCTCGCTCCAGACCAAGGCGCTTCCTGGTATTACTGGAAACTGCCCATTCCAACTTTTTGGACCAGGGCAACTGCTTGGGGTTTTTATCTATTACACCAATTTTCATTTTGGGGATTGATCTATTTTGCCCAAACACGTGTTAAGAAGTACGATACAAAACTACACCTTGTTAATTATGCCGCGCTGGCAGTCAACGCTTTTTTTATCCTTTTACGCGTCCTGCAAACACACTTATGGTATGACGGCTTAGCTCAGGATGTGTCGATCTGGAGCTCCCAGGTTTCTGTGATCATTCTTCTCGTTTGGGTTTTATTAATGGAAAACCGCACCAGGGGCATATTTTTTGGTAAACCCGCTCCCCTTTCAAAAGAATTAATTCGCTTTGCCCGGAAATACCATGGCTATTTCTTCGCCTGGGCAACTGTGTATACTTTCTGGTACCACCCCACCATTGCAACCAGCGGCCACCTGATCGGATTCTTGTATATGTTCCTGCTCCTGCTGCAAGGCAGCCTGTTTTTCACCAGGATCCATATCAACCGTTGGTGGATGCTGTTCCAGGAAGTTGCTGTCCTCGTTCACGGCACTCTTGTAGCCGTTATGCAAGGCAACGATATGTGGCCAATGTTTGCGTTTGGTTTTGGAGGTGTATTTGTCCTCACTCAGATGCATGGGTTGAAACTGCCAAAATGGCTGCGCTGGGTTTTCCTGGGGACCTATATTACGCTGGCTTTATTCGTTTACAGCGGAAGAGGAATCAGCGGCATTCACCAGATCGCCTGGATTCCAGTTATCGATTACCTGGCAGTTTTTGTCCTGGCAGCATTTCTCTGGGGAATAATGCGCCTAACAAGCTTAATTACAATTCGACGGGAAAAATAAGCCGAAATCTTGGGTATGCTATGAAAACAATATCCATTATATTGATTATTTCAATATTTCTGATTATTTCCAGTGGTTGTGTTTCTTCGGCAAATACAACCACAGTTTCCACCGCAGGACTATATCTCGACCCGGAAGGCACCCTACCAACTGATAACTTTGATGCTCGAGCGGTCTTCTATTGTATTGTCACTCTCGATCAACCGTCTCCAGACATGACACTTAAAGCAAGCTGGGTTGCGGTTGAGACAAACCGGTCAGCCCCTGATTATGTGATCAAAATCGATGAGGTTGTTCCAACTTCATCTACGGTCGTATTTAAACTGCAGAATGCTGGTAATTTCTGGCCAACCGGACAATATAAGGTTTTTTTATATCTGGACGGAATGGAAACACGGGTGATTGATTTTGATGTCCATCACGACTACTTTTCTGAATGATATAGATTCCTTCAGACTAAACCCCACTAAATGCAGTCAAAACAGTATTTTATTCATGCAGTATGAATAACTCAAGACCACCACTTCTTTACATAGAATCTTGATATATACGTATTTCTAGAAAGAGTTTTAAGTATTATAAAATTAAAGATTATGCCCGCAACCATATTCCCCCCGAACCACCCAAAAATATATCGCAACATTGATTCATCGCCTAACAGACCAAATCCTTTTAACACTACAACTACGGACCACAATGCACCCAAAAAATTCGACACCAACATCGCCAGGAATAAATAGACGTAATCTAATCCAGATCCCAATTCTGGATCAATCTTATATTTCCGGAACGCCATCGCTGGCAAGTATGCTTGAATAAAATTCGCTGGTATGTATGCCAGAGAAACAAGAAGTGGTGTTGATGTTACAGCATTCGAAAAGAATGGAAAAATAACTCCGGCAATCACACCCCAGGCTCCAAACCAGATGCTACCAACTTGCTGAATTACAATACCTGTCCAAAAATAGTTCACGCCATAATTTAGGGGAAAACTAATTGATCCAAAAGCTCCTACGACAAATCCAATCAATACCAAGGCGAGCAGAATCAGTATGTATGCAAACCACTTTATTTTTGGTGATTCTCCATTTTCAAGCATGTCGTCTGCGTCGAGGAGATTTGATTTTCTTATTACCTTAATCCTCAACTCCAAGGACAATTATAAATCTTAATAGAACTTATCAGCATATCAATATTGGAATCTTAGACTTCAACTGTTAAAACAAAAAGCCATTGGTGAGTTCACCAATGGCCATTTTGGATATCAAACAACACACATTACTCCCTAATATAATGCAAACCTAAGGCTTGAGGCGCGCCTGATTTTTTTCTGCCCAGGAAAACGGCGATCGTTGTCAAAATATAAGGCATTGCCAGGAAAAGCTGGAATGGCAGATCGACGCCCACGGCTTGCAGCTGCATCTGTAAACCATCGATCAATCCGAAGAATAGGCTGGCCCACAGAATCTTGGCCGGTTTCCAATCCCCGAAAATTACGATTGCGATAGCCAGCCACCCCCTGCCTGCCGTAATATCAGCCACGAATATACCAACGGAAGCCAGGGTGATAAAGGATCCAGCTAATCCCGCCATCATACCGCCGAAAAGAACGGCCAGGAACCTGTACAAGGTAACATTAACTCCCTTCATATCTACCGCGCGTGGATTTTCCCCCAATGTCCGCAAGATCAAACCAGATTTCGTTCGATAAAGATAGAATGCGATCACAAGAACCATGAAGAAAGCTATATATGAAAGCGCATACTGTTGGAATAAAATCCTACCGATGATCGGGATGTCAGACAAAATTGGTATATCAACAACTTTGAATGGAGTCAGGGCGGGGATATTCGTACCACCTACGTCCGGGAATATTGTCCGGTATAGATAAAAAGTCAACCCTCCTGCAAAGATATTCACCGAAAGGCCGCTGACTTCCTGACTGATATGAAAAACAACCACCAGAAGGCCAAATATCGAACTGATCAGAATTCCGGCCACAGCAGCACATAAAACACCGATCCATAAAGATTCCGAGTAATAAGCACCCAAAAAACCCGCAAAAGCACCGGTAAGCATCATGCCTTCCACGCTCAGATTTAATACTCCCGCTCTTTCTGCAACCAACTCTCCAAGGGCTCCCAATAAAACAATAGTTCCCATCCGGACAGCTGTTGCCAATATACTGACTATCAGTCCAACCTGAAAGATATCAGCCCACATTCTCTACCCTCCGAATCCTGTAAGTAAAAATCGCTTCCCACATCAACATCATAATGATGATCAATCCCATGATCAGATTGACCAGGGATCTGGGAACATCCGAGTAAATTTGCATTGCCGAAGCTCCATTATGGAGAGCTCCAAAGAATATCGAGGCAATGATCACACCAACCGGGTGCATTCTGCCCAATAAAGCGATCAAGATTCCTGTAAATCCAAAGGCGCTTGAAAAACCGTAGATCAACTTGTGGTGAATACCCAAAACTTCGATTCCCCCGGCAAGGCCGGCTAGCGCACCACTAATCAACATAACTATCAGGCTAATGCGATTGGTATTAATCCCTTTATAAGTGGATGCAATGGGGTTATCACCAGTAGCCCTGATCTCAAAACCTAGTTTAAATTTCCACATCAAAAAATATACCAAGCCAGCCATGACCACTGCGATCACAAAACCGAGATGCAGCCTAGTATCGAAGAGAAGCGGTAGCCAGCTGGATTCCGGGAATTTTATTGTGTTGTAATAAAAACTGCCGGGTTCTTGCCAGGCTCCGTTGAGTAAAAATGTCATCAGGTACAGAATCACATAATTCAACATAACCGTTACGATAATTTCGTTGACATTGTATTTCGCTTTCAGGTATCCAGGGATACTGCCCCAAAGTGCGCCTCCCACCATCGCAACTAACATCAACAGCGGAATTAACACGTAGGCAGGTAGTGTCAAATTTGGAAAAGTCAGAAGAACAAAAGTGACTGCCATCGCTCCGGCGAATAATTGTCCTTCCTGGCCGATATTCCACACACGAGCCCTAAATGCCACAATCGTCGCCAATCCTGTCAACATAATGGGCGTTGATTTGATCAATGTGTCTATGATCGCGTTTTTACTGCCGAAGGATCCCTTGGCGATAGCAAACAACACAATTTTTGGATCCGCCCCCGAGAGGAAAATCACTCCCGCAGTAACGAGAAGGGATACTAGCAAAGCTATGATAATAGATATTGTGCTCATCGCAAAACCAATATCTTTCCGTTTTTCAATTCGTAAGGAATATTTTTTAGTCACTATCTTCTTCCTTGACTCCAGCCATTAATAAACCGATCTTTTCCCTGGTCACATCTTCGGTATTGTATATGCCCATCAATTTACCCTTGAAAATAACCGCAATCCGGTCTGAGACGTTGTAGATCTCATCCAGGTCCTCAGAGATCAATAAAATTCCAGTCTTTTCATGAAGCAGATCCAGGAATCTTTTATATACATAGTAGGTAGCGTTTATGTCCAATCCCCTAGTTGGAGAGCTGGCAATAAGCGCCGTGACATCTTTGGATACTTCCCTTGCGAGCAGGACTTTTTGAAGGTTGCCGCCGGATAATTGCTTGACCTTTTGATCCGGTCCCCGGGTAGCAATTTCAAAGTTCTCGATCATATCAACGGCATGGGTTTTCACTTTAGACCAATTGATCAAGGAAAATTTGCTGTAGGGTTCATTGCCATGCATGCCAAGTATCAGATTTTCCTGAACATCAAATTCACTGATCAAACCCTGTCTTAATCGATCTTGAGGCACACTCGCCAATCCTTTATTGGAAATGATCAGCGGTGATAACCCGGTGATCTCCTCTCCCCCCAGGATGATCTTACCTTCCTCTGGTGAACGCACGCCTACGCAAGCGTCGAATAATTCAGGCTGGCCATTCCCGCTCACCCCAGCCAATCCAACAATTTCACCCTGGTTGACTGTTAGCGTGAAATCATCCACACCAATAGTTCCATTATCACGCTTGATAGTAAGTCCTTGTAATTCTAAAACCGGATCTCCCGGTTCAATTTTTTCTTTATTTACGCGAAAATCAAATTCGCGCCCAACCAGCAGCTCAGCTAGTGATGCTTTTGTGCTGTCAGATGTTTTAACAGTTGCTACAGTCTTCCCTTTTCTGAGGACTGTGACCCGCTGGGATATATCCATCACTTCGTGAAGCTTGTGGGTAATCAAAATGATCGTTATTCCATCGGCGGTCATTTTTCGAATAATATTGAATAATTTATCTACTTCCTGAGGGGTTAATAAAGCAGTGGGCTCATCCAGCAGCAGCAGGTCTACACCAACATATAGTGCTTTTAATATCTCTATCCATTGCTGCTCACCTACGGATAATTGAGATACCGGTAATGACAGATCAAGCGTTAGCCCATATTGGTCTGCCAATTTTTGTATTTTCGCTGTTTCTACTTTCGGGTGGAGGATCGCTCCAGTGCTTTCTTCACCAACGATAATATTCTCAACGGCATTCATCGGTTCTGCGAGAACAAAATGCTGATGCACCATACCGATCCCCTGCCTGATCGCTTCTCTAGGGGATGAGAAATGGGTTACCTGATCTTTGAATTTTATCGATCCAGAATCAGGTTTAGATGCGCCATAGATACATTTTGCAAGAGTGGACTTTCCAGCGCCATTTTCCCCAAGCAGGCAATGAACATGCCCTTTTTGTACTTCAAACTTGATTCGATCATTAGCCACCAGTGCGCCATAACTCTTGGTAATATTGTCAACTACTAATATCGGGGAGTTTTCTTTTTGATTCAACTTTATTACCTTGTATAGTGGTCTCGATAAGAATAAGGCTGTTCAGCATGTTGCTGAACAGCCTTAGATTTTCAGTAACTACTAGTCAGACTCAACTGCGTCAAACTTCAATTCAACTTCAAGTTCTCCGGCAAGGACTTGATCCATTGCTGCCCTGAAGGTATCAATAACCTCGGCGGGCAGTTCATCCTCGAATTGGTACAGAGGGGCAAGCCCGGATCCACCATCTTTCATCAGGAAGAATACTGGCTCTTCGGTTGGTGCGTCATAGGCAGTGCCATTGACGACATGGTCGTACCAGGTCTCAATCATATAAGAAACTGAGGGATCCCAATACATTAAGGGGCTGGTAATGATAGTTTCGGGAGCCAGGTCATGAATGTCTGACTGATTTCCGAAAGCATAAACGCCTTTATCACGGGCTCCTTCGAATGCACCATAACGTTCGCTGTAGATCACATCAGCGCCGGCTTCGATCTGGGCCAGGGCAGTCTCTTTGGCTTTCACAGGATCCCACCAAGCTTCGATGTAGGCAGATTTGAATTTCACTTCATCGTTAACTGATCTCGCACCGGCAACGAATGCGTTCAGCAGGTGGTTGACACTGGCATAGGGGAAACCAGAAACCATGCCGATCGTGTTCGTTTCAGTAACCAGGCCGGCAAGAATGCCGCTCAGGTAGGCAGGTTCATGGGCGTAGGCCTGGATCCAGTAAGCGTTTCCGCCAACGGGATGGTAGTTAGAAGCGGTAACGGGGAAGATCTGTTCGGGATATTCCAGTCGGAGATTGTCTACTGGATCTGTTCCGGCGGAGGCGTCGTGCAGCCAGATGATATCGTATTCACCGGTTTCGATCACGTCACGGACGAATTTTTCATAATCGTCGATGGGAACTTTCTCAAACCACTTATCTTCGATTTCCAGAGCCATCGGTGCATCTTCTTTCACACGCTGAACAGCCTGGAACATTGCCTGGGCCCACGGCTCATCAAGCGGGCCAGTGAAGAAATATGCAATTTTCACCAGGGTTGGGGCAGCTGCTACTTCGGCAGCTTCCTCTTCCTCGGCAGCTTCTTCTTCAACAACAGCTTCTTCTACTGGTGCAGCTTCTTCTGCAGTTTCTACAGGTTCTGCTGCTCCACCACATGCGGCCAAGAGCATAGCGATGATCATTAGAGGCGCTAACAATTTTAGAAATTTCTTTGAATTCATCAATCCTCCTTAATACAGTTGCACATTTAGTAAAATATTAACTGCTCCGGTAAATAGAAATCTTTCCCAGTACCTCCTTTCTTTATTGAATTACGTGTAGTTGGAATATTCCATAGCATAATACTGGTAAATTATACCGTCAAGTTTAATGTCTGGGATAGGATTGTTTCTGCGAGGACAACCCCGTTTCTGATAACAATTGTAGGAGCTGGATGGAAGCGGACAGCATCCACAATATTATGAACTGGCAGCAGTACAAGATCTGCGGGATTGCCAACTTCAATTCCATAAGGGTCAATCCCGAAAGTTCTAGCCGCATTATATAAGGGCATCATAAATGCTTTATCAATGAGATCTGGCGTAGCCAAATAACCAAGGTGGGCACTGAAATTTACCACTTCCAATGGATTCATATTTCCAAATGGGTAGAACATATTCAGCATATCATCTGTACCGGTGGCAACATTAATTCCAGCCTTAAATAACAAATCAAGGGGAGGAACACCCCGGCGGATTGGTCTTTTATCGTGATGGCCTTGCCCTATCAAATTAGTGAGGGGATTCGTGATCACGTTCAGGCTTGCTTCTTTGATCTTAGGCAATACCCGGTCAAAATCTTCGTTTTTCCAGGCTGCCATGGAACAACAATGGCCGGCAGCTACCCGCCCCTGATAGCCCTCTTTAATAGTATGTTCTGCAAGCAATTCGACTGATTTCCATGCTGGGTCATCAACTTCATCTACATGCATGTCAATATCAGCATCGTATTTCTTCGCGATATCAAAAACGATTTCTATTTGGCGGGCTGCGTCTTCCATATCTTTTTCAAAATGGGGTATCCCACCAACTATATCCGCCCCACTCTCCATTGCCGCGTACATGAGGTCGACGGTTTCTGGATCATTGACCAAACCCATCTGGGGAAATGCAATGATCTGTACATCAACGATGCCTGAAAATCGTTCTTTTGCCCGTTTCACGCCTTCCAACAATTTCAACTTTCCGATGGGGTCAATGTCAACATGGGACCGAAGATAACAAACACCATTCATTAGACATAACTTCAGGGTTTCGCTTGCGCGTTCAAGGATATCATCCTCAGTCATCTCCCACTTTTCTGCTGTATAAAGTTCAATGGCTTCTTTCAAACTACCACTCTGATTTATACCTCCGACCAATAACGTGTTATCAAGGTGAAAATGTGATTCAAAAAACGGGGGGGTTATCAAGGAACCATTTGCATCTATTGCTTTTTCCGCCCTGGGTATGGGATCGCTTGAAATCTTGTTGATCAATCCATTCTCGATACCAATATTGACTGTCCTCAATCCTCGATCAAGTACTGCATTATGAATGCTAAGATTCATCAAATCCTCTTTATTATTTCAGGAGTATAACATAAAGGAAATTTTCCCCTAATGATATTCTTCCTATGTCAAATCATTAAATGTCCTCAACGCCACCAGGTATAATTTTCCTGATATTTTCAAAGAAAATTCGTCTATAATCTTTCTCATCAATATCAGGGAAATGTCCTATGAAGTTCAACTCCAAGATCCATAAACTAATTCACCAACGGTACTCCTGCCGCACGTATGACCACACGATACTCTCGGCTGATGATCTAAAGATCTTGCATAATGCGGCAGAACTATGCCAAATAGGACCTTTTGATAATCGAATCCGCATCAAAATCATAAGCTCAACCCAGGAGACAAAGGAAGAATTGGGGAGGTTGGGTACTTACGGTTTCATTAAAAATCCCACTGGCTTTATCATTATCGCGGCCTATGATCTACCAGGAGCAATGGAAGACGTCGGATATCTGATAGAAACATTGATCCTCAAAGCAACCGACCTTGGTATCGGGACGTGTTGGTTGGGAGGAACATTTACAAAGAGCCGCTTTACGAGATCAATAGAATTGAATGATAGCGAGACCATCCCTGCAGTAATCTCGATCGGATATCCACTGAACCGGCAAGCTTTAATGGACAGGATCAGCCGAATTTATGCCGGAGCTGATCGCCGACTACCTTGGCAGAAGATTTTCTATCAAGATTCGTTCGATCATCCGCTATCTCATTCACAGGCAGGTCAATTCCAGGAGCCACTCGAGCTTGTACGCCTGGCACCTTCTGCCTCCAATAAACAACCCTGGAGAGTAGTTCAGGAGAAAAATCAATACCATTTTTATCTTGAGCGGACAAAAAATTATCCAGCCCCGATCTTTAACAAAATCTTGAAACTAGCAGATCTCCAACGGATAGACATCGGAATTGCCATGTCACATTTTGAACTCAGTCTATCGGATCTTGGCTTCGTTGGAGAATGGGCCCAAGCTGATCCCGGTTTATCTGCCCAAAATATAGGAAAGGAATATATAATAACCTGGAAACTCCTATCCATTTCTTGAACACGATTATTTATCAGCGAGGAATAAAATGGACAAATCTACAATCAAGACCTTTGAAATACTGCTTTTAATTGCCCGGCCTGCAGCTGGCAAGAGTGAAATTATCGCCCATTTGAAAAATACACCTATCGAAGAGCGCATCCAGAAATTCAACATCGGTGAATTTGAAGAACTGGATGATTTTCCAATGTTATGGACCTGGTTTGAAGAAGACGGCATCCTGACCAAATTAGGACATCCAAGAATCCACACCGACCAAGAAGGTAACTTCCTACACGACTATCAATGGGATCTATTGATCGAACGGATCAACCTCGAATATGAGAAGAAAATCAGAGATGAACCTGATTACCACACACACCAGACGATCATAATCGAATTTGCCAGAGGGACATCCCATGGAGGTTTTCAAAGAGCATTTAAACATCTCAGTAAAACCATCTCGGATCGTCTTGCTATCCTATACCTGGATGTAACCTGGGAAGAATCCCTCCGTAAAAACAGGGCCCGTTTCAACCCGGATAAACCGGATAGTATTTTGGAACACGGCTTGTCAGATAATAAAATGGAATCCCTTTATAAAACCTCAGATTGGCAGGAAATAATAGCTGGTCAACCGGATACCATATTGATCCAGGGTGTTCCTGTACCTTATGTAATCTTTAATAACGCGGATGATGTGACGAGTCAGGGTGGTGAAGCCCTTTCCTCCCGTCTTCAGGATAAATTATCAGATCTATTCAATAAATATCGTTCGAATAATTAGATATTTATTGATTTGTGACTCATCAAAATACAGATTGATTTATGCAATTTTTATTTTCGTTTCTGCCAATTAAGAAAAGTGCCAAGCATTAGAGCTATGGGCCCAAACCCACTGAAAAAATAAAGTTGCACGATTTTCCAAAACAAAAAAACGCCAGCTACCTCTTAGAGGGCTGGCGTTTTTATTTTAAAGCAAATTACCTATTCAGCTGGGAAGATCATGTGTTTATTTGTTTTAGGATGAGTAAAGGTTTCAATCTCGGTTTGATATGCATTCCTGATATTTTCCGGTGTCAGGACTTCTTTGGGTGACCCCAAAGCCATCATCTGTCCATTTGCAAGCAGCATAACTCGATCTGCGATCCCGGAAACCTGGTTCAAATCATGCATTGCCATCAACACAGACAAACCTTCCTCCTTAACCAACTTTTTTATCAGCTTCAGGAGGTTGACCTGGTATCTTAGATCAAGATGATTGGTCGGCTCATCCAACAATAATGCCGGAGTGTCCTGTGCCAGCGCTCTCGCCAGCAATACACGCTGCTGCTCTCCTCCACTGATCTCAGCCAGCTTGCGGTCCGCCAGCGTATCTACGCCCGTTTTTTCCATAGCCCAGGCAGTTTTTAATAAATCTTCCTTGGCGGGCTTACCCAGAAACCCCAAATAAGCAGTCCGCCCAAGAAGGACGGCTTGTTCAACTGAAAAAGCACCACCCAGTTGTCTCGCCTGTGGTACAACTGCAATAGCTCGTGCCCGTTGACTCGGTGAATATGTACTTATTCCCTTTTGATTTATCAGAACTTCTCCAGCTGATACATTCATTACGCCACTTAATACTTTTATAAGGGTCGTTTTTCCAGCACCATTCGGACCGATCAAACCAACGATCTCTCCCCTTTGAACATCCAGATTTATATCTTTCAGGGCAATAACATCCCCATAGTTTGCATAGAGCGAACATATTTGAAGAACAGGAGGGTCAATATTCTGATTTACCAAAATACCTCCCTCTTGGCCCTTCGTAAAATCCACAGGAAAAATGGCGCGCCGATAATTGATGTGACAATCCCTACCGGCAAATAACTGGGTGCCATGACAGTTCGAGCCAGAATATCCGACAACAGGAGTGTAACTCCACCACCTAAAATTGATAGCGGAATCAATCTTTTATAAT
This sequence comes from uncultured Anaerolineales bacterium, assembly GCA_964582965.1. GTDB lineage: Bacteria > Chloroflexota > Anaerolineae > Anaerolineales > UBA11858 > B10-G9. The sequence continues at coordinate 7,063 of CAZOUN010000014.1, read as the reverse complement.
CTCCTCCCCAAACCATGCGGATGATATGAGGTACAACCAGGCCCACAAATCCGATCACTCCAGAAAACGATACCGCTGCTGCTGTTGTCAAGGAAGCAGAGATGATGATGAAAATTTTCACTCGTTCAACATGCAAACCAAGCTGTTGAGCTTGTTCTTCGCCGAATTGGAGCACATTTAATGAATGACCTCCTAGCACCAGCAGTAATAATCCTACTAAAAAATATGGCAGCGCAATCACAAGAGGTTCCCAGCCTGTCACCGTCGAACCTCCCAACAAAAAGCTCATCGCCTGGAGAATCATCTCATCGGAAATCAACATCAAGAATGAAGTCAAAGCTGAGGTAAATGATCCAACTGCGACTCCAGCAAGGATCAGGGTAGTTAATGGCACAATTTTCCCTACCTTAGCCAATCTGTATACAGCACCAATAGTGATCAACCCACCCAGGAAAGCACCAAGTGGAATTAAAAACCTACCTACTTGTGGGATAGACATCACAATAATTGCTCCCAATCCAGCTCCGGAAGCTATGCCTATCAAGAAGGGGTCTGCCAAGGGGTTTCTGAATAATCCCTGGAAAGAAGCCCCGCTGCCTGCCAGGGCCATTCCGGTTAAAGCAACCAGGATCGCGTGGGGCAATCGCAGATCAAAAAGGATGGTTTCAAAATATGAAGGCCAATCCCCGGCGGCTCCGAACCAGGGCAGTTTCCCCAGAATAATGCGCAGAGCATTGCCCGGGGGGATAGTCACTGCCCCCAGAGCTATGCTCATTAGAAACGAGAGTCCCAGCAATATTGAAATCACCAGGAAAGGACGTTTTTTCATATCTTAGTTTTCAAAAACCTCTGGGTGCAAAATTTCTGCAACCTGCTCAAAACCATCAACCAATCGCGGACCGGGGACGCTGAGGATGAAAGGATCAAAGGGGTAGATCTCACCCTCGACAACAGCTGTAATCTCACTCCAGCCAGTCCGTTCTGCGACCATCTCCAGAGTGATGCCATACAAAGCATCTGCCAGCAAGATGATGTCAGGATTTTGGGCAAGGAGTTCTTCTGAACTGACCTGCACCCATGTGCCATCTAGGCTGTCTCCCATATTCACGCCTTTAGCCCTAGAAATAATAAATGAGATGAAAGTTCCACCCCCAGGGGTGTAGGGGTTTGCAGGATCCGAGGCGTCAAGTTCATAGAACACCAGGGGTAATCCTGCTGCTGAAGCCAATTTTTCATCCAGGGCAGATACTCGATCGGACAATCCTTCAATTACTTCACTTGCAGCATCTTCTGTTCCGGTAAGGACTGCAATATCCATAATATTTCCAAACAAACCTTCAAAATCTGCTGGATTTTTCTGCCAATACACGACCAAACCAAGATCTCGAAGTTCATTTATGGCTTCTTCTGCAAAAATTTCACCCGCCAGGATCAGATCTGGTTCCATCGCCAGAATATCTTCAATTGGAATACCATTCCACATACCGCCCAGATCCACTGCGGAAGCAGCTTCGGCCGGATACATGGAGTTGGAATCCCTGCCGATCAATCGATCGCCAGCGCCTACGCTGAACAGGATCTCTGTTAAGGATGGAGATATAGAAATTATTTTTTGAGCAGGTTCTGCCAATTCAATTTCGACACCCAGGTCATCAGTTACCATAATAGCAGTCTGGACGACCTCTTCCGTAGGCTCAACTGTTGGTACTAGATCAGTTGCTTCCATCACTGGCTCATTAGTAGGTTGTGCGACAGCGGCTGGTGCACAAGCTGACAAAGTTAACATTAATATAAAAAGCACATTAAGCATTACAATCGTTTTTCTCATTATTTCCTCTTATTTCATAATTTAACGATTAAACAAAAATTCCCTGTCTCGGACAGGGAAGGCACTTGGAATATGGGTTCACATATTCCAGGTTCACACCTCCTTTCCACGAGAGTGTCATGAACGATCAGCAGAGGCGGTCGACCTGGCTTGTCAAGAAAAAGTTCCCTTGCATTACAGTTGCGGGTCAGCGTCTGAATCTCACAGACTTCGCCATTAAGCCATCCCCCGGGGGGGATTGCTGGCACCTATACTGAATTCAAATGTTAAAATACAAACTTGCTAGACTTGTTGTATTCTATATATAAATTACCTTTTTGTCAAATGACAAATTTCTTCAAGGATGTCAAATCAAATACCAAGAGTGTTACACTAGTTATCAGATGAGGGTCTTATCAACCTCTAATCATTGAAAATCTATGAAAAATTATGATGTCATCGTAGTTGGTGGCGGCCCTGCAGGGTTGATGGCTGCCGGTCAAGCATCCCTGGCTGGAGCGAATACACTTCTTCTCGAAAAGATGGATTCGCCCGCTCGTAAACTGTTATTAACAGGGAAGAACCGCTGCAACATTACCAATACTGCTCCCATAGAAGAAACCTTAAAACAGTTCAATCGGGAAGGGAAATTTTTAACACAGCTGTTCTATCACTTCTATAACCAGGATCTGAGAGATTTCTTTGAAAGTTTAGGAGTTCCCACCGTTGAGCAGCGGGGAGGCAGGGTTTTTCCAGCCAGTGAAGACTCCCAGGATGTAGTTCGGTCACTTCTCAACTGGGCTAAAGCTGCAGGTGTAAGAATTCTTACTGGAAAAGCAGTGAATGATTTGGTGCTGCGAGATCATCGTGCAGCTGCCGTCATAACAGATACAACTACCTACAAAGCCAGATCAATCATCCTGGCGACAGGAGGCAAAGCATATCCGGGTACCGGATCGACCGGAGATGGTTATCCAATGGCCAGATTTGCAGGACATAAGATCCGCCCCCTCCGGCCGGCGTTAGTCCCCCTTGTTACAAAAAGCAGCACCGCTCGCTCCCTTCAAGGACTTGGTTTGAAAAATATCAACGCAACAATCTTAATCAAGAATAAAAAATCAAAGCAGCTTTTTGGTGAATTGATGTTCACCCATTTTGGTTTATCTGGTCCAGTTATATTAAGCCTTAGTCGAATCGTCGTTCAAGCGCTGGAGTCGGGTAAACCTGTTGAAATTGTGATCGACCTTAAACCTGCCTTATCCCATCAAGCCCTGGATGCCCGTTTGCTTCGAGATATCCAAACGCTGGGCCGGAAGCAGTTCGCTTCCCTGCTCGAAGGGCTGCTGCCGAAAAAACTGATCCCTGTTTGCTGCGAGGAAACCGGAATCCCACGCGATAAAAAGATCAGCCAAATTTCCACCGCTGAAAGACATAAAATACTTGGTTGGTTAAAGGATGATTTTCGATTCGAAATATCTGGTCACAAAGGTTTCGATCAGGCAATCATTACTGCTGGTGGCGTAGATACCAAGGAAATTGATCCATCCACCATGGAATCCAAATTTGTAAAAGGCCTTTATTTTGCGGGGGAAATTCTCAATGTGGATGCAAATACTGGGGGATTTAACCTGCAAGCCGCTTTCTCCACAGGCTGGGCTGCAGGGAAAGCGGCTGGATCGACCTCCGAGGTCTAAATGGCTTTTTATGGAGTAGACCTCCGATGTCTTAAACTTTACTCAAAAGTCACATCAGTCGGCATACCGGGTTTTAAATCGCCGGTCGGGTTGTCCACACGGATCTTTACCGCATAAACTGTAGTCTTGCGACCTTCAACTGTCTGGACATTACGAGGTGTGAATTCCGCCTGATCCGCAATATAAACTACATCTCCTTTAAATTTTTCACCCGGGAAAGAATCCACTTGAATTTCCACTGATTGACCTAAATTAATCTGACCATAGCTTTCTTCAGATATATACACAGTCAATTTCAGCTCATCCAATGATGCAACGGTCAATAACGTTGCTCCTGGGCCTGTAACTTCACCTTCCATAACATTGAGCGATAGAACTACGCCATCTACAGGAGATTCCGTGTTCAGTTTAACCTCTTGAGCCAACAGCACATCAAGTCCTGCCCTGGCCTGTTCAGCCATAGCTCTAGCCTGAGCTAATCCAGCCTCCGCAAGAGAAACACCCGCTCTGGCAGCTTCGACTTGTAATGATTCTTCCCCAATTTCAAGCGCCATAAGTTGATCGTTGACATAATCCAGATCAGATTGAGCTGCAGCTACTTTAGCCCGCGCTTCAAGAATATCCTCAGCTGCCTGGGTATTGAGTTCCCGCTCATAATCAAGCTGACCACTTTCCATGCTGGCCAGAACTGCATCGTAAGCTTCTTGTGCTACCTCAAGCAGTTCGTCTCTCTCAGCTGCACTCTGTGCTCGCTCCAAGGTATGTTTGGCAACCAAGAAGGCGATCTGTTCTGCGTGCAGATTTTGTTCCACTTCCAGGAAATCCTGATTATTATCTGCATTTAGTTCAGCGTCGAGTTTATTTTGTTGACTTTTCAGCCTCTCTTCAGCCGCCAGAACTTGCTGGCGAACGGCATCCAACTGTTCCCCTTTTTGGTAGTACCATATCGGTAGATCGATCTCAGCTGGCATTGGCATCATCCAATCTTGAGCTTTAAAAGCCCTTTCCGCGCTGGTCGCGCTCTGGAACACCAATTCAAACTGAAGCTCAGCGTTAATTACCTGTTCCTCAGCAGTATTTACACCCGCACGGGCTGCCTTCAAACCAGCTTCTGCACGAGCTTTTTCAGCTAGGAAGATTGCGTCATCAACAGATATCAACAGGTCACCTTCATTAACCTGGTCACCCTCTTTGACATTGATCTGTTTGATCAACCCGCCAATTTCAGAGGCAATTTTAACTTCGTCAGCTGCTAAAGTTCCAGAGGCGTTGAGTGTATCACTTTCTTTATCACCATTAATTCCCTGGCAACCTGAGGCAGCCAGCATAATGACCATGAGGATAATAAATAAATTTCTTTTTTTATTTTTCATTCCAACTCCTATATTTTTTACTTTACAACCGTTTCCGGAATGCGAGTACACTGGCTACAAAATAGATAATGCTTAATCCGATCAACGGCAGCACAGAGGGCCATAAATATTGCAGTTCTGTACCGCGTAGCATAATACCCCTGGTTATCTCCAAATAATGAGTAACCGGGAGCAGCTCGCTGTATAAATAGGTAACAAGCGGCATATTATCCCGGGAGTACATTAATCCAGACAGGATAATGGCCGGAATCAAAACCACAAAAACTGCGATATACATCGCCTGCATTTGGGATTGGGCCAAATTGGAAATCAACACACCCATACCAAGAGAGCCCACAATAAAGATAAAACTTAAGCCTACTAATCCCCAGTAGCTGCCAGCAACTTCAACTCCAAACAGCCAACTGCCCAACCATAATAAGACGAACATATTCGCTGCGCTCAAGACCAAGTAGGGTATGCTTTTTCCAAGCATCAATTCCCAAGATTTGATCGGTGTAACGATTAGCTGCTCCATCGTTCCTTGTTCCCGTTCCCTCACGATTGCCAGGGCTGATAGGATCAGAGCCTGAACTTGCAATATGATCGGGATTAATCCCGGAATCATGAATAATTGGGATTGACTGTCTGGATTATAGAGAATTTTAGTCAATCCTTCGACTGGCAGCGCAAGGTCGCTTGATTGGCCAGAACGGTTGATCTGTTCCACCAGAATTTCTTGAGCGATAATCCCACTGATTGCGCTTAACTTAAGCTGGATAGTTTGAATTTCGGAAGGTTCTGATGCACCATTGATATAAAACTGAACTTTGACAGTTTCATTCGTATCCACTTTTCTGCCAAAATCTTCCGGTATCACCAGCGCTACATCCACTTTATCCTGGTCGATCAAATTGAGCAGATCATCTGTGCTCAAAACATCAAACTTATAATTGAAATCTCCACTTGCCGTATATTTATCGACGAATTGCCTGCTGGCATCTGTTTTTGAGAAATCTACCACCGCCATGGGGATATTTTTACTTTCGTAGCTAATGCCATATCCGAGCAAGACCAACAGTACACCAGGCAAAGCCAGAAGTAATGCCAGCGTCCGGGGGTCTCTCCAAATATGGAAAAATTCCTTTTTAATAATCGTCCACAATCTGTCCATCTACTCTCCTTGTTCGCTGAACACACCAGGCATAAACGTCTTTTCTTGCGCTTGGCCGGCGCTCCTGCTCGATTCCACCATGGTGATAAACACATCCTCAAGGGAGGGTTCAATTTCTTCCATCCGCTCAACCAGGATGCCGTTCTTTTCCAACAGTGTTATTACTTTGCTCTGATCTTTCTTATTGCGGACAACAACATGGACGAGGACACCATGAAGAGATGAATCCACCACTTCTGCCAAACCATCTAATACACTCTCTGCTTCAACGGGTTTATCACACTCCAACTGGAATAGTATCCCGGGCAGCTCATCTTTCAATTCATCTGGGCTGGCATTTGCAATTAACTTTCCCTGGTACATCATGCCAACCTTATTGCAGTATTCCGCTTCATCCATATAATGAGTTGTCGCCAAAACGCTGACATCGTTTCCCGCAAGATCATAGATCAGATCCCAGAATTCCCGACGTGATACAGGATCAACGCCAGCAGTGGACTCATCAAGGAACAGCATGGGAGGATTATGGGCAATTGCACAAGCCAAAGCCAGGCGTTGTCTCCAGGCCCCTGATAAATTCTTGGTCAATTCTGTAGAATGATCTCTCAATCCTGAAGTTTCGATCAACTCCCCAATTCGATTTCCGCGTATTGCTCTGGGAACACCATAAATTGAGGCGTAAAACTGAATATTCTCTCGTGCCGTAAGGTCGTTATAAAGAGAAAAGTGCTGGGACATATACCCTATGCGTTTCTTGATCTCCTCAGGTTTTTTCGAGATATCAAAACCCAGGACCGATCCCTGGCCCGAGGTAGGTTTCAGAATGCCGCACAACATCCGGATCGTGGTAGTTTTGCCCGCCCCGTTGGGACCCAGCAATCCAAAGATTTCGCCCTTGGGTATGGAAAAATTCACCTGGTCGACCGCTGTGAAATTTCCGAAACTTTTGGTCAGATCGTTAACCAGGACTGAGTTTGAATTATCAGACATTTGACGTCCGTTGTTTTTCTACCAGGTGGACAAAAACATCCTCCAT
>CAZOUN010000013.1:0-43151 GCA_964582965.1 uncultured Anaerolineales bacterium | reverse complement strand
GATATCACCTTCGGCGGATTCTATGATGGGATGACATTCAGCATCTCAGACCTGGTATACAACAGTTATGCGGAAATCCTTCAATACCAGCACTCGGAAAGTGAAGAGAATGACGAGTGTATAGTTACCTACGATATGATTATCCCTGTTTATAATTATTCCAGCTATCTGGCCCATGGACTTTATGGTTCTCCGCCGATCACGCTTCAGGAAATCCTGGAGGCACCTGTTATAGATGATCACATTGGGGGTTGTGAAAAATTTTCTAACCCCCATCCGGAAATTGGCAGTTATCCTCTTGATACAACTCACGTTACTTGGGATCTCGTACATGTCCAAAATCAGGATATAAAATAGAATAATTATCAGGGAGGAATTGAATATTCTTGTCTAAGAATGTAGGTTAATAACTAAAGAAGAATGGGGCTGTGCCATCTAATTTGGAACAGCCCCATCTTTATTTAATTAACCTTTCCAATACAAAAGTATGGACCTACTGATTTTTCTTCACTACCCTGTCCGCTAGTAACAAGATTATTATGACCAACGCTACCGGTATTAGTGCGCCAAGCATACAAACCAGGCCAAATATACCGGCTTCTTTTCCATAAAACAGAAAAATCAAACCATCTCCAACAATTAATATTAAAGCTAAAAAACCAATAACCAGTCTGGTTCTCGTCTTCTTCGTATAATCCCTAAGATCCCTACTCATCTCTAAAATCCCCTCCTGGCACTGATACACTGCGTAGGATTTCCCGGATCAGATCACCGGTCCGCAGTTCTTGCAAACGGGCAGAAGAACTGAGGATCATGCGGTGGCCTAGCGTTGCTTCTGCTAGCAATTTGACATCATCCGGAATTACAAAATTTCGACCATACATGGCCGCCCAGGCCTGACTGGATCGGGCCAGAGCCAAACTGCCTCTCGGGCTGGCTCCCAGATAAACTGATTCTGCAGCACGAGTTTCTTGTGTGATCTCGACTATATATTTTTTAATCGAATCGGCTATATATACCTCTTTGATCCGTTCTTGGGCTTCTATGATCTTTTTAGGAGTTGTCACTGGCTCAATAGAATCGATGGGATGGGTGATTTGTTGATTTGCAATTACTGCCATCTCCTCTGTAACGCCGGGATAACCAATATTTACTTTAACCATAAACCTATCTAACTGTGCTTCAGGAAGAGGGAAAGTCCCCTCATACTCGATCGGGTTCTGGGTGGCCAGCACCATAAAAGGCCTCGGGAGATGGTGTGTTTCTCCGCTTACTGTTACCTGGCTTTCTTGCATCGCTTCCAAGAGAGCTGATTGTGTTTTTGGCGTAGCTCGGTTAATCTCATCTGCCAGAATGATCTGATTCAGTATTGGTCCGGGCAGGAACCTGAATTCGCCAGATGATTGATCATAAATCTCGACGCCAGTAATATCGCTTGGCAGCATATCTGGTGTACATTGGATCCTACTGAAGGAGCAATTCAAAGAACGAGCCAAACTTCTGGCCAGCATGGTCTTTCCAACACCCGGCACATCTTCGATCAGGACATGGCCTTCACACATCAGACCCAAGACAACCAGCTGTACAGCCCGCCGTTTGCCTATGATCACTTTTTCAATGTTCTGAACTAAAGTAGTTGTCAGTTCCTTAACGTTTTCCATCAGCAGCTCCATTTCCTAATATATCATCCATCTGATCCGATTTTCGCTCAAACTTGTACATCCTGCGCCTGAATGTTTTCCAGGCCAAGAATAAAGTCGCTTTTCTCAACTGGATCCGCAGATTCTTCCAGATCAACATGATCCTATTTTTTTGTTCTTCGTTAATTGGTAGATCGCTGTAATTCGCAAGCACGGCAAACCTGGTTAATTGGTCGATTTCATGATACACATCCTGGAATTGTTTTGCTCTCCTGGGACCAGGGGTCAATTCTATGAACACCTTCTTTACCTTAGAACTGAATTCATACAAAGTATCTGATCGTTGATGTCCTAAACCCATCCAGCGACTGTATTTGAAAAGTCTTTGATAAACAACCAGCGTCAGGCTGGAAGCATCTAGATATCCCAGGCGGGCCAGGTCAGCCCGGTTCCAAAACCAGACCCCAATCAGCGATACCAAAGACATTACTAGCCCTAGTTCCAGCCACGGAAAATCTCCTTTTTCAACAGTTTCCACTGCTTGGGGGAGCTGTTCCAATTCTGGAGGAAGAGGAAGTGTGAGTTGGTCATCACCGATCAGGTTTATCGCGGCAGTCGGTTCGAATGGAATCCAACCAAATTCACCAAAATAGATTTCTACCCAGGTATGAGCATTTGCTTCAGATACCAGATATCTGTCATTCTCTTCCTCATATTGGCCGCCTACAAATCCGACCACTAACCTGGCGGGCAGCCCTACCGCCCGTGATAAAACTACCATGGAGGTTGCATAATAGTCACAATAACCTGTTTGCAAGTCAAACAGAAAATAATCTGCCACATCCCGATCTGCGGGTGGGGCCGGCAAATCAAGCGTGTATGGATATGTCCTTAAAAACGTTTCTATCGCTTTGGCTTGGTCATAATTAGTCGGTTGGTTGACAACAATTTCCTGCGCTAACTGCAGGACCCTATCAGGAACAGTTTCCGGGAGATCCAGATACCGATTCTTGATCCATTCCGGTATTTCTCCATTTGCTAATCGCAGTTCCCCATCCGTTGCATTAGAAACCTGTGACCGTACCTGATACTGGAGATGATCGATTGTCGCCGCGAAAAGATCATCAATTTGGTAAATAAGTTGATCTCCATTTTGCGGTTCATCAATTAATCTTCGCCATGAAACCAAAACATCCTGGTCCACTGTTATTGGAGAACCTGCAGAATACAATATACCCCGCACGGCATTGCTGAGTCTGATCTTCTGAGTGACAATATTAAAATTCTTATACTGGACAGGAATTATCTCCTGGCCGGGACTGTATTCGACCTCAACGGTCGAGCTGGCCTGCCACCCAATCCCTGTGTATTGATCATAAGAGTAAGAGCCCCAATATCTGGCTGCATTTGGTACATTCGTTTGCGCAAAAGTCGTAGCCGGGAATTGGACGATCATAACTACCCGTTTGGCCAATTCTGGTCCCGTGCCAATCAATTTTTGACGCGGCATTCCCGCGAAGCGTTCAATTGAATAAAGGTCCGAGTTGAACCCACCAACTTCAATTGAAGAGTCAGACCCAATTCCTCCTGTTTCACTATCCCCGTAAAGCAGCCGCTCGAAAGGATCTGAGATAGCTTTGATCTTTATCGAAGGCATCAAACCGGCAAAAACCATTGTATATAGTGAGAAACCAACTACGGCCAAAACAACTTGCTCCCTGACATTTGCGGCCCCCTTAATATTTCGCTTTTTCCATCCTCGCTGATGAACTTCATGATTGACTAAGCCGATCAGAGTAAGTCCAGCTCCGAGGAGCAGAACCAGCATAATCCTTTTTTCCAGCGTATATGTCATAAGGACCGCAAGGATTGTACCCGCAGGAATCAAACCCCAAATCGGCTGATCGTTCCTGAACGTCACCCAGGTAAACCAGGTAGAAATCAGCCAGAGCACATATCCCCAGGACAATAATGTGCTCACCTGGTTATATACAATAAATCCTGTTATTAAATCTCTCCCCCAGAGGAGAAGCCCAGAGTAGATCTCTTGGGATCTTGTTTGTATGATCGCCAGGAAGAAATTCAATTCCCCCGTGTCGAGTGCAATTTTATTGAAGATAAGATCCCACAGGTTCCTGAGGACCGATTTGACCAAATTCCAAAGCGCTGTGTCGATCCCACCGATATGAAGAAGTGTCAATAGAATACCTGCTAGAACAGAGATCAAGAGCGCTTGCCAGAATTTCAGCGATGACCGTCCTAACAGCCACCCCGTGGCCACACCTAAAAGGATCATCCTGCGCAAAACTTCAATAGAAGTACCTCTGGCAACCAGTTCAACGGCAACCAATACAAAATACATGATGAGGTAGCTTAAGATCAGATATACCGATACTCGCAGGGAGAACTTCTTTTTCAGGATATCCCACAAAGCCTTCATACCAACGGCCTCCAGTGGACTTTCCTGACTTCCTTGAATTCTTCCCGGCGTTTTTGTGTTGCCGGAGACAATTCTTTTTCCATATTATCCAGATATTCTGGCCCAATCAGATAATTACCTAAACCCACAGAATCAAGTTTCTTTTGAATATCCTCTACATCACCCTGTCCCCCAAACGCCGGAGCGTCTAGCAGTAGGATGGTAGGCACAATTCCTTTTTTCCTCATGAGCAATAGTGGATCTAGCCAGTTGCCGCTTAAGTCAGCAGTGATGATAATAACGCTTGAACGGAAGCGAAGTGATTGCCTGGCTGCTTCAAGCATCCGATAAAGTGGATCATTCCCTTTTTCCAATAGAGCCAGGGCTCGAAGGACGATCCATTTCTGAGTTTCATCCATTCGTGGTTGATACCATGAAAATTCCTTACCGTTTGCTCCAAAACCCACAGCGCGGCCGTTTTCTAGAGCCCAGTTCATCAGGGATGCTGCCAGGATGACACCGTGCTCTTCAGAGGCGTTTTCACCTTCCCCAGCATGAATATCATCAAACATATCCAGGAAGATCCACTGATCACTGGTTGGTGTGCTGTCAAATGTTCGCACAAATAATTCATTCCTGCGGGCTGAAGTTGGCCAGTGAATATATCGGAGACTATCTCCAGGGTTGTACTCTCGGACACCAGAAGCTGTTACAGTATGGTCCCAGGATTTAGTGGTGTTGATTCCTTCACCAATCTTGCCACCAGGTGCGATCTGGATATCAGGTAAGTTGACAATAGGCGGCATAACCATCATATTGGATGTAGCCGGATATTCGATTTTTACTTCAAAAATACCCAGGGGATCTCCAGTATGGACACTGGTTGGGCCAATGGTAAACAACCCTCTGCGCGCGCAAAACCCTCTCTCAAACCATTGGCGGTGAGCATTTCCACCAATACGTGTCACACGGCTTCCACTATATCCCGCCAGATCCGAATGATCCTCAAGGTAGATCCAGGTAGCAGGTGCCCACCCCGAATTATCAAGGTTAAATCTCTCCTGGAGATGATCTCCCACCTTGGACCAGCCAAATCGGATTTCTCGAATCAGATTCAAATTATTTTTCAGGGTGACTGCCCAGGAATAACTGAGAATAAAAACTGTTGCCAGACCGACAAGCAGAATCATCCATACCTTGCGCGGAGAAACAAGCTGATTGATGAACAAAATAGGCAGCAGATATGGGATGATTTTGTATCTCAGTCGTAGTTCGGTTATCTTCATAATTTTGAAGAAATACAGGGAAACGGTCCTGGATGATTAGCGTTATTCTACCCTAAACTAAAAACCGGTTTTGCTGGTAGGAAAGTATTCCATCCTCTGGTATGGAAAATAAGATTTTTATCAGATACCAGAGGATTGGATTGACCCAACCCTGCTGATTGGATTCATTTTGTGATCTGGTTTTCAAGAAGGAGAACTGCAAAAGGTATTTCTAATTTACCCTATCTCTATAACCTGGCTTAGACCGTATGTTCGCATCCTCTTACCCCCAAATACATCAAGCCAGGACCACCTCAATCGTCGTTAACTTTTTTTTCCATACCAAACCTGAAGGATCTCTGCCATTATCCCTAGCGCTATCTCAGGTGGGGTTCGCCCCCCAAGATCCAGCCCAACAGGAGCGTGAATTTTATCGAGCATGGACAGCGAAAGTCCCGCGGACTGCAGCCGATCTAATCTTTTTTGATGAGTCTTCCGGCTCCCCAATGCGCCCACATAGAATGCCGGAGAGTTGAGAGCAATCTTAAGGGCTGGATCATCAATCTTGGGATCATGAGTTAACATCACGATCGCTGAAGATTCAGTGATCGTGATCTTTTGAAAAGCGCTATCTGGCCATTCAGCCAGCAGCAGTTTAATATCCGGGAACCTATCCTCTGTACTGAATAATTTTCGTGGATCAACAACAATCACCTCAAAACCAACTGTCGATGCTACAGATGCCAGGGGGATCGCAATATGGACACCGCCCACCAGGATCAAAACAGGAGATGGTTGGATCTTCTGGAGGAAAATTTCTTTGATCTCAGGAGTTTCGATCTTGTGTATACCCACCACCTTTTCATTACCAGCAAGGTCAGTTAGCTTGGTGATTGTCTCCTGGGATAAATCGTTATTCATCCTTCCGGAATTTCCGATGATCAGATCTGCCCCCTGGTATGATTCATTTCCTTCCAGTACAAGTGCTACGCTAACCGAGTTTAGTTCTGAGATCGCATTCTTCCAAATCTCCAGGCTAGCCTGATCAAACTGGCGAATGAAAACATCAATTTCTCCCCCACAAGACAGACCCACCTCCCAGGCTTGATCGTCCCCCACTCCAAAATGGAGCCTCTCAGGCTGATTGGTTTCCAATACCCGCATTGCGGTATCAATAACTGCGCTTTCTACACAGCCGCCGCTAACTGAACCTGCAATTTCTCCTGCATTAGTAACTGCCATTCCAGCCCCCGCGGGCCGGGGCGATGATCCCCAGGTTTTTATTACTGTTGCCAAGGCAACTGATTGACCACTCATTAACCAGCTCTCAATTTGTCCCAACAGATCTCTCATTCTGGCACTCCTTAAAGCGCGACTCTTACTCTTGATTAGATGCTGGCTGTACCACCTGGTAGGTATATCCTTCCGTCAGTCCACCGTTTTCCAGAACGTGTTTCTGAACGTACTGCCCGCAATTTGATCCTATCCGGTTCTCTTCCTGTTCACCAATACTGATGATCACCTGGTATCCTGCATCACGGATATTCTCCAATTCCGGATACACCGCAAATTTATCATTAGGATCCACATATGAGGTCAGGCCAGTCGATTCAGCTTGATATGTGGGATTTAATGGAGTTACTTTGATCAAAAAACGGTCAGGATCAAAATAACGCAAGAGCACTTCAGGATCTATCGGGCTGTTTTCAGCCAGAGCAAAATTCAACGTGATCTTTCTGTCCCCAAGTCTGTGGTATTCCTCTCCGAATTTTGCCATACGCTCGAATCCCCATTTCTTAACGGGAATGATCTTATCTCGCAAGTCTGGATCTGTAGTGTGTATCGAGAACTGGAACTGGAAGCGGCCGGTGGGATACACCTGATTCTTTAAGCTGATCAATTTATCGAAAAATTCGTCAGTACCGTGGGGAGCGATGGTGGATACTGAGGGCATCAAACCGGGGGCATTGATCTTCCCTGGAAGGTTTTCTAACAAATCTATCACAGCTGGGTTTAGGGCCGGTTCACCCATTCTCGCAAACTGGATCTTGAACTGTTCTGAAGGAACAAATCCATCAGGATATCGTTGGTGAATAAGATACTCAATCTGGGTGAACATTTCGAGTTCAGTTAGTTTACCTTTATAATGCCCACCAGCATCACACATTTGGCAGGATACAGGGCAGCCGAATAATGTGGAAATCATTAAAACCCATTTCTCATCTCGAGTGCGGGGGGGTTGAACAGCTTCAACACATTCAACCAATCCTTTGGGAAATTCCACCACATAAACCATGGCTACTTCCGGGTTTCCAGCAGATGCGACAATTTTCATTATTTATCCTTTCTCCAGAATTTGGGCAATTTTCATAGCAGTCCGAATTCCATCCGCAACTGCTATTGTAGTCTGTCTGAAAGATCCATTCTGGAGATCACCAATCAAAAATAATTTCTGATCTTTCAGAAAGTTTTCCAATCCATTTATTATACTTGGGTCTGCAAAACTGTATTCAGGAACTCTACCAATCGCAGCCAGTAAAAAATCACATTCAATCATCAGGTCTGGAGATGGTCCACCAATTAAAACATTCAATTTTCCTGATTTTGTTTTTGTTATGGCTGATATTTCTATGTCTATCAGGTAACGGATCGCTTTATTTTCCAGGACCCTATCTAATAAAAGCGGTAGTGCCTTAACCTCAGATCCCCTGTTGAGGATCGTCACTCGATTATTACCGGAAAGATTTAGCGCGTAATCAAAAGCTGCGTCTCCAGCTCCGATTATTACAATATCTTTATTCTTCTCTTCGATCAGTGGGTAAACTTCATAATAAAGAGATTTTCCTACATCTTCAGACATCAGATCTTTTGCAATTTCCTTCGGCTTTGTACCGCTGCCAGCGACCAGGAGCTGCGCTTTGATCTTTCTCTTATTTGTGACTATGCGAAATAATTTGGACTCAAAACCAACGGATAACACTTCCTCCTCAATTATCTCCACTCCCAATCGATCTGCCTGATCTTTAAACAGGGATACTAATTCTGGTCCTGAAATACCATCAACAAAACCGGGATAGTTTTCTACCCAATTGGCATTCAATAACAATCCGCCAATCCGGTTTCGTTCCAGCACCAAAGGATCAATCCCCTGCCGTTTGAGCTGCATGGCAGCGGCTAAACCCGCTGGACCTGCGCCGATTATTACCACAGGATAATATTCCATCTGATTGGAATTCATTCCTCGATTATCTTATTTATGTCAGTGAGTACCGCAACACCATGAGACAGGTTGAGCAGGGTCGCTTGATGATAATCCTGATTATATGTAGCAGTACCATCCACCAGAAAAAAAACATCGTATCCACGGACAAAAGCAGCCCGGGCAGTCGTCTCACAGCATAAATGGGTCATAACTCCACCGATCACAACCTGTTTAACACCCTCTTCCAAAAGTCGGGTTTCAAGTTTTGATTCAAAAAAAGCATCATATTGGGATTTCTGCAGGATTTCCTGCGATTGAATTTCAAGATCAGGATCGATTTGAACCAATGGGTGATCCTCAAGGATCAACTCTGACCACCATGAACCCATCATCCTTGCATTTTTGGCAGTGTTGATGTGTTGAGTAGCGATAACAGGCCTATCAGCATTTCTGAAATACCGGCTCGCTTTATTCAAACCTGGAATAATAGTTTTTGCGCCTGGAATCCAGGCGTGTGAGTTTTCGTCCAGGAAATAACGCTGCATATCCAGGATCAGAAGACATGCACTCTGGATCTCGAATGGCTGGCGGAGTTCTTTTTTAGGCCTTCCATACTTTTCCAACCACTGTTTGGAAAGGGATTTTAGGGTGTCTGGTTGAAAATAAGCTTCCTTCATAAAAAAAATTGTAGCACGAAAAGGCCTTGTTTTCCCCTTATCTCACAGGTTTTATCTAATATATATATTCATTAATTAAAAAGAAACGACATCAGACATAGATGCCGTTTCCATAATTTAATTTTCTTGGAACTGCAGAATATTATACCGAAACTGCCTGCTGTCGTTTCCGTATTTTTGGCAGATTCTTGGAAATGCCCTGAATGATGCCTGGCCAGGCAGTCAATGAGCGAATGATGGTAATAACCATCACCGCTAAACTAACTATCCCGCCAGCGACCAATAATCCGGTCTGCATCTTCTTGGATTTCATGCTTTTTACCATTTCCTGGTCCAGCTTATCTTGAAGCCCGGTCACAAAATCCGCTCTTGGTGTAACTGGCTTTAAAACTTCTTTCAGCCGGCTTTCGATCCTGAGTAAATCTTTCGTCATCTTCATACCTTTCTCCATTCTCAACTCAATCCTTCTTCTACTGGATAGGCAACAATCCCTACCGTACCCGGCCCAAGATGTGTTGCTATCGCTATTGATAATTGTTCTACAAATAAATCTTTTACATTCATTAACTTTACTACTCTATCAGATATATCAAGCGCTGTAGCCAGATCATTGGCATGTATAACAGCCACATTGATCAACTTTTCACCCATCCTCCGTGACATTTCCTCAAGGATGTATTCTAGCGATGCTTTTCGTGTTCGCACTTTATCTGCAACTGCCAGCGTCCCTTCTTTTAAGGTAATGATCGGTTTGATCTTCAGGAGTGATGCCAAAATTGATTCGATCATCTGGACCCGACCACTTTTTTGGGCAAAATCCAGGGAATCGACGGTGAAGATCACCTGGGTGTTGTCTCGGATTTGGCCCATCCTCTTCAAGATTTGTTCCACTGGCGCACCTCGGCGGTCCATTTCCCGAGCTTCCCGACACATATACCCCTGGATGCCTGTTCCTGCCAATGTATCGAATGGGATAACTTTGAAAGGATCAGCTCGAAGTTCCCGTTCTGCCAGCACTGCTGATTCATAGGTGCCTGATAATTTACTGGTCAAATGGATCGACAAAACGACATCTCCAGGTTGGGCGATCTCCCGGTAGAAATTTATATACTGCTGGGGAGATGGCTGAGAAGTTTTCGGCACCTTGCCCGTTTCCTTAACCCAACTATAAAACTCATCGACTGTCAGATCAACATCCTCCAGGAAAACTTCATTTCCCATGTGGACATTGAGTGGAATCACGTCAATCTCGTACTGGCTGATCCATTCTTGCGGCAGATCACCAGCGCTATCCATCACTATTCGCAGTTTTGATCCCTTTTCAAATTTCATAATCATCTCTAAGCGATTCAAGGGTCCGGTGATAAAGGGCTTTTACGGCTCCTTCGGTCCGGTCCATGATTTGTCCGATCTCAGTATTAGTTAATCCTTCCACATGCTTCAGGATCAAAAGTTCTTTTCGATCATCTGGCAATCTTCGAATTACGGACATCAGCAAATCAGTTTCGTTTTCTTTCTCTATCCGGTCTTCAATATCTCCATCCATTGTTGGTGGAGGATAATGATCTGCAAGAGATATTTCATCCGACCGTTCTCTATCCCTGTACCAATTAACAACCAAATTATGGGCTATTCGATACAGCCAGGCCGAAAACGGATATCCCCGATCCTCGTACCTTTCAATATGATGCAGTGCTCTCATGAAAACCCGCGAGCAAATATCCTCTGCATCTTTGACATTACTGGTTCTAAAATATATATAGTTATAAATCTGATCGATGTACCTTTCGTAAAGATCTCCAAAAGCATCTGAATCCCCATCACACGCCAGGGAGATCAGTTCACTTTCAGGTATCAACTCTTGATCAGTACCAGTAATACTACTCATAACACCATCAACCCTATTAGGTTACTCATCTTTTGAAAGTATATCACAGGCAAAAGGGGCTAGATTTTCAGTTCAAACAGGAAAAAATCATCCATCAGGTATACTTATAGTGATTACTGACTATCTTCTATTTAATCTAAATGAAAAAAATATACACCTATCATTCTCAAGAAGAGATGATCAGCTCTATTGCTTGTCAAATCATCTCGATTGGATCGGCTGCGATCGAGCATCGCGGCCAATTCTCAATAGCCCTTTCTGGAGGAAACACACCCAAACCTCTTTATGAGATTCTGGCTGGTGCAAAGGCTGAAAGTTTGGATTGGACCAATGTCCATTTTTTCTGGGGTGATGAACGTTGTGTACCTCCCGATCACCCGGATAGCAATTTCAACCAGGCCAAACAAGTCCTGCTCACACCCAGATCGATCAAGGGTGAAAATATCCATCGTATCAAAGCAGAGCTGAAACCTAAAGAGGCAGCCCGGCTATACCAGGAAGAGATTCTCTCTTCTTTTAAGGAAATAATCCCCCGTTTTGACCTGATCTTGCTTGGCATGGGAAGTGACGGACACACGGCTTCTCTCTTCCCTGGGACAGATTTGGTTAAAGGAATTCCAACAGTTCAAAACCGTCTGGTCGCTGCCAATTGGGTTCCAAAATTGGATGCATTCCGGATCACTTTCACCCATCACCTTATTAACGCTGCCCACAATGTATTCTTCCTGGTCGGGGGGAAAGATAAAGCCAAGGTTCTAAAATCAGTTCTCGAAGGACCTTTAAACCCTGAGCTATATCCATCCCAGTTGATCGATCCTGAGATAGGAGATTTAACATGGCATATTGACCATGAAGCGGGAGCAGAACTTTCGAACGATCACTGAACAAAACTTGAATACCTCTGGATTAGGATCGAGTTCAAGGTTCAGGTGAGGAATCAATACAATATATGAAAACAGGTAAATTGACACTAAAATATCCCCGGAGAAGGCTGATTCGCAGCATAAGCAAGGGGATATTTAGAGCATTATTAAATCTTTTATTCCGGATCGAAGTAAAAGGGTTGGAGAATTTTCCAACACATGGCCCAGTTCTGGTTGTTGGTAATCATACAGGAGCCATGGAAGTTTTGCTGCTAAACGCCTACGCTCCCTGCCAGATCGAAATGCTCAGCGCCGCAGACATGCCTGCAGAGCGGATCACAGAGGTCATCAATACCATTTACGGATCTATTCCTGTTAAACGGGGATCCTACAATCGGGCAGCATTACAAACAGCATTAGATGTTCTGGAACAGGAAGGAATGGTGGGTATATTTCCTGAAGGGGGAGTTTGGGAAGTAGGCAAACAGCGAGCTTTGCCTGGTATATCATGGCTAAGTTATCGATCAGGAGCGCCGATTCTACCGATCGGTTTTAATGATACTGCTGGAGCAATGGGCGCAGGTTTAAACTTCAAACGTCCCTACTTGAAGATGTTTGTTGGCCAGGTACTGCCTCCAGCCATAATTCCCGTGGGAATAGCCAAGAAGGTTTACTTTCGGGATCACGCTGCGCAGGTCATGGAAGTGGTTTACCAGTTAGTGCCAATTAAGGACGCTCTCCTTCAAGAGGATATTTCAAACGAGATGTTTGATTTTGAGATCTCTCTGAAGGACAAAGAAGGAAATCAAGTTAAGCTCCCATCCGATCTGCAGCCAAAACACAATTTCGAATTAGGTAGATTTTTCCTGCTTCCCCATATTCTGGATATCTTTATCGTTAATCTTGAACTACCTGTATTGCCCATAAAGGATCTCTCAGCGGACCCCCCCCTCGATGAACTGACCATAGCCATCGAAGCCATTCTTTCGTATCTTGTAAATGAGAACCCTTACTTGCTCACCTACCGTTTTGGTGTTCCCACAGGGCTCGCCATGCAAAAAGGACTTAAAGAACTTTCTCTTGTCCTTGCGTGGAGCGCTGAAAATAATTTTCAGGTGTCCCTGAGAGCGATCCGAAGTTATTATTCTATCGCTGATCAAAAAGAGATCATCCAGATAGAACAGGAATCTGCTCAACCCTGGATGTGATCATTGAGCGCAAAGCAGGAATTTTCCCCCAGATGCAAACCAGTAAGGAATCGGTGGCAAAATTCCCTATGATAAAATTAAATATTCAAATCAGCCTAAACTCGGAGCTACACATTGGCAAAGAAAAAAAATAACCAATCGGTGATTCAGGCCGCTGGGGGAATCATCTGGAAAAAAGAAGGGAACGAAAAAAGACTCGCTGTTATCCACCGCCATAAACATAATGACTGGTCTCTCCCGAAAGGGAAGGTAGACCCTGGTGAAACCTGGAAAGATGCAGCTTTACGGGAAGTCCTTGAAGAAACCGGATATGTAGGAAAATTGAAAAAATATGCGGGGAGCATATCTTATCTACTGGATGGTAAACCCAAAATTGTCCTCTTCTGGCATATGAATGCAAAAACTGAGGATATTGAAAAGATGAACGGTGAAGTCGACGAGGTCCGCTGGTTGACAGTTTCCGAAGCGTCAAAACTGATCGATTATCCCGATGAAATCCTTCTGATCCAGCGTGGTCCAACTAAAAGAAAAAAAGGAACATAATCTATGTTTGATGTCCTGGTCCTCGGCGCTACAGGTTTTATTGGTGGACATATTGCCAAAAAAGCACAGGCTGTTGGATGGAGGGTGCATGGCCTTCGGAGAAATCCGGACAGTGTTGGTCATCTGCAAGACCAGGAAATCAAATGGTTCAACGGCAGCCTTGAGGATTACCCCACTCTCTTAGAGGCAATGTCAGGTATGGACTATGTATTTCATGCAGCTGCCAGTTATCCAGGAGTCTGCGATCCAGCTCTCGTCCAGGAACGTGTTCAAGCTTCGATCGATCAAATGAAGAATGTGCTCCGGTCAACGCGTGAAGCCCGCGTTAAACGTTTAATCTTTACCAGCAGTTTAACGACGATCGGTTCTCCTCCGGAAAACGAAAACCGTCTGGCAGATGAACGAGATTTTTACCTCCCGGGCACGCTGCCAGATAATGCTTACCATGAGATGAAGGCAGCCATGGAGAATGTAGCTCTGGAAGCTTCCGAAGTCGGGTATGATATTGTGATCCTCAACCCAACTTTAGTCCTGGGACCAGGTGATGTACATCTCAGCACAGGGGATATCCTGCTAATGTTTGCCCGTGGAAAAGCCAAAGCCGTTCCTCCGGGAATATTAAATGTCATTGATGTGCGTGACGCTGCTGAAGCCCATATCAACGCGGCCAGGATTGGAAAAAGAGGCCAGCGATATATCCTGGGAGGGAGCAATTATCCCATCCAGGAAGCGGCTGCCATTTTTGCGAATATAGCTAATGTAAAACCTCCACGACTAACCTTGCCTACCTGGTTAATGGATGCCTATATCAAAGCTGGAGATTCAATACCATTTATCCCCTTTGTACATGATCATATCAAGGCCTATAAACACTGGCAGGGTTATAACACAGAAAAAGCTGAAAAAGAACTGGGACTGAAATCAAGATTTCTTGAAGAAACCGTGCGAGATAGCTTCAAATGGTTCAGGAATCAGGGAATCAATTAACAGCCAGACCTGTATCTGTTCTACTTGTTGGTCAATATTTATGCTGGCGGGGGATTCTGTTTGGTAGATTATTGATCTTCAATATTCCAATTATATAAAACCTTCAGCTGAAAACACTCCTGAAAACGCCTGCCGGCAATCTGCTATTGCTTTCTCTCTCCAGGTTTTTGGTTTTGGATAGTACATTTCCACAAACTCGTTAAAAATTCGAGTTTTTATTTTGGGAGACTTAGATCCCATTTGATCTGCCTGATTGATGTAGATCATGGTCCTTAAGCTTTTGGTCTCCTTCAAAAGTCCATCACCGTAGGTCCCAAATTCAAAAGCGGTTCCGTAAAAATCCACATCTGGATAATTGGTTTCCTTCAAGTTATAGATCCATTTGACCATATCCCCTTTCATACTGTAGAACTGTTCCGGATCAGCCTGGACGATCAATGGATACTGAAAATCTTCCTTTAAACGGACCGGATTCCTGGTCTCTGCAGGAGAGTTTACCAGGCTCATCTGGTCGCTGGGACCGTACCCTGTGTGAATATCTACAAACAAAATGGATTTGTACGAAGCAAAAACTTCTTTGATCAGATTTTGCAGCCATATTGCTTCCTGCTGATATTCCCTACCCGTGTAATATAGCCCGGACGGATTGCTTTGCTGCCCCAACAGGATGGCCGCTCTCAAGCTCTTAATACCATGCCTGGCAATACTAACAACCACATTTTTATAAAACCCAATATCTTCCAACCAGAAAGATTTTAGAGGATGAGGAGGGTTTAACACCTGATCAAGTTTTAGATAGTCCTGGTTGAATTCAACAGAAAAGTCACCCTGGTTTACCATGAAATTGCGGTTCAGATCAATATTATTCCTCGTAAACCTGCGCTTGTTCGCCATTCCCCAGGGATTGAGAGCGTGCACAAGTATCAATCCGGTTGAGTTGGGATCCATTTTATCCATGAACTCTTTGATAAATAGGTCAAGCATGGCGGCGCCTACAAAGCCTTCTACACCGTGCAGTCCGGTTGTGATCAATATCAATTTATCTTCATTCTTTGCCGGCTCGGCCTTGATCCAATCTATCGTTAGATCTTCATTGTCCGAAATGGATCGTTTTTCAAGAACCGCAGAAGGCCAGGTATTTCTGATATTTTCTAACTGGTCTCGAAAGTAAGACCTGGATTCGAGGTATGAAGTTGGGAAGTTGATTGAAGAATTGTTCATAATCTATCCTGAAACATGTCAATATTAGAATGGTCCATATCCAATTGCTACTCCTAGTGCTAAAAAGGCCAGCGTGATCAAGATAATCACACCCCACAACGGCAGCGTCCAGCGCAGCCATTTGGGGAAACTTACTACAGTCAGGCCCAATACGATCAATAATACAGGATTTGTGGGATAGATCATATTTGAAAAGCCATCCCCGAAACAGTAAGCCGTGACTGTGATCTGGCGTGTGACACCGACCAGGTCAGCCAGAGGCAGCAGAATAGGCATCATCAAGAATGCTTTGGCTGAACCGGATGCCACGAAAAATTCGATCAGCAATGCCAGTAAATAAATTAAAACAGTTGAAATAAAGGGGTTGGCTCCCTGGAAAAGACGAGATGCCTGGTATAGGATGGTATCCATGATCCCCCCGGATACCACAATATGTTTGATGCTCATTGCCATCAGGATCAGAAGAATGCCAGGGGCGATGCCGCTCATCCCCTCACCCAGGGCTTTCCAAACTGCCTTCTTATCCGTGCTGGCGATTAATCCTGCTCCGACTCCACCGATAAGGAAGAGCAGTCCGACTAGTGGTAATGCGTAATCCGTTAAAAATGAAATAAATGGCGCGCCCAATAGGGTGGCTACGATCATGATCACAAAGACAAAGAACCAGATTATAGCAATCCGCATAGCTGGCTTGATCTCGCCTTGCTGGGAAAGGTCCAGGGGTTTGAATTTCTCCTGGTTTACTCTTGTCTCATCGTAAACAAGAGATGCCTCGGGGTTTCTTTCTACTTTCTTCGCGTAGCGAGTCAAAAAGACTGCAAACGCTGCATAGATAGCGATGAAGATCGGGATCCGGAACCAGCTGCCCGAGAACAAAGGCAATCCAGCCAGTTCCTGGGCAACCCCGATCGTAAAGGGATTGGTAATAGCAGCAGAAAATCCGAGGTTTGTGGCCAGAATACTCATACCCAGGCCTACGAGGGCGTCCCATCCCAAATAATAAGAAAGCGACAGCACGAGGGGAACAAGAGGGACAACTTCTTCAAAGATGCCAAAAAAAGCCCCCAGGGCCATAAAGAAGAAAGAGATCAGAAGCAGCAGAGTATATTTTCTTCCACCAAAGCGGGCCACGATCCGACCCAATCCGGCTTTAAGGATGCCGCTTTTATCCAGCACCGCGAAAGCCCCGCCTACCATCAGGATGAATAAACAGATCACGATCACCAGCAGGCTGTCCGGACCCCAAAGAACTTCCACCGGTGCAGTTAACCAGCGCCAGATCGGGTAATGGGGTTTGGGGGTATGTTGGAAGCTATCAGGTTTGATCAGTTCCCTGCCTGCATCGGTTATCCGTTCATAAGTGCCAGCAGGAACAACTCTGGTCAACACTCCTGCGACTAGCATGATAACGAGGAGAATAATCACCGATTGGATGAAGGCTTTTTTACTGATCTGCGCCCCTGATCTTTCGGTCATGGAAAACTCCTTCTATCGAATCCTGCGGTATTACCTCTGATTTTATCCCACTTCCTAAATTCCAACCGATGTGGGTACTAGTGGAAAATTATTAAGATTATCTGAAGTTTAATTTAAGGTTCTAAACTGTAAAGTTGATTTATCATAAAAGAACAACCCATGAATTTTCTTAGGTTAATCTAGACTATCGAGTCACTCAGAAATTTTTATAACAGGAGGTGAGATCTCATCCCTTATTCTGCCCATCATCAATCCTTTTCAGAAAGGAGATTTAAACCATGAAGAAAAAACGTTTACTAGTAATGGTGATTGTAGCAATTTTATTAATCAGCTCCATCAGCCCCGCCCTGGCCGCAAAGGATGACAAAGTTATCTATATCAATGTACTTTTGAACACTGATATCACAGATGAGATCCTGGCTGAGTTGGGAGATTTTGGCCAAGTGAAAGGTAAGGTCGTCAAGATCGACGCCTTAACTATGAAAACCAAGGAAAGTGCTCTGGATGATATCCGTGCCCTGCCCTTTGTAGCAGCCGCTAACCCGGATGCAGAGCGCGGCACTGGACCACTTGATACTGTACCTGTTGATAATTTTGCTGATGGATTAAGCACCTGGAATCTCGATGTCGTCAATGTCACTGATTTTGGATTTGACAATCGCCAGGGTGGTTTCGATGGAACAGGAGTATATGTTGCAGTTCTGGACACTGGCTTAGTCAACAATTGGCGACAGTACTTCCCTGAACAAAGAATTGCCACAGAATATGCAAAATCCTTTGGTGGTGGTGGTGGAGAACATGGTTTTGTCCCCGAACAGCCTAATAAGTGGGAAAAAGATACCAACTCCCACGGTACACATGTTACCAGCACGATCATTGGATACAGCCTTGATGGAACACCTGTGAATGGTGTAGCCCCCATGGCAAAAGTAATTCCAGTGAAAGTCCTCAATCAGAACGGCTCTGGATGGTCTTCCACCATAGCTGAAGGAATTATGTACGTTGCAAGCCTAAAGGAAGGCCCTTTAGTTGATGATCCAGTTGTAATAAATATGAGCCTTGGTGGTCCCGCCCTAGATGCGATAGAAAAAACTGCCATCGATTATGCAATTAATGTCGGAGTTATCATCGTCGCTTCTGCCGGAAATGAAGGAACAGCAGGAATGGGTTACCCAGGTGCTTATGCACCAGTCATCTCGGTTGCCTCATCCGGTTGGTTTGGTGAATGGCAGCCGGTTGGAAACGGATCTTGGTGGTGGAACCTTGATGTAATAGAAGGTTTCGATGCAAATCATTACTATATATCTGATTTCTCAAGCCGCGAACTACCTGGTCAGGATCTTGATGTAGCTGCACCTGGATCATGGGTAGTTGGTCCTTACCAACTGCAAATGGGGAAAACAAGTTATTACTTCTTGGGCGGCACTTCTATGGCCAGCCCCCACGTGGCTGGGATTGTAGCTCTAATGGCAGAAAAGGATTCAGGATTAACTGCAGCAAAAACAGAACTGATCCTGGAATCTGCGGCAATCCCATTCGCAGCTGGATGTAGAATCATTGGTAATCCTGATGGTTCTACATCAGAAATTTGTTGGGGTGATGATGCAACCGGCCATGGTTTGATCACAGCTGATGCTGCATTACTTGCCATTCCATAATCTGATTTAGCTAATAAGTAAACAATCAGAAAGAACAATCCTGTGACTAAGCTTCACAGGGTTGTTTCGTTTAACTATTAAATTTTCATGCAACTAGTAACTAAATTCCCCGTATATACTTCTATGGATATTTATCAAATTGAACTTTTCTTAAGGAGTACTCATGACTGAAAATAATAATCCCCCTGTTCTCACAGAAAAACCGCGTAGGAAATCTCATCGATCTTTCTTCTGGCCGATCATGCTGATCTCATTAGGCATCCTGCTTCTCCTCTCTAACCTGGGCATCGTAGCCTGGAGCACGTGGAATTTGCTGTGGCGTTTCTGGCCCCTCATTCTGGTAGCAGTAGGTATTGATGTGCTTTTCGGTCAACGTTCAGCTTTTGGGGCGATCATTAGCGCCTTTCTGGTGCTGATGTTAATTGCTGTTGTAGCTGGTGCGGTTTTCTTCGCCGACCAGCTGCCATTCCTGAATCGCTTTTCTGCTGAATCTACCTGGCAAACTTCCCAGGTGCAGCACGATTTGGATGACTCTGAATCTGCCAATGTATTCATAGACTGGACTAGCCCTCCCGGGTCCCTCTACGCCCTGAGTGACTCAGAATCTCTCATTGAAGGCGATCTCACTTATCAGGGTGAGTTGATCTTTGATGTGGATTATCGCGGAGATATCGCCGATGTAAATCTCGACACACGCATGGTCAACAGCTGGGGTATTTCCTTCCAGGGCAGCCCCCGCGCAAAATGGGAAATCGGCTTAACTCCGGAAATCCCTCTTGATCTCAGCCTGGA
This sequence comes from uncultured Anaerolineales bacterium, assembly GCA_964582965.1. GTDB lineage: Bacteria > Chloroflexota > Anaerolineae > Anaerolineales > UBA11858 > B10-G9. The sequence goes on along the minus strand of CAZOUN010000013.1, from coordinate 23,312 downwards.
CACAGGGTCTGGCAGCTGTGATTTTGATCTTTCCGAGCTGATCATCGATGATCTCTATCTGGACAGCGGATCAGGTTCAATACGTATCGCACTCCCAGAAGACCAATCCTTCCACTTCGAACTGGACAGCGGCTCGGGCAGTCTAAACATTGACCTTCCAGAAGATACAGGTGTCCGGGTTGTAATTGATTCCGGAAGCGGATCTTTTAACCCCGGGAATGACTTTGATCTGGTCAGTGGTGAAAAACGTGGTGACGGTGTCTGGGAATCCGAGAACTACGATTCCGCCAAATACACCATAGAAATAGAAATCGACCAGGGTTCTGGATCGATCAACTTCAAGTAAATTCCATTAGTACGGCAGGTGTTTGGTCTTCGATCAGCACCTGCCGTTTTTTTGTCTCATCTCCCGCGTGTTATGATCAATATATTCATTGTGTAACAAGAGGATAGCAAGTATGGCAAATCCTGCTACAACGACAAACGTCTGGGAAGCGATCACCAAAGAACTTTTTGCGATCTTGGGCATGGTAACTGATGACAATCAATCCCGGACCGTAGGCATTGTCTATCATGTGGAGAATGGCAAATTTTATATTGGCACAGGCCTAAATACCTGGAAAGCCCGTCACATCAAAAGCAACCACTCAGTGTCTATGACCATCCCGATTGCCAAGCGCATTCCGGTCGCACCCTGGGTTAAGATCCCTCAAGCGACGATCACTTTTTCCGGAACTGCAAAGATCATCCCTGGTGAACAAGCGCCACTGGAACTGCTCAAGTCCGTCTTCCGGCACAAAGCAGATGATCCGGTATTCATGAAGGATAACTGTCTGATCGAAGTCACACCGCAAGATGAATTCATCACGTACGGGATAGGCATCCCCATATTCAAGATGCGGCACCCTCACCTCGCTCGCGGCCGAGCACCGGTCAAGTAATTTCAATCCTATCAAAGACAAAAATTATTCCTATGAATAAATATTCTGTTCCTGTAATCATTTCTTTGACTCTTTTAATTGGTTCGAGCTGTGGACTAATCCAACCTCCTGCCCCGCAGCCCTTGTTATCCGCCACAGATATTGCTCCCGTGGCTACCGCTATGTCAGAACTGCCCCCTACCTGGACACCTATTCCAACAATACCCCCTACACCTACCCTGCCTCCCAGCCCGACACCACTTCCAACACAGGATCCGGAAAATTATCAGATAAACCTGGTTTTGACACCAATAGCGATGGATTTTCCAGTGGACTCAGTAGACCGGACAGGCTGGAAAATATTAGAAGGGAAGACTGCAAGCATTTCCATCCCTCCTACTTATGAGGTGCTGGATTTTGCCGGTGTCTTTATGGAACTGATATTTGGCTTTATGGAAGTTTTCGCGGAAGGATTTACAGAAATGGCTCTTGATCTTGGGGAAGAATTGGGAGTAACTCCTGAAGCTGATCTGGAAACGCCGGATCTGGGTGAAATGCCGGAGATCGATTTTATGATCGCTATGGAAGAAATCAGTCTATCAGCAATCATCCTTGCCTCAGTGGATATCCTTCCCTCAACCTCCGCAGAAGATCTGATCAACCAAGCATTGACAAACAGTGATGTGGAATTTTTCCCACTAGAAAGACAGTCTTACGCTGACGGACCCTTCCCAATGGAAAGGGTTATCCTAGATGTAATGGATGAAGATCAGGGTCCAGGTAAACAGATCATCTATGTCATTCTTGGTGAAGATATAGGTTGGAATGTGGTCTTCACTACACCTGCAGAGAATTTTGAACAGAACCTGCCGCTATTTGAAAGTGTGATTCACAGCTTTAGAACGACAGAATAAACCTGATATCAAATATCGCAAAAAGAGGCTGCTCTCTAATGAGAACAGCTTCTTTTTTTTACTATACGAAGAGAGTATAATTCCCCAGATCCTGATCAGCCCATCCGTCCAGTGATGTATGATTCGGTTAATTCATGATCTGGATTAGTGAATAATTTATCCGTGGGATTGAATTCTATCAATTCTCCTAACCAGAATAGTCCGGTTCGATCAGAGACTCTTGCTGCCTGCTGCATATTGTGGGTGACAATGACTATGGTATAGCGCTCCCGTAGTTCCCTGATCAGTCCTTCGATCCGACCGGTATCAATTGGGTCGAGAGCAGAACAGGGTTCATCCATCAAAATTACTTTAGCGTTTACCGCCAACACCCTGGCAATACACAACCGTTGCTGCTGCCCGAGAGATAAACCAAAGGCATCATTATTCAAGCTATCTTTGACATCATCCCAGAGGGCAGCTCTTCTGAGGCTTTTCTCAACAACATCAGCAAGATCCCTTTTGTGTTTTATTAAACCAAGCACACGCGGGCCGAATGCCACATTATCAAAAATAGATTTTGGAAACGGGTTGGGTTTTTGGAACACCATTCCAACGGTCTGGCGCAATTCAGCCAGATCCAGATCCCCTTTATAAATATCTTTACCTTCCAAAGACACTTGGCCTTCAAGCCTGGTGCCTGGGATGGTGTCATTCATACGGTTCAGGCAGCGTAAAAATGTTGATTTTCCACAGCCGGATGGACCTATCAACGCCGTCACCCTGTTGGCCCTAATATCCATGTTAATCTGACTCAAAGCCAGGGTTGTACCGTAATAGAAATTCAAGTCTCTGATCTCAAACGTATTGTATTGATCCATCATAGGGAAAATTATATACCATTTACTGAATCATACTTGTGTGCATCTGTAAATCTTATACCTATAGTTATTCAGGATTGCCTAGTCCAGAAATATTCTTCTTTGCATTTGGATTAACTTGTATCTGCTTCCCTTTCACAATATAATCTGTATGTGAAAATGTATAGATCACTTTTATTCTTTGTTATCATCATCATTCTTCTTGCAGGTTGCTCCGGTAGCGGATCTTCAGTAGATAACCCCTCCCAACAAATCAAGATCATTGAAAATAAAGGATCTGACACAATAGTTAACCTGGCACTTGCCTGGGCGGAAGAATACCAGGTGATCGATCCCTCAGTTCACTTGTCTGTGACCGGAGGAGGATCAGGTACAGGCATCGCCGCCTTGATCAATGGCACAGTGGACATCGCCAACGCCTCAAGAAAAATAAAATCAGAAGAAAGAGAAACAGCCCTCGAAAACGGTTCCGATCCGGTGGAATTTGTGATAGCACGTGACGCTATCGCAATCATCGTCAACTTGAACAACCCTGTAGACCACCTGACTCTCGAGCAAATTTCTGCCATTTACAGCGGTAAGATAAATAATTGGAAAGATGTTGGCGGCGAAGATCGTACGATTGTGCGTTTATCCAGGGAGACCAATTCCGGAACCCATGTGTATTTTTTGGATGTAGTGATCCGATTGGGCGACGACGAGAATAAAACCCTTTTCTCTCAAAATACACTGCTGCTTCCCTCTTCAGAAGGTATCGGAGCAGAAATTAGACAAAACCCCAATGCAATTGGTTATGATGGCCTCGGTTATGTGACCGATGAAATGAAAGTTATCGGCGTAGCTTCTTCGTCAGATCATCCATTCATCTTCCCGTCTGCAGAGACTGTTAACAACGGCCAATACCCTATTGCCCGCGATCTTTATATGTATTCAAATGGCGAACCAGAAGGATTCATCAAGGACTATCTTGACTGGATCCTATCGCCAGACGCTCAGAAGATAGTCACCGAACTTGGATTTGTGCCAATAATTAAATAATATGATATCCAAACAAAAGATTGGGATTCATCCCAAACCGCCAAAGCGTGAATTCCTGATTACTGCCCTGATCAAGGCAGCCGGTTATTCAGCCATCATTTTCGTGGGAATGATCTTTCTTTTCTTACTTGTGGAAAGCATACCGGCTTTGAAAGAGATAGAATTTTCCAATCTCCTGTCATCACGCTGGTACCCGATCGAAGATCTCTACGGCATATTACCTCTGATTGGCGGATCGCTGATCATAACCATCGGAGCTACTATGATTGCGGTACCTTTTGGCGTAGGAACTGCGATATATCTTTCCGAAATCGCTCCCCGATGGCTGAGAGAGACGCTAAAACCTCTCGTGGAAATACTGGGAGGCCTTCCTTCCGTCGTGCTAGGGTTTCTGGGAATGCTGATCCTCTCACCTTATTTACGGATATGGCTGGATCTACCAACCGGCCTTTCTGCCCTGGCTGGGGCGATCTTGCTGGGCGGGATTGCCATTCCAACCGTGGTTTCTATATCAGAGGACGCCTTGGACGCAGTCCCCAAATCTTACCGGGATGCTTCATTGGCAATGGGTGCAACTGAATGGCAAACCATTTGGCGAGTTACTTTACCAGCTGCCCGATCCGGGGTATTAACAGCTGTCATGCTGGGTATAGGCCGGGCCATTGGTGAAACGATGACTGTGATGATGGTAACGGGAAATGCCCCTATCCTGCCCACCGGCATCAAAGATCTTTTTTCTCCAGTTAGGACGATGACAGCAACGATCGCAGCTGAAATGGGAGAGGTGGCCAACAGCAGCACGCACTATCATGTCCTCTTCTTAATTGGAATTATTCTATTCCTGATCTCGCTGGTAGTTAATGTAACAGCATCCGCTGTCGTTTTCCGCCAGAAAAAGAGCCAGGAACGCATTCTGTCATGACTATGAAACGTTCAGCCCGGCAGTATAAACAACAACTCGGTTTCAGTCTTCTAACCTTGATGACTTTTCTGACAGTCATCCCCATCATCGGGGTTGTAATATATATCATCTACCTCGGATTACCGGCAATTAATCTTGAGTTTTTAACCGGGTTCCCCCGTGAAGGCATGCGCGAAGGAGGAATACTCCCCGCGATCATTGGTACTTTTTACCTGACATTGGGAACTGGGATATTTGCAGTCCCACTCGGTATCGGCTCAGCAATCTATCTCTCGGAATATGCACCAGACAACAGAGCTACCCAGCTGATCCGAATCGCAATTGTTAATCTCGCTGGCATCCCATCTGTTGTCTACGGCCTATTTGGATTGGGCATATTTGTTCTCTTCCTTGGCTTTGGTACCAGCATACTGGCAGGATCCCTGACATTATCGATCATGACCTTGCCTGTGATCATCAGCACCACCGAGGAAGCTTTGCGGGCAGTACCTCAATCCTTCCGAACCGTGAGCATGTCTCTGGGTGCAACAAAATGGCAGACCATTAGAAAAATCGTCCTACCCCAGGCTTTGCCCGGGATACTAACAGGTGTTATTCTCGGGTTGGAGCGAGCAGCTGGAGAAACAGCCCCGATCCTATTTACTGTTGCAGCCTTTTTCCTGCCCAGGCTGCCTAATTCACCTCTGGATGCCACGATGGCCCTTCCCTATCATCTCTACGTTATATCAACCCAGGTGCCAGGTATGCCAATTAAAATTCAATATGGAACAGCACTGGTACTGCTTATATTTGTCCTCAGTATGAATTTGATTGCCACAACAATTCGGGCCAGAGCCAGAGCCCGGCGGCAGTGGTAGTGGAAAATAAAATGAACAAGATCTCAATTCGTAATTTGTCAATCACCTATTCTGACGGGACTCAACCGCTTAGAGATATAAGTTTTGATATCCCTGCCAACCAGATTTCTGTGATATTTGGGCCAGCTGGTGGTGGCAAATCCAGTTTGCTGCGGACCCTGAATCGTTTAAACGATCTAACTGATCTAAAATTCCAGGAAGGAAGTGTCCTGTTGGACAGCCGTGATCTTCTCGATCCAGCTCTTGATGTCATTCAACTGCGCAGACAAGTGGGGATGGTTTTCGCCCGACCTGTTGTCTTACCATTTTCCATCCAAAAAAATGTGACCTATGGGTTGGAAGTGGCCGGCATAACAGACAAGGATCACTTATCAGAAACCGTTGAGAACAGCCTGAAGAAAGCAGCTATCTGGGATGAGGTTAAGGACCGCTTGGATGACCCTGCAGTGGCTTTATCTGGCGGACAGCAGCAGCGCATATGTCTTGCCCGCGTTCTTGCCCTTGAACCCGAAGTAGTCCTGCTCGACGAACCTACTTCTGGATTGGATCCGATATCCACAGGAAAAGTTGAGGAATCCCTTCAAGACCTGAAACGCGATTATACGATCATCCTTGTCCCTCATTCAGTCCAGCAGGCGGCAAGAACGGCAGACCAGGCAGTCTTTTTACTTCAAGGAGAACTCATCGAAGTAAACAGCGGAGAACAAATGTTCACCAACCCTCAGGATACCCGCACCCAGGACTACATTCAGGGCAGGTATGGATGAGGTATACTGGAAGAAATTTCAAAACTCTGTTGAAAAAGCAACTTCTACTAGAATTAGATCATGACCCATCCAGGCAATCACAACATAGCCAGAGGTCCAGAGAGAGTTATTATGCCCAGAGATAATAGAGAAACACTGGATAGCAAGATCAAGGAATTAAATGATGCCATCATGGAATTGGCAGGTATTGTAGAAGAGGCCATCCTTGGCAGCGTTACGGCTCTTGCTGAACGAGATATTAACAAAGCCAAAATCATCTACGAGGGTGATAAAGATATCAATGAAAAGCGATTCGAACTTGAGCGCCAGGCCTTGATTATCGTTGCTACTCAGCAACCGATGGCAACAGATCTGAGAAGGTTATCATCAATTATTGATATCGCCGGGGAACTGGAACGAATTGGCGATTATGCCAAGGGAATTGCTCGCATTGCGATGCGTCTGGGTGACAGTCCCCCCCTGCGGCAGTTAGTTAACATTCCCAAGATGGCAGAAATGACAGCCGACATGCTGCAGAGAGGTATCGAAGCTTTTATCAACCTAGACGAAGAAGCTGGAATGGCTATCCCTAAAGAAGATGACCAAATTGATGTCCTCTATAACCTCGATTACCAGGAACTTCTGGAATTGATGATCAATGATAGAAATAATATTGACCGGGCGACATTCCATCTCTGGGTCGCCCACAACCTGGAACGGGCTGCTGACCGGGTGACCAATATCTGTGAAAGGACAGTATTTACTACATCCGGTAAATTGATCGAATTTGACCGGACCGATGATGAAACCGATGCATTCTAATCAAGCATTGGAAGAAACGGTTTCCTCGTTTGAAAAAAAACTATGAAAATTTTTGATGGACACAACGATATCCTCAATAAGATTACAAAAACGCCAGACCCATTGAATACAAAAGCTTTCCTGGTTTCAGATCCAGGCCACCTGGATTTCCCTCGAGCGCTACAGGCTGGTGTAATGGGAGGATTCTTTTCAGTCTATACTTCCGATCCGCCCTCAGTTCCATCGGTCCAAGATCGCATGGTTCTCAGCGAAGAAGGCTATAGGATTAAGATTTCCCCAGCGCTGGACTATGAATACGCCCACCGCTCTGCGCTGCAGATGATTGATTTGTTATATAAAATCCAGGAAGATTCTCTGGGACAATTCAAAGTTATCACCAACCCTTCAGAATTGGACCATTGTATTGAGAACAACATTATGGCAGCCGTTTTACATCTGGAAGGCGCAGAACCGATCCTGCCTACGCTTGAGAATTTACCGTTCTTCTATGAAAAAGGAATGCGCTCTCTAGGAATAACCTGGAGCCGGCCTAACAAATTCGGCCACGGTGTTCCCTTTGCCTATCCTTCTGGTCCTGATATAGGTCCCGGATTGACAGATGCAGGAAAGGAACTGGTTAAGAGCTGTAATGATCTGGGCGTGATGATCGATCTGGCCCATCTGAATGAAAAGGGGTTCTGGGATGTTGCGGAGTTATCCTCCCATCCACTTGTCTCTACCCACACAGCAGCCTTCAGCTTGGTCCCCAAGACCAGGAACCTCACAAATGAGCAGCTGAAAGCAATTGCAGATAGTAATGGCGTGGCAGGTATTATCTTCTCAGTGAACGATCTCGATGGCGGAAGAAGACCTAAGGAAAATGCGCCGATCTCAAAGATCATTGATCATATTTGTTATGTAGCTAATCTAATTGGTGTCGATCACGTAGCTTTTGGATCCGATTTTGATGGAACAAAGATCCCAGCAGAACTAGGTGGTGTGAGCGGTTATCCAAAACTTGTGTCTCTGTTGAAAGAAGCAGGGTTCAACAAACAGGATATGGAAAAGATCTGCAGCCAAAACTGGGCCCGGGTACTGAAAAATACCTGGAAATCTTGAAATTCTTGCCTTAACAATAATATCCCCCAGGAACAAAATTCTTCTTCTAGTTACATAACCTGTGCTTTTAAATGAAAAAACCCCTCCCAGGGCATTAAAATAGTCTTAAAATCCATTTAAGAAGTTATTACCACCAACTCAAAGAGAATTTTTGAAGAAATTAGGGCAAATAACGAACAAATAAGGGACGGAGTTCTTGTTTAGAACTCCGTCCCTTTGTTATTAATCAATCTCTTCTACGTCAATTAACACGGCTTGAACAGCCTGGCGCCAGACATATCCCTCAAGAAGGTCATTGTACTCTTTGCAGGTAAATAATGTCAGCCAATCCTGGTCCTTATGCTGCAGAATGCTGTAATCATCCGCTGCTACAAGTTTAGCCGATCTAACCTGGTAAGTGTATTTAAGTCCATGGGCATAGAGGAAGATCTCATCTCCCCAGGACAGTTCATCCAGATCGACAAACGGACCCGGCAGGCCACTGGGTAAATAGGCATGTCCGGTTATAACCGTATTACCGTACCAGGAAGGATAAGCCGTTCCCTCCAGCCAGCCAGCCTGATTCCAGAGCCATGTCAGGTCCCATCCATTATCGGAAAGAGGAACGCTAACGATCGGAACAAATTGGTCCAATTTAGGAATTTCTACTCGCAAACCATCTAGATCGCCGTACTCTTGTTCGTTTTTCTGCAGGGGTAAATCAGTGACAACACCAGGTGCAAATCCAGTATCCGGCAAAGCTGGAATCCGGATCGTCGCTCCATCACCAACACCATAAATATTGATGTTGCTCAATGGATCGTAAAATCTTTCCGTTGAGAGGGAGTTATGGGTAGATTGCGGCGTTGAAAAATCACCGGGCAAACTTGTCCAGACAAGTGAGGCTTCGTTGGTAATTTCCTGATCGTCACTGGTTCGTCTGAAATTTGGATCCAGCATGACATCGATCTCTATCACAGAATTGTCACCGTTATTAAGCAGCACCCAGCGGATGATAAGAGTGGGATCCCCACCATCAATGATGGTTGTGGGAACCTGTCCTCCGACATGCCGCATCGGCGGCTGATAGATTAGCTCAGGTGGAAGGACGTCCGTTATCTCAACTTCATATGCCGAAGTTTGACTTCCTGGTGTATGCTCGACAACCAGGGTAAAGGTCGTGATCTGCCCGGGATATAATGTGCTCGGTGATACAGATTTGCTAAGGCTCAAATCTGGTTCCAGGATAGTGACACCAATTGCCTGAACTGCCACATCACCAGATGCCCAGACCCAGTTGGCCGTGTTGTTGAGTGGCGGAGTGGAATCATTCTGATTGCCAAGGCTATCTAGGACAACAACCCGGTAGATGACTGTCAAATCAACAGGATTTCCTGTTGTATTTTCCAATATTCCAAAGTTAAAGTCCACCTGGCGCCCAGCATCCACCGCGTTTGAGCTGCCAATCGAAGATACAACAGGATTGTCACAAACCTCATCAAAACTTGCTGGACCAACCATGGTCAGCCCCGGACCTGAGATTCCATTAGGAACACAGTCAACAAAAGCTAACCCTTGATCCAGAGAATCTATCAAATGCAAGTTATCCATTGTACCTGTCGGCACAGTTAGTTCAACCCGATATGTAATTATTTCACCAATAGCAACATCCGGTAATGTTGTCACGCCATGTTCTTGTCCTGTGAGAGTTTTAGTAATTGCCGGAATGACATCCGTATCTGAAGCATCATTATTTGTTGTATCCAGCTCAGTTACATAACCTGGAGCAGTGACCACAACAGTATTCGTTAGAGATCCACTTGCACCAGAAGAAACCAGGGCATTAACTGTGTACGTTACCAATTCTCCAGCTGGGAGATCAACAGTGTCATTGATATTTCCGCTACCAGAAGATGTACAGGTAGCTGCAGGTACAGATCCAACACAGGTCCAGGTTGCAGATGCTATTGCCCCAGGGAAGGTATCCGCAACTGTTGCCCCCAGAACATCACTGGGACCATTATTAATCACATCAATGGTATAAGGAAGGGTTGCATTGGGACTGATGATGGTCTGTCCATCATCTTTGGTGATAGAGAGATCTGTCTGTGAATCCTGTGTATCCTGATCGTCATCCTGGTTATTCGCGGAATTAGAATCGGCTGGGTGATTAACATTGACTACATTTGTAAGGGCACCCGTTGCAGCTGGATCTACACTGACATTGACCGTGTAGGTTACATATTCTCCCGCAGGGATATTCACTGTATCGTTGATGTCACCAGTTCCCGGTGTCGTACAGGTAGCTGCAAGTACAGATCCCGCGCAAGTCCAGGAGGCAGAAGTAATCTCTGGCGGGAAGGTATCAGTTACGGATGCCCCGCTGACATCACTTGGGCCGATGTTGTCTACTCTTATGATGTAGGTCAATGTTCCACCTGGAACATACTGAAGTGTGCTATCGTCCTTGTCTATTGATAAATCAGAAATATAATTCGGTGTATCACTATCGTTATCGCTGTTATTGCTTGAATCTGTTTCCGTCACATTGATAGGAGGAGTGATAGCGGCAGTATTTACAAGGGGATTTGCAGTTGCCCCGGAATCGATATTAGCTATGACAGTGTACGTCACGTGATGATCAATTGTTGAGCTAAACGGAATATTCACAGCTGTATCGTTTATATTCCCAGTTCCTGAGGCCGTGCAAGTAGCTGCTCCTATTCCCACACAGGTCCATGTGGTTGAGGAAGAGTTTATACCTACGGGGAAATTATCGGTTAAAGTTGCCCCGGATACATCACTTGGGCCGAAATTGTCAACTCGGATAGTGTAGGTTAGGGTTCCACCTGGTACATATTCCGTGACCCCATCATCTTTATCGATCGCCAGATCCGTAAGATATGACGAATACACACCAAAATCCACCCGCGGCTCAAGGGTTGTCCCTGTGTTATTATTGACTGAGAATTCCCCGGCAGGTGTTAACGTGATAGGTAATGTATGGATAAACCCACCCAAACCTAAAGTGCCATTTGTTTCTGTCCCATTGTCGTCAGAATCAGTGGTATCTGTGTCAGTGTCAGGTGCAGGCTCATAGGCATTTCCGGGACCAGTGCTGGACACAAAGTCACGGAGGGTTTCAGTACCCTCAAACTCAAAAGCAGGTATCTGGATAATGTAATCACCAGCGGGTTGGCCAGTGAAGGAATAAATACCCGCGCCAGTCGTTGTCGTGGTATCAAGTTGAGTTAATCCATCTCCAGTCCAAAGCTGCAAGGTAACATTATCCACTCCAGGTTCAACACCATTCACTGTGCCACTGTTATCTGTATCAATCCAGACCAAATTTCCGAGAGTCATCGTGTAGAATCCAAAATCAACCGTCAGATTGGCCTGGTCATCAGGCTGATCACCCTGTCCGACACCTGTTTCTTCATCTTCGCCTGTCGGTTCTGTTCCGCCAAGGGTAATAGGCAGTGAGACCACATCACCAGCACTTAATGTGCCATTATCATCAGAATCTGTGTCGTCATCAGGATCTGGCGCGGCTGTTTCCGTTAAGCTGCCGTCATTGTTGCGGCTGGTAGCTGAGGACCAATATCCCTCTAAGATAGCTCCGCTGCCAAAGTTGCTGGCCGGTATAAGAACTACATAATCTCCTGCTTCCAAATAATCGAACAGGTAATAACCGTCATTAGCTGTCGTATATGTATCCAGTATGGTTGAAAGGTCACTGGCCGCATACAGCTCCAAACTGACCCCATCTACACCCACTTCCCCGGAATCGATCTGGCTGTTGTTATCTGTATCAAACCAGACCCGGTTGCCTAGTCCATAAACCAGTGAGAAACCAAAATCGATGGTTGGATTTATTGTATTGCCATTGTTGTTGGTGATAATGTTATTGGATTTGTCACCTAGAGAGCCTGGATTCATTGTCAAGATATTAGATAAAACGAGGCCATCAGAAAAACCGATTCCATTATCATTGTCGTCGGTATTGGTATTTGGGGTGGCATTGTCTGCAATGTCAAAATTATCAATCGTACTTACTGTGCCATCAGGCGCAGTGACACCAACAATAAAATTACCTGCCGGCAAACCAGAGAACAAATAGATGCCTGAGCCATTGGTTACAGTACCGCCCGGGCCATCATCTGCGGTTCCTAAAATCCCATCGGTGCCAACTGGAATTTCCGTACCATTGCTGGAATAGAGTTGAACAACTGCCCCACTGTATAACGTATCAGGCCCATTATATCTGCCATCTTTATCCACATCAGCAAATACCAGGTTGCCAATCTCAGTTCTATAAAAACCAAAATCAACCGTCATATTGGCCCGATCATCAGGTTGTTTACCATCCCCATCAGGTGGAAGCCCAACGAGATCAGATTCGCCCGTTGGCTCAGTCCCTCCAGTTGGCCCAACGGTTACAGCCTCAGAAATCACATCCCCGCTGGTCTCGCGAGTTCCATTATCGTCAGAATCGGTAGCATTAAGATCAGGATCAGGTGCAGGAGTCTCTGCAAACGATCCATCTGCTGCGATGGAAGAGCCAGAGGACCAGTACCCGTTCAGGACAGCGCCGCTGCTGAAATTGCTTGCCGGTAAAACCACCACATAATCATCGGCAGTCAGGTAGTCAAAGAGATAATATCCACCGCTAGCTGTAGTATCCGTTTCCAGGACAGGTCCCATGGGATCGCCTGAACCATCCGCAAGATAGAGTTCAACTACAACACTATCAACACCTACTTCAGAACCATTAATAGTGGCGCTGTTGTCAGTATCAAACCAAACCCGGTTGCCGAGAGCATAAGCATATGTAAAACCGAAATCCACACTGAGATCGGTTGTCGTCCCGGTTGAATCAACCGCAGTTATCGTTGCACCAGTCTCCCCATTCACGAGAGTCAACTGTCCGGAATAGACACTGACCGATGTTGCAAATCCGATACCAATGCCATTGTCATTATTATTTGTGGAATCATCAGGATCCGCATTGTCAGATGCGTCAAAAGTATCAATCGTGCTGACCAAATCGGCAGGCGTTTCCACCCGAACATAATAATTTCCATCTGTCAAATCATCAAAGAGATACAAACCAGTAGTACTGTCTGTACTCGTCGTCCCTAACCAAGTTGTGCGATCTCCCGCGAATAGCTCTACCGTGACATCACCTAAAACAGTATCGGTTCCAGAATCATAAGTTCCGTTGGCATTTTCATCGAGGTAGACCAGATCGCCAATTTCTTTTCGGTAAAATCCAAAATCAACAGTTAAATTTGTCCGTCCATCCACTTGATAGGCAGGCATTGTAACTGGTTGAGGATCACTTTCGTTTTCTGGCTCTGTGCTGCCTGTCAGGCCAAGCGTAACAGGCAGGGAAACCACATCGCCAGAAGTTAATGTACCATTATCATCCGAATCAAGATCATTATCTGGATCTAGGGCCGCGGTTTCACTGAGCACCCCCACATCACTAATGGTGGTCTGGGATGAATAGTAACCCGCCAGGACACCCGTAGTGAAGTTTGTACTGGGTAAAACAACAACATAGTCCCCTTCTTCAAGATAGTCAAAGATATAGTAACCGTTGGCATCTGTGGTCACATCCCCGCTGCCTTCGTCTCCGTTATTTGGGATGCCGTCCGGTCCGGTGAGAATTTTGGTCATTGTTCCAGCATCATACAGCTCAACGGTTACGCCGCTAACACCAACCTCAGTACCATTGATCGTGGCACTATTATCAGTATCAAACCAGACCCGGTTGCCGAGGGCATAGTAATTCAATTGGCCGGTGTGGGAATCGGCGTCGTTATAATCATTCTGTCCACTGGTGTTTCCGTTTCTTTCACCGTCGCTATCCCCTGAAGCACCCGGTGTTGTTGAACCGGTTGGGTTGCCAGCCGACCCGGTGCCGGGTAACGAGGTCCAGACCATGTTTGCTGTATTCACCGCGGTTTCTGCTCCATCCAGGTACTCTGGATCGGACAGACCTGGAGGGAGAGGGTCTGGTTTATTCACGGTGGCTGTGAAGGAAATAGTTACTGAGCTATCAAGCGGAAGTGAGCAACTATTGATATCGAGACATTCTAATGTCAGAATGGGGTCAATGTAACTCTGAGTCCAATCTCCAGGAAGTGAGGTAACAGATACAAACGTCAATTCAGTTGGAATGGAATCAGTAATAGTGATATCGTAGGCATCCTCGGTGCTATCCAATGAATCCTCAGCATCATTAACATGACTGATAACAACAGAATATATAACAGTATCCTCATAATGCCAGTTGGAACTGTCAGCTGTTTTAACAATATCCAGTTTGGGTTCAAGTACTTCTGAATAGACATGATTGGATTCGATCGCTGGATTGCCGCTTACAGAAACACTGAAAAGATTATCATGCACGGTGGTGTTTTGATTGGTGACGTCATTATTCACCAGAACATTAAACTCAAGGACCGCAAACTCAGCACCGGCATCACTATCATTATTGATCGGCGACTCGAGGTCGATGGTCAAGGTCTGTCCGGTAAGAACAAAATATGTCGCTGGTAATGTGATTGGGCCGGCATTCGCACCTATCAGGTCAGTACTTGCAGTTCCATCGGTATTCGTGATTGGACTGGTTGAAAGATATTCCAATTCCAGTGTGCCGGTCATGAAGGACAAACCAGACGGGATAACATCTACCAGGGTCAAGTCCTGGTTGGTGCCTTCTGGCAGTTGAACTACGAGTCTATAACGCAATATTTCTCCAATCACTAGCGGTCTTGGGTCAGCAATTGTATTCAGGCTCGAATCATCCGTATGGATTTCTGAGGTCGATTCAATTAATTTTTCTGGAGCTGGAGAATCAAGGACCTGAGAAACGGTAGCTAGATCATAATAGTCATTTCTACCGCCGGTATTTGTATCCGAACCATCACGCTCACCGGTTATTGTGGCGGGGTTTCCTGGCACATTGGAACCGGTTCCATTCCCGTCAGAATCATAAACGCCCGCCGCTCCACCAGGTAGGCTGGTCCCGATCACCGTCGCGGTATTGGGTATGGTCAGCCCTGCAAGAGCGTCTGAAACCACAGTCGTGCTTACATCAATGAAAACGTTCTCCCCTGGATTAAGGCAGGCGATGTCCACACTGACAATTCCGGGATTCCCCAATGTGGAAGTATTGACTGGAGCTGTCTGTACGGTACTGCCACAGCTTCCGGCCCAGGCTGTTGAGCCATTGACGCCGTTATAAGAGATCACTACACCGGTCAGATTAAGGTTGCTGTCGATTGGATCATTCACATTCAACTCAAAGGCTGCAGTTGAATTCAGGACACCAGAGTTTGTCACAGTAATCCGGTAAACCAGGAGATCACTGGCGTCGTTGGCAGCGGTGGTGATCACTTTATTAATATCCAACAAAGGTTCAGCTACGGTCACATTTACCGCTAGGGATTCAACGCCATTGGCAACCCCATTGATGAACGAGCGGGCTGTATTACGTAGGACATCACCAGCATAATTATTATTCGTATTGGCTGTCAGAGCATTAAATTCAATAACGACGTACTCTGCATCCGGATCATTGTCATTGTTAACCAAATTACCCAGCCGGAAAAAGACATTGGTATCCGAGTTATAAACATCCGTATTGAGTGTTACATCACCCGTATTTGCGATATTGGTATCCCCTAACGGACAATTTAATGGGCTAGGTGGTGATGTGTTATCTGCAGAGGCTCCTGAAGTTGTGCACCCACTAGGTATATCATCCACATAGATAATGTCGTCAGCGATGTTTGTTATTTCGGTGGAACTTATTCCACTCTGATTAGAAATAAACGAAAGCCGTGCTGTCCCGTCATTTAAGAAAATTAACCCATCTGGAATATTATCGCGTACCTGGAAATTAGGACTTGTGCCTTCAGGAATCGCCACCACCAGCCGGTAGCGAACAATTTCTCCTATGGCCACATCTGCCAGAGATGTATGCGGTTCTGAAGTCTGCATCAAGTATTTCTGGAGGGCTGGATTGGTTATAGTAACCGATCCGGTATCCGTACTAGCATAATCATCCGGCTCGACACCCACACCATCCGCGCCGGTCCGTTCATCATCATCGGTATTGTAATCTTCTGCTACATTCGTCACAGGACCAGGGAGGCTGGTCCAGGTTGTATTGGCAATATTAGGAATTACTTCTCCAGGATTCACGCTGTAGTCCACCGTGGCAGTGAAAGTTATAATACAATCGGAATTTTTCGGGAAGTCATTGGCATCATCCCAGGTGGCAGTAAATGTCGGATGGGGTAATCCATTAGATAACAGTGTGTCAGGAGGACTTGAGCATAATCCCAAGGTGGGACCGCTGACATAATTCATCTCTGCCGGCAGAGTATCGGTCCAGACCACATCAAAGGCATCTGTATCCGTTGGTCCATTGCCGTTGGTCAGGGTTACTTTATAAGTTATCAGGTTTCCCGCATCCGTTAGACCCGGGCCAGCTTCCTTCAAAGTAGTGATATATGGTTCAAGCAAAATAGTGTCATTATCATCATCGGTCAGGCTGGCGCTATCCCAGCTTAATTCTGCCGAGTTACCCAGCAAATCACCCGCATCGCTGGTGATCACATTGGTCGCCACAGCCCGATAAACGATGGTTACAGTTTCACCAACTGTATTGTCATCATCATTATTAGTCAAATCACCAAAGTTAAAAGTAACTGTGCCCCCATTATTAGTTACCAGCGGGTTGCTTCCAGTAGTTGTTCCCGCAAAACAATTGTCACAGGTGTAATCTGATCCATAAAGAGTAAAAGTCATCTCTTCAATGGTCAGTCCAGTATCAGTACCAGCATCATCGGTATCCGGATTTGAATTGGTAACTGAAATCAATTCTACAAACGCTAACCCAGGGTCGAGGGTGTCCACGATAGTTACATTTGTATAATCCAGCTCGAAGAATTTGATATCCAGGGTGTAGGTCAATAACTCGCCTAC
Organism: uncultured Anaerolineales bacterium; assembly: GCA_964582965.1. Classification (GTDB taxonomy): domain Bacteria; phylum Chloroflexota; class Anaerolineae; order Anaerolineales; family UBA11858; genus B10-G9. The sequence goes on along the minus strand of CAZOUN010000013.1, from coordinate 6,153 downwards.
TACCACACGGTCCTCAGCAGGTGGACCGACAATATCATTATCTAGAACACTGGTTGATGTTAATACCTTATCGAAATCAGGTTCGGGTTTTGTCCTGACGATTGCATCATCTAATTCTGGCGTTTCGAGGAAATTTTCTCCACCTTCATCTGCTCCGTAGCCCAGCAAACTGACAGTGTTAATGATATCGGTATCTGGCGCTACACCAAGGTTGAGTTGTAAATCATAGGTGATTACGAGTATGTTTGCCCCACTGGTTAAAGAGGCGACCTGGCAGGCACCGGGGACATCTACACCTGATGGATCGACAATGCGGATGCCCAGGGTAGGATCGAACAAACTCGTAGCATTGGCAACTGTCCCAGGTACAGTATCATCATCGCCACCTCCGGGAACCCCATCGCCCCCGTAGCTGTTGATAACTTCAAAAGCCTGAACCACACCAGCGCCGTTATAGATCTGTAAATTTAAATTCGCTGGATCTCCACCAGGGTAGCCCATATCAGCGGGAAGTAGATCTGATAAGGCGACATCATAGGCACCATTTTCACTATGGCCTTTATTTTCTATCAGGATGGCATACTTAACTAGGTCACCTCCATCCACTCCAACCAGGGTGGAATTAAACAGATCAAAGGCAGCGCCATCATCGTTGGGATCGGTGCTGATATCCTGGGAGGTAATAGTGCCAGTAAATGGAACTCCAGATCCACTAGGTGCCGCGAATTGGGCCATCAGGGCTTCCAGGGAAGCTGGATCCGGTATAAATTCCAGATCTGTGGTTGGAATGTGATCTGTTGAAACTGCTGTTTTTGCGGTAAACAGGACTGGTTCACCAATCCTAATCTGAACGATATCCATCAACTCCAGATCACCTGCATTGGTTGTACCTTCTGTGGACGTGGCCTGATTAGTGAGGAAAAGTCCATCTGCAAAAGGATCTGATTCTACAGTTAAGGAGATCAATAGTTGCATAGTTGAGTCAATATTATAAACACTATCGTAGTCGGTGTAGGTAACGGTCAAGGAGTTCGCAGCTGAGTCTGTAGTAAAGGTGGGCTCTACCACTAGGTTTCCTGGTGGTATTGCAGGAGCCAGCAATTCCCCCCGTATGGGTAAATTAAGATTATGGTAATCATCAGCCGCTCCCAGACAAATTACACCTGCTGGAGGAACAATTTTCGGGCTGTAAGCACTTGTACATGGCTGGTTGTTCAAAAAGGTTAGTTCCGTGGAAGAAAATACAGGCAGTGGGAAAAAGTCCGTCAGCACTGTCTCTTCAAAATCGCTTGTGGGCTGGGTATATGTCAGAACGTAAGTAACCACATCTCCAGGGCTGACATAGGTTGGCAGGGTTGTGCTGCCATTCACTGCAAAAAGATCTTTGGTTAACACACCAAAATTGATATCTACTGCCACACCGCTGTCGTCTGCTGGATGATTGCCATTTCCGGCAAAAAGTTCAGAGACAGGAGCTGTTGATATGGTTAATACCTCGCCAACAATGGAGTCCACATCATTGCCAAGAATGTCACCATGGTCCACTGACGAGTCCGTTGAGTTGTCCCCGAAAAGGTGTTCATCACTGAAATCGTCCTGAATCTTAGTTCTAAATGTGATCGTACCTTCAGTGGCCCCATTATTATAGGAACAGCTGGGGGGATTATTAGCGGTATCAGGATTAACACAACCTCCCAGCAGCTGGCCGTTAGAAAAACGGGTGATCAGCTCATCAGAAATATTAAAGACAATAGTAGTCTTGCCAACATCGACACCAGATGTGGTATCACATCCCGCACTCGCTGCATCCGCACCCGTATACTTACAGTCAATATCGACATTGTCTGCGTTCATGGCTGACGCAGTGCCAATATTGTTGTCGTCGTTGCCGTTCAATTGAATAGTGGGTGTGAATGTGGTATCAAACCGCTGTCCATCACTGAATGTATCGGTAAGATTGATATCTTCGAATCCAAAGAAGTCAGAGACCTGGAAATTAAGCGTGTATTCTATAACATCATCCGGGCTGTTGTTTGTGGTTGGGGGAGTAAGGTTTTCATAACTTTTTTGAACTGTGATCGATTGGTCTTCGATGGAAACACATGGCACACCGCAATTTGCCGACGCTGTGGGCAGCGGATCAGTATCATCACGACCATCAATCGGGTCCCAGGTACCAGTGGCGCTGGCGGTATTTCCGGAGGTTGTCGGGGCGCCAGTTGTTGCATCAATTACTTCTGCATCAAATTCATCGAGCCGGTCCACATAAAAATTGAATGTGATTTCGGCATCAACTGAATTAGGTATGAAAGTAACCGAATCGATAGTGCCTTGAACCGAATCAAAACTGCAGGAAAAATCTCCCCCAGGATTATTCAAGGGATCGGGATTGGTGGTACAGATAGCACCTACAGGATTGCTGGGTTCAAAACTTAAGAATTGAATATTATCGGGTAGTGTATCCGAAATCACAAAATTTGCAGGATTTCCCGCGATTCCAATTACCTGACTATCGGCGATGTCGACAGAAATGGTGAATTGGCGGGGAAAGTTAGGACCGGTGGCTGTTTCGTATTCCGGTCCGACATATGCTTTTGAAATCGAGAGCAAACTTGGTTCAACCGATCCTACCGAACCAAAATCGAGTACATCATACTCCCCATCCCCATCCACAGGAAGGGTTGCATCCCAGGGGTCACAGCAAAAATCAGCAATTGCCGTATTGCCAAAACGAAAACCTGCCTGACCACGAATATTTAATGGCTGGCTGAGGTCCGCCAGTTCGCTCATGTGCGCGGTGATGGTCACAGTAACTGGGGGCTGGGCAGGAACAAAAGATCCAAAGGGAAGGATAATTGTTATAAATTGGTAACCGGATTCCCCACAAGCTTCGTAATAAACTGGTGATTCTGGATTTGATTCGCCATGTCCATCAGTACCACCTGCTGGACGAACTGCGATGGGATGTGTAACACAACCCGTCGTTCCGGTTCCGCTGCCATCATCATCCGGGAAGGTTTGCACGAATAATTGGTCCGCAGGGATGGAGATACCTGCGAAACTGGCGCTAACAAAACTGATTCCATCATACACATCTCCCGGATCTGTACCCGGGTATACGCCATCTACACCTTTGGCGGGAAGCACTATATCTATAAATGGACCATATCCAGGATCTCCTGAATTTGAAAAACTGGCGGTGAAAGTAAAATTCTCTCCCAGAGGAGTTGTTGATGGAATATTTAAGGCGAGGGATGGTGTGGCATCGAATAACGGGCGGAATAATCTTGACTCGAGAGCTTTACTGGGCTGGTTTATCGAATAGCTTCCAAATTGGGGTGCCGTACTTTTCGACTCGACACCACCATCGAAGATGGAGTTAAGAGAAGTTGACACTAAACCTGTGTTGTAGTTGATCCCATAAAGGAGATCTGTGTCAATATCTTCAAAAGTGGTTACAAAAGAAAAATCCTCCCCAATCATCACCGAGGAGGAATCGATTGTCACAGAGGGGATTGCATCGGCGACGGGTTTGGCTTGGACGTCTCCAATTAAATATGAATTTGAGAGGAGAAATATCAGGGCTATGGACAAAGCCAACGCCATAATTCCAGATAAATTTATAATGGATTTATGTTTTAAATTCATAGAGATTCCCGCCTACAACTAATATTTTTCTTTATTTTGATAAATTATATCATCTCAAAGGGTAAAAACTCTTATTTTTAATGATTTTAATTATAAATATTCCGGGATAATAGCCCTGAATCCCCTCAGGATTTCGATAAATTGCCAAATTTGTAACATGCCTTACCTCTCCGTGATACAATTCGGCTACAATCTGGCATTTCCCCACACTATCGAGGTAAAAAATGAAGAATCTGCTGCAAAGTATTCGAAGCTTTTTCCTCCCTTCATCTGACACACCTCTCTGGTTGAGACTGGCACCCTACATTTTCTTGGGCATATTGAGTATCTTCGCTCTCTGGGGTGGCGCTTATGCCTGGGAATACACTAATTCTCCAGAGTTCTGCGGGCAAGCCTGCCATACCATGCCTCCCGAATTTACGTCTTATCTTGCCTCCCCTCATGCCCGGGTCGACTGTGTGGATTGCCACATCGGTGAAGGTTTTATTACTGAGCGAATAACAAGGAAAGCCGGCGATTTAAAACATGTCACTGCATCAATTTTTAAAACCTACGAATATCCCATCCAGGTCAAACACATGAGGCCAGCCAGGGAAACTTGCGAATTATGCCATTATCCTGAGAAATTTTCAGATGATAGCCTCAGGGAAATTGTCCAGTACCGAAATGACCTGGAAAATTCAAGTTATACAACCTATCTGATCTTAAAAACTGGTGGCGGAAGCGAAAGGACCGGTTTGGGACAGGGTATTCATTGGCACATTGAAAACCCGGTATATTTCCTTCCTCTCGACAAAGAGGAGCAGCAAATTCCTTATGTCCAGGTCGAGACAGGCGATGGTTCCACAATTGAATATTTCGATATTACGAGCGATATTGATTTCACAGAGATAAACGATGAAGATCTAAAAGAAATGGATTGTATTACCTGCCATAATCGGATCACACACCTCGTACCTTACCCCGAAGATTCGATCGATCAGTTACTTCAACGAGGAATCATTGACCATGATATACCTGAAATTCGTGATATCGCGCTTAAAACCTACTACAAAGAGTACACCAGCATGGAAACTGCTTTGGCTTCATTTGATCTTCTGGAGTATTACTACGAACAGAAATTTCCGGCATATTATGAACAAAACAGGGATAATATCACCCAGGCAATCAAAGAGTTGAAGACATCGTATCAAAACTCTGTATATCCTCAACAGAAATCGGACTGGTCCTCTCATCCTGATAATATTGGTCATGAAAATTCACCTGGTTGTTTCCGATGCCATGATGGATCCCATTTATCCATTGAAGGTGAAGCGATCAGATTGGAATGTAATCTTTGCCACGCAATCCCGGTAGTGTCCGAAGCTGCAGATTTTCTAACCAATATCGAGATCAGTACCGGTCCAGAACCGCAGAATCACCTCAATACCAGCTGGATCTCTCTTCACCACCTGGTTTATGATTCTTCCTGCGACAGCTGTCACACCACGGCTGATCCCGGCGGAACGAGTAATGCATCTTTCTGTTCCAACAGCGCTTGCCATGGCATTAGTTGGGATTATGCCGGGTTTGACGCTCCTGCCTTACGAGAAACGATCCTGGACCTGCTGCCAACCCCTCAACCAACGCCAGAACCTCGGGAAGTCCCACTGGATCCCCAGGATCTCAGCTATTCAGATAACACCAAGGAAATCCTGCTCTCTCGCTGTGGAGTTTGCCACGGAGAGAGCCCCCAGGCTGGTTTAAGCTTCACTACCTACACAATGTTAATGGCCGGAAATGAAAATGGCCCGGTGATCTTACCCGGAGACCCTACCGCTAGCCTGGTGTTATCTAAAACCGAAGGAACAGGATCCCATTTTGCCCAATTCACCAGTCTGGAAAGATCCATTCTCGAGAGTTGGATCAAGTCGGGCGCAATCGAGTAACACACTCACCTTTCAACCAAAGGGATTGACCCTTACAAGATGCTTCGCAAAATCCCGAGAAGGGACATCCAGCAGTAGGAGTGACATATACAGATATTATTGAGTGCTATCAATACCTAAATACCACTGTCATTGCGAGAAACCTGAACGCAGTGAAGGTACGAAGCAATCTTAACTCTATACATCTGGAATCTTCACTTATATAAATAAGTTATGGGATACAAAACAATCCTGTTCGTTTATTAATCAGTTGATACTCTTGATCGTTGCCTGGATTTAATTCAGATTGCTTCGTTCGTCGCTGCGCTCCAGTCTCGCAATGACATGCTTGTTAAATTCAAAACTTCCCTGTAGACAGGTCATGAGACTGCCGAAGGAGGAATTTTTGGTCTGACCCTGAGCGAAGGTGTGAAGGAGAAGACACCTCTAAGGACTTATGTCCTTTATAAATATAAAAAAAGCCTCCTTCAGTTTGGAGTGCACCCCATAAGGTGGACAAATAAATAAAAACCCTCTCAAGGATAATTATACAAACTGACGTCTGAATTCGATAGGCGTCAGTTTTGTTTTTAGCTGG
>CAZOUN010000012.1:0-45759 GCA_964582965.1 uncultured Anaerolineales bacterium | reverse complement strand
GAGACCTGCTTTTTGATATTAGGACAAGGATTTCATACCTTGATGTTTAGATTACTCACAACAATTGGGATTTTCATATAACCAGTAATCTCATCCATCACCTTCGCTGCCTTATCCTGCATCCCCTGAGTCAGATGCCCATAAATATCCATGGTCGTGCTGGGCTTGTTCCTATAAATATATGTTTTCAGGATTGTAAGGAATTTGGGAGGCATCTTGAATATACTTATTCCAGGAGGATCTTATGGATGGATATTGGATTTTTGTAATAGGGTTTTGGGTTTTGTGCGGGATAGGAGCTTCTTTAATAGCAGATAGTAAAAACCTGGGGTCTTGTGGATGGTTCTTTTTAGGAGTAATATTCGGCCCATTTGCGATATTAATTGTTGGATTTATGGCTCCAACAATAAAGAAACCACCACCAACCGACATGAGAAAATGCCCATATTGCGCTGAGTTAATTAAGCAAGAAGCATTAGTGTGCAAACACTGTAATCATCATTTCAGCGAAGAAGAGATTGCAATATATCGAAAAGAAAAAAATAATAAAATAAAAGAACGAATAGCGTTACAAAAGAAGCAGCAAGAAGACAGAATTAAAAGACGGCAAGAAAAAAAAGAACTATGGCTGAAACACATAAAAGAGAATAAAAGAACCATTCTTATCGTTGCTATTCTTTCATTGATTATTATTGGCACGTCATTGTTTTTAATATTCAAAGATAAAATCATAATTAAAGCCGGAGTTTATAACTATGAACACAGCGAATCTTATCCAAGCGATTGCTTGATCCCTTGTTTTACAGTTGATCAGATGGAGGGAAGTTTCAAGGTAAATCATCAAGATTTTAAACTTGTTGAAACAAATCAGAGTAATCTATATAATTACGAGTTTTCAAGATACCTTGATAACGACTCTATTTCAATAAGTGCAAAAACAACAGAAGATTATATTACTATTGCATCAATATCGTTATATTGGGATGATGACTTGCCGATTGAATTTCAAGATTATCTTTCTGAATTTATATATATATACTCACTTTTGGAATTTGATGATGTTGCAAATAGGATAATGAATGATGCTGACAGAGTGAATGAACTTGATGTTTATAAAGATAGTTTTAATGCTAACAAGAATAATTGGGATTTCTATGCTGAAATAGAAAATGACAAAATCATCCTAACACTTACTGTTAAAAATCCTAAAACTAACCAATAGCCAAGATATATTCTTGCGAAATGGTGCAAAATGGTGCAGATGGAATATTTGCAATAGAAACTATAGAAAATATACTCCCATATACGGGAGTGAATATAATCAATACCTCTATATATAGGGTATATTTCCGAAAAAGCAATACTCTTAATCAATAGGTTGTAGGTTCGATTCCTATGCGGGTCACAAAGAAAAGACCGCTCTTTTGAGCGGTCTTTTCTTTGTGTATGGCGTAAAGCGATAAACATTCAGCTATCTATGAATTTCTGCCCCGGCAGGGGATCTTTCATCTGGGTCACCAATCCGGCACTGACGGCCAATAATACTAACGCCAAGATCAGTGACGGTGTAAATGAGCCGTTCCTGGTTTTCATGGCTTCCATGATGTAGACAAAAACTACCGCTCCCTGTCCAAATAATTGGATCAATCCGTTAGATGTCCCTTCAGGTGTTGGATATGTGATCTCGGCCGCGTACTGCATCCCGATCGGCATGGCGCTTACTAGGAAAAACCCCAATACAACAGCGGAAATAAACAGTAAAGGACCTGATTGGGCGAATGTCAAACCGATCAAACCGGGAATCGCTCCCAAAAAAGCCAGCATCAGATACGGCTGCCTTTTTCTCTGTTTGTCTGATAATGCCGGCAGGACAACAGCACCTACCAATCCACCAGCAATCATCAACGCCCCCAATGTTCCCGCATCAGTTGGCGTGAATCCGCGGGGCCTGATGATTGCCTCAATCCAGGTTGTCAAACCATTAAAAATTCCCAAGCCGATAAATGACACAATCAGATAGAACAAAAATGGTTTGATCTTCAGGGCATGCTTCAAGCCATCCAACACAAGCGCTCGAGTTTCCTGCCCAGGTGCGCAGGGCGGACTGGGCGGAGTTTCTCTTGCAAAAATTAGAAATAAGACAGATGAGAAAGCAGCAATACTGCCATAGATCAGTTGCACCGAGGATATAGTTATGGTTTCGATCAACACGGGTGTGAGCACCATGCCCAGCGCTGTGCCAACCAGGTTTGCCAGTGTCACTAACCCGACAGCTGTGGCCCGGCTCTCTACAGGGAACCATTTGGCCGCGATGGTTGTCCAGGCGTTAAGCAAAAATGGCTGGGCGACCGCGATGCCGACTGTGCTCCAAAGCACTAAATTGTAATTTGCCCCTGCAAAGCCACGTAGTAAACCAAAGACCCCCATCAATACAGCACCAATCCCAACCGCTAAGCGGAACCCATAAGTATCAATGACCCAGGATGCCGGTATAGAAAATGGAATAAAAGCGATCATGAAGGCCATTGACAGCAGACCAATTTGCAGATCCGTCACATTATAAAATTCTGCTGCCAATCCTGTGATAGGCGCATAAGTGATCCACAACATCTGGATGGTCAGATTGGTGAACATAAATACCGACAGGACAACCCAGCGATACCCATACAGTCTATATTCTTCACTCATGATGGCTCCTTATTAGAAAACCTCTTATCAGTTAATTAAACCCCATTTACCCAGGAAAGTATCACTATTTTTTTGTACCAATCTTCTCATATATAGTTTAGAATAAGAGTGTAACAATATCGGTTTGTAAACATTATATAACCTTTAAGCGCCAGTCCATCTTTCAATATACAAAGAGAATAATATGAAAAAAGGGAAAAAAGCGCTTTATTGGCTCGTTGGCATTTTGTCCTTATTCATTGTAGGATTGGTGTCCTGGATCGTGATTGAAACCGGGGTCGAGGTCACGTCCCGGGCAGAATTTTGCGGCACCTGCCATGCCATGGAGCCTATGGTCAAGTCCTACCTTGACTCAACCCACGGCGGCAATAATGACCGCGGGGTGATGTCCGCTTGCACCGATTGCCATGTATCCCATGAAAACGTTTTCGCCCACTTCCTTGGTAAAGCTCAATCAGGGACCCATGACGTCTGGGTCACACTGACCAGAAAAGAAGGCACCCTGGACTGGCAAGAGACCAGAGAACGCCGTGAGGAATATGTCTATGATTCCGGCTGCCTGACCTGCCATCAAAATCTTGAAAAAGCCACCGCAGATAATGGCTTCCATGATATGTATTTCAATAATGTGACCGACTCAAAATGCGCTACCTGCCATGACGGGGTCGGACATGCCAACCTCAACATGTATCTCCTGGAAACCAAATACAAATATCACTTTGATGAAGATATCCGTCATTAGATTAGGGATAGGTGAAATATGAAACCCATAAAACCCCTGGTAATTCTGATAACAGTTTTATTGATCAGTGTGGTCCTGGTGTCCTGTGCCGACAAACCTGCAGCGGCTGAAGAAGGAGAAGTCAATCTCACAGATGCTGCCCGGGAATGCGTTGAATGCCACGCTACAGAAACTCACGGAATCGTTGCAGATTGGGATAACAGCCGCCATGCCGAAGAAGGCATCTCCTGCATCGACTGCCACGAGGTCGATCCCGATTCACCCATGGCTCTTTCGGGTGTAGAAGGCCATGAAGACCTGGAGGTTTCGGTCTCGATGTTGATCCCACCCTCGGTCTGCGGAGAATGCCATGAGGATCAGGTAGCACAGTTCAACGCCAGCGGCCATTACCGGGCCCACATCCAACGAATTCCCAAAGTCGGACTGACAGCACTTGTTGAAGTCCATGAAGGCCAGAATCATCCTGAATTCAAGACAGCCTCGGATGAGACCGGCTGTATGTTGTGCCATGGTACAACTCTGATCGTGGACGAAAGTGGCCACCCCACGGCAGAGACCTATCCCAATCCTGGGATTGGCAGTGTCTATCCAAATGGCGAGATCGGCAACTGTGTAGTTTGCCACACACGCCATGCATTTGAAAAGGCTGAAGCTCGCAAACCACAAGCGTGTGCCAGCTGTCACTTGGGTCCGGACCATCCCGATATTGAGATCTATGAGAACACCAAACACGGTCAGATTTACGACACTGAAGGGGGAGACTGGATCTGGGATAGCGCTTATGGAGAATGGGAACCAGATGATTACCGGGCGCCTACCTGCGCTACCTGCCATATGAGCGGTATTGGCAATTTGGAACCAACCCATAACATTACCCAACGGTTGTACTGGAATCTGTGGACACCGGAAAGCAAGATCAGAAACAGTGATGATGTCCTGTCCCCCTGGTTGGGCGATGGGGAAGCCGGACGAGTGGAAATGATGCAGGTCTGCAGCTCCTGCCACAGCAGTTCCCACACAGCTGGCTACTTTGAAAGCGGTGATAAGGCAGTGATGCTTTACAACGAATCGTACTGGCAGCCAGTAGAAGCCATGCGTCTTGAATTGGAAGAAGCCGGATTGTTAAAAGAAAATCCCTGGAACGATGAATTCCAGATCCTCCATTACTATATTTGGCATCATGAAGGCCGGCGGGCACGCCAGGGCGCAATGATGGGTGCGCCGGATTGGGCACACTGGCATGGATTTTTCCAACTCCAACAGAAGATCTACCGCGCAACAGAAATCTTTGAACTGCGAATGGAAAATGGAGTCATAGAAGAATTCGGAACTTACGTCGATAAAGATGAATAAGATATATCCAGAAGGAACAAAAAAAACCGCTCATAAGAGCGGTTTTTTTTATTAGGGTAAGGTCCTTAAAAAAGTCTGTAGACCAAAGCAACTACAACGCCAAATACCATGTGGCCCATCATCCCACCAATAAAAGCCATTAAACCCCCCTGGTTTATCATCCATAAACCCGGTTTTTCTACAGTGCCATTTTTGATGCCAACATGCATCATTGGGATCAAGGCAAACATAACACCAATAACTAACCAATGAGCAATACCAAACAGTAAGCCGAATAACCAGCTGGCGCTGCCAATCCCTAATGACCAAAGGAAAGCATAGATCAGGGCAAAAACAACGCCCATCATCATGTGCATGATCCACCCTAGTGTCCGGTTGGGCTTACCAAACATTGTGCTGAGCATGCCTACTATATCCATCTTGGGCAGTCCCATTTTAGGAGCAGCAGCCATTACCATGCTGATCGCCACGGTTCCAATAATCCCTGATATTGCTACAGCCAGGATATTCATTTATTTCCTCTCTTTGTCTAAAATATCAAAATAAATCATGTTCATAGAACTCTGACAGTCCCTGGTTCGGAAAACTTACATCCTGGAAAGACCGGTATCTGTGCGGTCCAGATGAATAACCCCCTCCAGAAACTGCATATTTTCCAGTAAAATACTCCTGTGGTATAACTCAATTACCTGATTTTTCACCCTATTTTTAGTGATCAACTTTATACTTTACGCTCCCTGGTTTTGGGTAAGCGTGCTGTGGATGATAAATAGAATTCATTCCAATTTGAGATTACAATTCATTTAATAAATGATGATCCACCACGATCAGATGGTTATTTCAAAAATCAGGATACTGGGAAGAATAAAAACACATTCATGTGAGATAGTTTATGAACTACCGCAGATTTGGTCGAACTGATTGGCAGGTCAGCTAAATTGGCTATGGTATGTGGGGCATGGTTGGTTGGACAGGTTCCAGTATTTTGCTCCCGAAAAATTAAAACCCAGCGTGAAACGCGCTGATGCCCTACATCCACTGATTCCCGAAGGTATGACAATGGCTGAAATGGCTCTGCGTTTCATCCTCAATGAACCCCGGATCCAGACCATCATTCCGGGGATGCGAAAAGCAAAACATGTCAAGATGAATATCGAAGCCAGCGACAGCGGTCCGCTTCCGGAAACACTTTACTCGGAACTAAAAAAACATCGCTGGGTCCGCATACCAGGAGAGTGGCCACAGAAATGAACGGACGAGAGAAGGTCATCCAGGCTTTTAGGGAGGAATTCGGGGTGAATCCTGAGTTTCTCACCCGGTCTCCCGGGAGGGTCAATCTCATCGGCGAGCACACCGACTATAATGACGGGTTTGTGCTGCCAATGGCAATCAATTTTTCCACCTGGATTGCCTTGCGCCCCCGGCAGGACGACCGTGTAATTATCAACGCGCTGGACAAGAATGAGAAAATAGACTTTTATCTGGATAACTTTTCCAGAGGAAACGGTGGCTGGAGGGAATATATCACCGGCGTAGCCTGGGCCCTCCAGGAAGCAGGTCATAAGTTAGCGGGATGGGAAGGGGTGCTATCCGGTAATGTGCCCATCGGTGCCGGTTTATCCTCGTCTGCTGCCATGGAGCTAGCCCTGGCCCGTGCATTCGCCCTGGTTTCTGATTTGGATTGGGATCCAGTGCAAATGGCGCTGGTTTGCCAGAAGGCGGAAAATCGCTGGGTTGGGATCAATTCCGGCATTATGGATCAGATCATATCAGCCTCAGGAAAGAAAGATTTCGCCCTGATGATCGACTGCCGCAGTCTGAAAACGAAATCGGTTCCCATACCAAAACAGACCCGGATAGTTATTCTTGATACAGCCACCCGGCGGGGTTTGTTGGATTCGGCATATAACGAACGTAGGTCTCAATGTGAAGCGGTGGCCTGCCATTTTGATGTCAAAGCCCTGAGGGATATTTCTATTAACCAGCTCGAGGAAAAGGCAGGTATTCTTGATCTGACCCTCTATCGAAGAGCGCAGCATGTCATCTCAGAAAACAAACGCGTATTGGATGCCGTGAAAGCCATGAATAAAGGGAATGCCGCGGCTCTCGGAAAATTGATGAATGAAAGCTATACCAGCATGCGGGATGATTTTGAGGTCTCCCGGGAGGAAATGAACCAAATAGTAGCGATTGCCCAAATCCAGCCAGGTTGCTAAGGCGCCCGCATGACCGGGGGCGGTTTTGGGGGCTGTGCGGTCGCCCTGGTGGCAGAGGATCAGGTGAAAGAGTTCCAGGAAGCAATGATCCGGGAGTATCGGAAAAAAACCGGACTAAAAGCCAGCGTGTATGTTACTCTCCCGGTAAATGGAACAGATTTTGAAGCAATGGATTAACAACAAGGGACGGAGTCCATCCAAAGGACACCGTCCCTGTTCTTTTTAAACAAAAAAGTGATAGCTTTTATCTAATTACTCTTCTGGAAATATCCTAATAACCGGTTCCAACCCTGGCGAATATTTAAGGATTTCAGCCTCCAGGTTCCCACGATTCCGTAGGGAAGAAACAGCACAATCAGAACATAAATCGTCCCGTTGACAAAACCTGCCACTTCTCCCAGGTAGCGCCGCAGACCAAAGTCCAGCAGTCTGTATACCGCTGCACCGATCAAAGCGCCATTTAATGTCCCTACTCCACCAATTAATACAACCAGAAGCGCCATGATAGTATAAACCAGCCCTGCAGTATTGGGGGAAACAATAGGCTGATAAAGAGCATGGATCACACCTGCGACCGAAGCCGTAATTGAAGACAGGATCAGGGCGGCCAATTTAAAAACGAAGGTATTGTACCCGAGCATCAAAGCCCGATCTTCATTTTCGCGAATAGCCACACAAACCCGCCCGACGGGCGAGGAAACGAATCGTTTATACACCAGGAAAAAGAAGATCAGGATAGCAAGAGCAATAAAATAAAAACGTAGTCTTTCAGTAGCGGGACTGATGAATGCCGGAGTCGGAACCCGCTGAAGTCCTACATCTGCACCCGTTAAAGCCCCAAGTTCCCGGGACATGATCAATATATGAAAAACCGAGGCAATTCCCAGTGTGACCAATGCAAAGGTGATCCCTTTCACACGAGGAAGGACCAGCCCGAATAGAATAGCATTAATAACAGCTGCCGCCAGAACCCACAGGATAGTCACGCCGAGTGACATTTGGAAATTCTTCAACAAAATACCTGTCAAATAAGCACCCGTTGCAAAAAACATCGAATGCCCCAGGGAAAGCAAGCCGGTAATACCAAAAAGTAAATCATAACTCAAGGCAAAAATTGCCAGGATAAAAATCTCTATTGCCAATCCTTCTATAAATTTCGATGTACCTCCCTGATTAAGCCATACCTGAGCCGGTGACGCACCTTCAAACAGGCCAACAACAAACGGGAGAAAAGACAAAACCAGGATGGTGATCGCCAATCCTTGATTTCGCTTGAAAAAGTTTAGCTTGGATTTAGAAGTTACTTTAACCATGGTTTTATTCCTTCCTTCCAAGCAAGCCATTTGGCAAAATCAGTAAAACAAACACCATCAACAGAACGGTTGACGCCGGAACAAGCGGAGGCGTGGGTTTAAAAACGATCTCTGTAAAGGGTATGGGGATACCAATTGCCCCATACTTGATAATTACCTGTTGGAGTAAACCTACCAGCAGGGATCCCAGAGCTGCTCCGGGGAAATTAGTCAGGCCGCCGATAGCGAGAGCAATCAAAGCATTCAGGATTAAGGTCTCTCCCATCGCATTGGAAAGCCCCATCGATGGAGCTGCTAAACCTCCTCCCAACACCGCCAAGCCCACCCCCATGGCAAAAACTGTGTTGAAGACCCGTTGGACGTTGATGCCCAGGGCCTCCACCATTTCCCGGTCCTGTACACCAGCCCGGATGATCATCCCCAGGCGGGATCGCTGGAGCAGGATCCAGATTCCGACCAGAACGATAATGCCGACTAATGGGATAAAGATCTCATTATAGACGCGTATTCGACCATCAAAAAGCATGATGGTTGAGCAATGGTTCGTCCATAGATCAGCTAGCGATGTCGCAGGACAGCCATCGCCAACTCCCGCAAATAATGAGGGTTTGGGCATGACAAATTCCGGCCGTCCCCAAATAGCACGTACAGCCTCCATTCCTATGGCACTCAAACCCAGCGTGAGCATCAACTGGTAAATAGGCCGGCTGTAAAGAGGGCGTATCAAAGTGGATTCCATAACGCTGCCCAGCAGAACTCCCACCATAACACCCACAGACAATGCAATCAAGAATAACCAGGTCGTGTCCAATCCGTCTAAAAAGGACGTCAGGGAATCGTTAAAGATCAACGCAGCTACTCCCAGACCAAACAGGATCACATAGACAATAAAGTCTTTCCAACTCAGCGAAGTTGCCCCCTGGCTGCGGGAGTTAAATGTGGAAAGACTGAAAGCAGTCAGCAGGCTAGCAGCCATCAATCCAATTACAGCTGCCATTGGGGAGATCTCTTCAAAAGGAAGACCTTGAGGTAAATTGATCAATCCCTGGTCAGCCAGGTAAGAATAAGTAACCGGGCTTTGACTGTAATTCCCGACATCCCAGATCGTGATCGGATACCGCGGCAGAATATAGATCATAGCTGCTATCCCAACTGCCAGTCCAGCCCAGCGAACTATCACCAACCAGTTACCTTTTTGTTTCAGTATCCTGACCAATCTTTTCCAGACTGTTGAAAGAGTAAATCCACTCAGCAGAAGCAAAGTTGGAGTCAGTAGGTCCACAAAAGTATCCGGCCGGACATACACAGTCCAGGCAATATAAGCACCTAGCATAAACACTGTGCCGTGGGCCATGTTAAGTACATCGAGCAATCCAAAGATCAGAGAGAAACCGGAAGCTACCAGGAACGTAACCGATCCGACAGAGAGTCCTCGGAGTAAGGTGATCACCCAGTCTTTGGTTTCCATACCTCTGGCCGCGACGACAAAGAATACTAGCAGCGCTAATAATGTCAACCAGCGGGGAAGATCTTTTCTGAGATTATTTTTCATAAAGTCTCCTCAGGCTGCGCCCAGATAACGGTGAATGGTCTCACTATCTTCGATCAAATCTTGCATTTTTCCCGATTTGACCGACTGCCCTTCTTCGATAATGACGTAATATTCCGCCAGCTGACTGGCAACCAGGAAGTTCTGTTCCACCAGTACGATTGTGCTCTCCGAGGAAAGCGTTTGAATAGCTGTGATCATTTTTTCAATTAAGACAGGTGCAAGGCCCTCACTGGGTTCATCAATCAATAAAAGATGGTTATCCGCTACAAGGGAACGAGCGATGGCCAGCATTTGCTGCTGACCTCCTGAGAGGTTGGCTCCACCCAAGTGGATCAGTCTTTTCAGGTCCGGGAAAAGGGTAAAGATCATTTCCCGCTTCCGATCGAGATCGCCCTTTGTCCGTTCTGCTATCTTCAAATTCTCTTCCACACTCAGGTCGCGAAATATCGCACGATGCTCAGGAACAAATCCTATACCCAAAGAAGCGATATCAAAGGAATGCATATCCTGGATTTCCTGGCCTTGATAAAAAACTTTTCCCTTAACTGCCGGGGTCAGGCCAATGATCGATTTCAGTGTGGTTGTTTTACCAGCCCCATTTCGACCCAACAAAGCTGTTATGCTTCCCTCTTGAACCTGAACGCTGACACCTTGCAAGATGTGGTATTGACCAATAAATGTATGAATGTCTTGAACATCGAGGATTGGATCCATGGCAGCCTCACACATCTAGCTTGTACAGACCACCCAAGTAGGCTGTCTGAACTTCTGCATCAGCAGTGATTTCGGAGGGAGTACCCTCTGCCAGCACTTTACCCTGATGCATTACAGTAATAGTATCGGATATGCTCATAACAACATTCATGTTGTGCTCTACCAGCAGGACAGTTTTATTTCCTGACTGCTGGATCGTTTGAATGAGTGATATCAGCTCTGGAACCTGTTCGGCAGCCATGCCGGCAGTTGGCTCATCCAACAGGAGTACTGCTGGATCAGGGGCCAGGATCATTCCCAACTCCAATTTCCGCTGATCACCATGCGGTAGAATTCTCGCATATATTCCTTCCTGGGTACTCAAACCAACCAGTTCAATCACTTCCTGAGTTCGCTGGTTGATATCTTGGAAAGAGTCAGCATCCTTATAGAACTTAAAATTATCTTTTCCCATTGCCTGGCAGGCAAGCCGTATATTTTCAAAAACAGTCAAATTAGGAAAGATATTTGTGATCTGAAATGAGCGCCCTATTCCATAATGGATGGTTTTATGCACGGGTTGATGGGTGATATTGCGTCCTCTGAATATCACCTTCCCGCGGGTAGGTTCAAGATTCCCACTCAATAAATTAAAAAAGGTGGTTTTCCCTGCTCCATTCGGACCGATGATAGCATGCAGACTGTGTTCCTTGATCTTTATGCTGACGTCATCCACAGCAACCAGGGCATCAAATTCCTTCCGCAAATCGATTGTTTCAAGAATGATTTCGTCCATATAACCGTCCCGTTATTAATTATTTGTCCTTCTGAGAGCTGCGGAAATTGAACATCCGCAGTTCTCAGAAACACAATTCAGGAAGTCCCTGAGTATTTTAACTCAGGGACTTCCTTCAAGGTTATAACGCTTATCCTACTCCCCGCTGAGTGAGCCGTAGGGCAAGGAACCGCAGCGGTCCTTCATCTCTTCGGGCAGCAAACAAGGAGGTTCAGGACGTGTGGTTTCTACATATTCGTAGTAAGCCGCATTTTCAGCACTGAGATCAACAAGCGTGAGGATATACATATCCTGGATGGCAACATGATCTTCAGGACGAATGTATACTGTGCCTTTTGGTCCTTCAAAGGTCATACCTTCCATGACAGATACCAGCGCATCTCCACTGACATCACCATTGGTAGCTTTAATGGCTTCAACAACCATAATGGCAGCATTCATTCCGTCACCATCAAACAAGTCCGGAGCTGTGCCGTAGCGAGCAAGGTCTTGTTCAGTCAGGAAGTCATTGGCTGCATTATCAGGAGCAGAATAATGGTAGAGAATACCATTTGTGCTGCCAATTGCATTACCGTACCAAAGCGGCATCAAAACGTTGTCGATGAAGGTTGCACCAAGAGCCATAGTTTCATTGACACCCAGGTCTGTAGCAGCTTGCATCAAAGGAACGAATCCACTGCCTGCCCAGGTAACGATGTAAGCTTCTGCGCCAGCATCAAGGACCTGCTCCATGTAGGGAGTGAAGTCCGTGGTATCGGCGGGAGCAAAGATATCATCCGCAGTAAATGTCGCACCTGCTAAGGAGCATGCATCCCGGAATGCTGTGGCGGAACCCCAACCAAAAGCATAGTCTGGAGCTATCTGAACAAAAGTGGAATACTGCTTTGCAAGATAAAGACATTCGTTGATGGCGTCCTGGTAGTTATTGCGGCTTGTCCGGAAAGTATACTCATTAAAATCTTTCCCGGTAATATCATTGGCCGCGGCTGGTGCTACGATCAGGGGGATACCACTTTCAAATGCAATTCCCTGCAGTGTTGCTGTGGCACCAGATGAAACAGTACCGACCAGAATATCCACATCATGAACGTCGATGAGCTCGCGGGCCAGGGTAGCAGTATTTTCAGGATTGGTTTGATCGTCGCGGACGAAGACCTGTATCTCACAGCCTTCCAGTGTGAAAACGTTTTCCTGGGTCGCTCCAAAATCAAAGACATCTCCTACCGAACCAGCTGCTCCGGTGGCGTATTCCATACCCAACATAAAGGAACGCAGGATATGAGCACCGTAGATCGCCAATGGACCAGAAGCGTCGGTGATCAGTCCAACTTTTATGGGCGCATCGCAAACCAACCCTGCTGCTTCTTCAGCTTCCTCTTCGGTTTCTTCCGCTTCAGCTTCTTCGGCGGCTTCTTCTTCTACGACCTCTTCAGCCACGGGTTCTTCTGCAGGTTCCTCAGGTGCTGGCGCACAAGCAGCGAGTACCAAGGTGCTGACCAGCAGCAAAGAAAGAATAAACCACAAAATTCGTTTTGTTTTCATGCTTCTTACTCCTCTTTATGTTAATTCTTGGATAAGCTAAACATCCATTACTTGTTTTAATGCTGTAACCACCTCCTTAGGGGTAAAATGGCCTCAACAATATATAATTTTGTCGATATACCATTGTAGCAAGAACTAGTATCAGTTCAGTTACACATAAACCTTCAATATCCACTAAAGACCCATCACCTGTCCAGTTCAATTTTGTTTGGCCAGGAAATCCAGCAGAATAGAATTAAAAATGGGCGGATTTTCCCAGCAGGAAGCGTGTCCAGCTCCCGGAATAAGATGAAGCTCAGCTCCCGGGATGTGATCCTGGAGAATCCGGGCATACTCAATTCCTTTCAACCAGTCCTTCTCACCTACAACCACACATGTAGGAGAGGTGATCTGATCCAAACGAGAAGTGAAATCTACTTCCAGGAAACAACGGCATAAATGGGTCACCGCCATAAAATCCAACTGAGCATAGCGTTCTTTAGCAGCTGCCAATAACTCGGGGTTGGCACTGATGAATTCTGAAGAGAAATTCCATGGTACAGTGGCATGAAAGAATGTATCTGGATCTCCAGAATCCAGGGCGTCCATCCAACTTTCAATGATCAGTCTCAATTGGGGACCCACCTCACTAGCAGTATCAGCCAGTACCAGGGATGTGATCATATGGGGGTATTGGAGAGCGAATGCTTGGGCAACCTCACCTCCATAAGAGATACCAGCAATATTCGCCTTCTCTATCCCTAAAACCTCCAGCAGAGCTGCCAGATCATCGGCGTGGCCCTCCATTGTATAAGGTCCCTCCGGATGATCTGATTGCCCCTGTCCTCGACAGTCGTATTGCAGCACACGGTAGGCTTCGGACAATTCTTTGGTCTGAAAAGCCCAGCTGCTGGCAGCATTCATGATAATGCCGTTATTAAGGACCAGGACAGGATCTTCCTCGGATCCATGAAGTTCGTAATAAAGGTTCAGATGATTTACTTGAATGGTTGGCATAACTTATAACCGATCACTACTCAGTTTTGAAAGCCAGCTGAGCGGACAGGTCATCTCCTTCCCCAATCTTGATGATTGACAACTCTAAAGCCGTTCCGATTTTAATATTTGAAGGATTTTCTGGATCCAAACCCAATAATCTGGCGCTGATTTTTGGACCCTCTTCCAGCTCCACAATACCTGTCAAATAGGGTTTATCCCTCCCATAACCTTGCTCATTCATAAAGGTTGGTCCAATATAGACTGATGTATAGGCAGCTAATTTACCTTTTCCACTGAGATCGATCCATTCCATATCTGATTGGCCGCAGTCCGGGCAGATGGCCCGAACCGGAAGGTACGTCTTCTGGCAGCCCTTGCACCGCGAAGCTTTCAATTGGTCCTCGTTTAAATACTGCTGGAATGCATATGCAGTGAAGGGTATTTCGTTTTCGGACATAATCACTCCTCGCGCTGAAATATATGAACTACACAGGTTTGACCGGTCGCCCCCACATTATGGGCTAAACCCAAACTGGGATCTCCCTTGATCTGACGCGCTCCAGCCCTTCCCCGTAACTGCTTAAATATCTCCACAGCCTGTCCAATACCCGATGCGCCTACTGGATGACCTTTGGCTTTCAATCCACCAGAAGTATTGATGGGAATTTCACCATCCCGGGTGGTCGTGCCTTTTTCGGCCTGATTGTAACCTGTGCCGGGCTCAAAAAAGCCCAAATCTTCACTGGCAATTACTTCCGCGATAGTAAAACAATCATGAACTTCAGCTAACTGTATGTCTTTTGCCGTCACTCCCGCCATTTGATAAGCTTCTTGGGCAGCTAGTTTTGCAGCCCCGATCGAGGTCAGATCAGCCCGATCATGCAGGGGATAATCAGAAGCTTGTCCCGAACCAATGATTTTGAGAGGGTGATCTGTAAATTTCTTTGCGATATCATCAGCAACTAACAGGGCGGCAGTTGCGCCATCCGTGATCGGAGAGCAGTCGAATAACCGGAGAGGCCAAGAGATCATCGGGTTGGCTCGATCATCATGCAGGAAATCCCATTCATCTTTCCAGTCAGGAACTGGTTTTCCTTTCCTCTCAGCTGATTTTTTTCTTTTTTCCATCCAGTCTGGTATGGTTACTCCAAATTGAGCTTTTTCATTCAGAGCGCCATTGGTGTGGTTCTTGAGGGCAACCTGCATTAGATCTTCTGGAGCTGCCCCATAACGATCGAAATAAGCTGATGCCATGGCCGCGTAAAAACCCGGGAATGTAAAACCCACCGGAATTTCATATAAGACATCACCTGCTGCAGCTAAGGTATCGGTGACCTGAGAAGTAGGAAGTTTCGTCATCATTTCAATACCGCCCACCAGCACAATATCATAGAGCCCGGACGCAATCGCAAGAATTCCCTGGCGCATGGCAACACCACTGCTGGCGCAGGCATCCTCAACCCTAACTGCTGCTCTAGGAACCAGCCCTACCGCGTCTGCCATGATTGGTGCTGTATGAGATTGTCCTTCGAATAGATCACTTGAAAAATTCCCTATACAGACATATTCAATCCCGTGATGATCGAAGTTCTTATCTACAGACTTGCTCATGTCCTGAAAAGCCTCTACAAATAGATCCCGGCTGGATTTTTCCGGAAATGATCCAAATTTACTCATTCCAGCCCCAACCAGAGATACACCCCTGGCTAGTTTTTTATGATTATCAGGCATTTACAGTTCCTCCTTGGTTATGATTTCTATAAGTTCACGTTTCAGTACCTTGCCTGCTCCGGATATGGGCAGTTCAGATAGAAAGACCACCTTTTTAGGAACTTTAAAAGAAGCCAGCCTTTCCTCCAGGAAATTTATGATTTCGTCTTCATCAGTGTCCAATTCGGGTTTCTTAACAATGCAGGCTACCCCAATTTCTCCCCAATGTTCATCCGCTATACCGACTACAGCACACATGTGTACCGGTGGATGATCGTACAGGGCTTTTTCGATCTCTGCCGGGTAGACGTTCTCTCCACCGCTGATAAACATATCCTTTTTCCGCCCCACAATATAAAAATATCCTTCAAGGTCAAATTTCGCGAGATCTCCTGTATGAAAGTAGCCTTGCTCGTCAATAGATTCGTCTGAAGCCGTAGGATTATCGTAATAACCCGAGCAGAACGAAGGACCTTTCAGAACCAACTCCCCAATTTGATCAGAGCCAAGCACTGTACCATCATCAGCTTTGATCAAAGCTTCTACATAATAATTGGGCCGTCCTATCGAACCTGCCTTACTGATGGCATCCTCCGGAGCCAGGGCAAATATCCCTGGGCCAAATTCAGTCATGCCAAAACCCTGTTTGAATCGGATCCTCTTTTCCTCTGTATATTTTTTGATCAACGGAACTGGAAGCGGAGCACCTCCAGATGTACAGAAACGCAGGGAAGATAAATTAACCTGTTCCCAATTCTCCGCCTGAGTCATGATTTGATACATGGTTGGCACCCCTGCAAAGACTGTAACCGACTCCTTTTCGATCAGATCCAGGACCAGTTCGGAATCAAAGCGCGGTACCAATACAGTAGTACCCCCAAAGATAACCTGGGGAAGTGTATATACAAATAACCCTCCCGTATGGAAAAGCGGAAAGACATTTAGATAGACATCGTCGTGGCGAATATCGTGGATAACAGTATTAAGGGTATTCCAGGCGATCATCCTATGGGAGATTTGGGCTGCTTTGGGCATTCCTGTGGTTCCGCCAGTAAAGATCAGGGCAGCGATGGTTTCATGTCCCACCCGGTTCTCAACTACTGGATCTGTAGAGCTATCTGCCAGGGTTTGATGGTAATCCAAGCATTCTAGTTCTCCAGGATATTCCGTACACAGCACCCATTCCAGGGGATTTTCCTGGGGAGAGAGTTCACAGAGAATCTGACTGGCTTGCTCAACATAATCAGCAGAGACAATCAACACCCTTGGACCAGTTTGTTTAATTATCTCAAGATTTTCACGCCAGTGCAGCCGCCAGTTTAGCGCGGTATGAATAGCCCCGAGTTTGGCACAGGCGAAAAAATTATCCAGGTGCTCTATTCCGTCCCTGGCCAAGATAGCTACTCGATCCTGGAAACCGATCCCCTTAGAGAGATAATAATTTGCCAACTGGTTCGCCCGCTGATTGGCTTCCCGGTAGGTCAAACGGAGAACCGGTTGTCGGCCATAATCCACAAATGCTTCCTGGTCAGGACTATATAATTGCCTGCGACCCAGATAATCTCCTATATACATGATTAAAACCCTTGTCTAGCTTTCAAATCAACCCATTACCTGTTACTTTGAAGCAGTCCATTTCCAGACTGAGGCGGCCATACTAATTCCTCCTCCACTGGCACAGAACAACACTACATCACCGGGAGCCGGCCCCTTACCCTGGTTGATTGCATCATCCAGCGCCATAGCAACACACGGAGATCCGGTATAACCCCATTTATCCATCACCCAGTGGGTATTTTCAATTGGCTGCTCCAGTAGATCCATCATATATTCAATCGTGCGCAGGTTCAGCTGGGTCATCAAGAAAAGATCAACATCATCAAAGGTCAACCCCGCTTTATCCAGTGCGCCCTTCATTAATTGTGGCCAGTATTCGGTATTAAAAGTCTTAGGAAATTTTTTAACAAACTGGACAACTGGTCTTCCAAATTCCTGGAAATTTTCCGCTGTGGAAGGCCTAGAGACTGCACCGGAATAGATTCCCAACGCGTCATGATACTCCCCTTTGGCCAGGAAGTTGCTGGCCAGGAAGCCCGGCTCTTCACTCACCCCTAGAACAGCTGCGCCAGCCCCATCTGCAAACAAATTGGCTGTTTTCTTATCACTTAAATCCAGAAACCGACTCATACCATAGCCGCCGGTCACCAGCACATAGCTGGCAGACTCTTCTGTGGCCAGGTAACGGGCACCCTGATCGAGGGCAGTCACCCAACCAGCACAAGCGCTGTTCAGATCATAACAACCAGCCCGGTTCGCACCTAATTTATGCTGTACCACCACGGACGTCCCCGGTGAGAGATAATCAGGAGTGTCAGTTGATACGATGATCAAATTCAGCTCTTCTGCTTTCACTCCTGCTCTCGCCAAAGCGGCCTGGGATGCCTCAACGATCAGGTCAGAAGTAGTCTGGTCATCACTCATCCAGTGCCGTTCCTTGATCCCAACGTTTTTCAAGAGCCATTCATTGGTTGATGCCCCCAATAATTCATCGATCTCTTGATTGGTGACAACCCGTTCCGGAACATAGCTCCCGGTGGCCAGTATTTGCACATTTCGCAACATAATCACCTCTTTACATATTGTTTAATACTGTCTATCTCTAGCTTAAAAATACCTTTATCTCATCCGCTGCGGTGACAGGGTTCTCAATCGGGAACATATGGCCTGTATCAGGGATAATCACTACCTGGGCCTGCGGGATCTTCTCAGCCATTAATTTCGCGTTCCCGGGAGGAACTACCCGATCAAATTCTCCAGACAAGATCAAAGTAGGTATCTTTATTGAATCCATCCTTTCATCAACCTGCGTATCGCTGTAAGCAGCTGTCCCAGCTCCCGCCGCCACTTGCGCGTGATATTGAGCTGAAGGAACTGGATTCGTAAATCGGTAATCAATCATATCCTGTACAACCTGGGGATGTTTCTCAACGAATCCTGGGGCGCAGGCGATCTCGATCCCTCGTTTAACCAACTCTACTGGATCTCCCCCCCTACTGGTCATAACCTCCAAGGCTTCCGCAGTGACAGGAATAACATTCATGCCGCCATAATTAGTACTGGCCAAGATCAGTTTTCCGACCAGGTCAGGACGGCTAACGACTAACTCTTGGGCGATGAATCCTCCCAAGGAATGTCCCAATACAGCTATTTCTTTCAGCTCCAGTGCATCAAGCAACCCAGCTGTATCGGCTGCCATCATTGGAATAGTATAAGGGCCATCGGGGTGACTGCTTTTTCCCGATCCCCGATTATCAAAGAGGATCACCTGGTAGTGATCACTCAATTCCAGGACAAGTTTTTTCCAGTACCATAAGCCATAGCCCAATCCTGTGACCAGCAATAATGTCTGCCCACTTCCATGAATTTCATAGTAGATCTCAATTCCATTGGATTCAATCTTTGGCATGATCACTCCTTGAGTTTAAGCAGGCTCTTCTCAATCACCCAGCGGCCGTCGATTGCTCGCTGTAAGGCCAAACCGGTTATCCCCCGGTGGTCTACAGGAGTGTAACTGATAGATGGGATCAGCCCTCCCGTCCAATCACGCAGACTTTCCAGGGCCTCAATAAAACCATCCCTGGTCAAATCGGGCCCTGCCCTGCGCAGCCCTTCCACGACCAGTTGAGCAGCCGCATATCCTATCCGACTATGTGTACCCGGAATCTCATCCGGATAGAGTCTGGACATTTGCCTGACAAACAATCTCTCCCCTCGATGTGACCTCGGCCCCGAGGGATATCCGGTTGCCCGTAATCCTTGGGCAGCTCTTGCACCCGAGATTTTGAGCAGGTCCGGGCCAGATATCACATAACTGCCCAGCCAAACTGGATTGTAATCATCTGCCATAGCAGCCTGAAGCAAGTCTGAGACTGGTTTAACATATGAATACAGGACCACCAAATCAACACCTGCTTCTTGGAAGGTATCCCCCCATGCAGTCGGATCACTTTCACCACTGGGATGTGTCAAATGAAGTACTGGTTTCTTTTTATTTCTTTCTAATTCCCGAATGAAGGCAGCAGAACCTTCCTGACCATATTGATCATCGACAGACAGCAAACCAATTTTTTTGTCAGGATGATCCTTCATCACGTATTGGGCCAGGATAGTTCCCTCTATTTCATAGGATGGCTGAAGAGCAAAGTAGTTCCTCTTAAAAGGTTTACTCCAGAAGGAGATGCCGCTATGGGGAGAGAACACCGGAATATTACCCTCCAAAAGAATCTCTTTCATCGCCAGATTGGGGGGAGTTCCCAAGGGGCTTACAACCGCAAATATCCCACCCTGTTGTTCGTTTATGAGTTTATTGGCAGCCTTTTTTGCCCGCGTGGAATCAAAAGCATGATCCTCGATGACAAGTTCGAGTTTTCGGCCATGAATACCACCCCAGTGATTTACATGGTCATAATAAGCAGAAATTCCGCGCAAGGCAGCCAATCCGATGCTGGCCTGAGGTCCCGAAAGATCTGTTAGGGTTCCCAGTTTGATAGTATCGGAAGAGACCCCCGGAGCGCTAGCTTTGGTTTTCTTCGGTTCAGGGGTAAATCCAGGTACCACAAGTCGGGGAACAATATTCAATCGGGTTGCTTCTTCTTCAATCCAGGGTCGAAAATCCGGATGGGCGATGTTGATAAGGGCTTTCATGCGCTCCTTGACAGATAACCCCCGCAGCCTGGTGCTGCCATATTCGGTCACCACGGTATCCACATCCTGGCCAGGAATGGTGATTTCAGCACCTTCTGCCAGAGTAGGAACAATTGTTGATATTGAACCGCTTTTTGCGGTGGAACGCAGGGCGATAATACCCCGCCCTCCTGGTGACATTTGGGCGCCGCGGTGCGTGTCCAGCTGACCACCTGTTCCACTGTAATGGCGTGGGCCTATACTCTGGGAACAAACCTGGCCATTGATATCCACCTGAAGTGCAGTATTAACGCTGATCATTCTATTATTTTGCGCAATCACATATGGATCATTGGTCACCTTCCCCTGCTGGAATTCCACTCCCAGATTCATATTCACAAAATTATACAATTTCTGAGACCCGAGGGCGAAAGCGCCTACCATTTTTTCTTTCCAGAGAGTCTTTTCCTTCCCAGTGATCACCCCTGCTTCGTAAAGATCCACCATGCCATCAGTGAACATTTCAGTATGGATGCCCAGGTCTCGGCGCTCTAGCAGGAATTTAGTGATCGCATTCGGTATGCCGCCAATTCCCAATTGGAGCGTAGAACCATCTTCGATCAGCTCAGCAATATATCCTCCAATCGCCTGCTCCCAGGGTGCGGGAGGAGCAGAGGGCAGCTCAAACATTGGCACATGATTCTCCACAAGATAATCCACATCATTAATATGGATCTGAGTATCTCCCAGAGTGAGAGGTAAATTTTCATTAATCTCCAGAACCACCAGGTCGGCTGCCTCTATGAGCATCTTTTCTATTACCAGACAAGATGATAGGGACATATACCCCCTTTCATCCGGCGGCGTTGCCGTACCCCAAAACACATCTAGGTGATTGCCCGCCGCTTCCAGGCGAACTTTTGCCGCTGCATGGAGATTATTAGGAATATAGGAAATCCTTCCTCCCGGATGCACCTCCCGGTCGGGAGCGCCATAAAACCAATTCTCCACAAAAAAATGTCCCGCCATCTCTGATTTGAGGACAAAATCGTACTTGCGCAGGGGTAGGCAAACCCATACCTGGACATTCTCGAGGCGATCTTTATGTCGGCTCAGCTCGGTTAATAATCCAACCGGTTCTGAAGCAGCCATTGCTGTGCCGATCGTATGGTGAGATTGGATCAATCCCACGGCATCTGGAATAGTTATCAGTTTCTGGTTAACTTTCATAATCTTTCATGTCCCAACTACAATACCGCCGTCTACACTCAGAACAGTTCCGCTGATAAAGCTGGCCTGGTCAGAAGCCAGAAAAGCATAGGCATCAGCGATATCTTGTGGCTCTCCAAGCCGGCCCAGTGGTGTGTGCTGTTTCATTCCATCCAGAATTTTCTCCGGCATGGCCATGACCATCTCCGTCGCGATGAAACCCGGAGCTATTGCATTCACCCTGACCCCGTAGCGGCCCAGCTCCCGCGCCCAAACTTTTGTCATGCCAATCACGCCGGATTTGGTAGCCACATAATTTGTCTGTCCGAAGTTTCCATACAATCCTACGACAGAGGAAGCATTCAGAACCACCCCACCCTTTTGTTTGATCATGTGTGGAGCAACAGCTCTGGTACAGATGAACACTCCCCGGAGATTAACATCAATCACCATATCAAACATCTCATCCGTCATGCGCTTCTGTAATTCGCCATCCTTAACTTTGACCAATTGGCTGTCTCGGAGGATACCTGCATTGTTGATCAGGATATCGATCTTTCCCCATTCTCCAACGAGATCTTCCACAGCGGCATCCACATCTTCAGATTGAGTGA
Source organism: uncultured Anaerolineales bacterium (assembly GCA_964582965.1). GTDB lineage: Bacteria > Chloroflexota > Anaerolineae > Anaerolineales > UBA11858 > B10-G9. The sequence continues at coordinate 23,670 of CAZOUN010000012.1, read as the reverse complement.
CATTCACATGCCGGTAAAGTGCCTTTTCATTGCGGGCATTGATCTCCGCGGCCAGCTTCTCTCCAGCTTCATCTGCTAGATCCCAGATAACCACCTTGGCTCCTTCTTTTGCAAACTGCTCGGCTACAGAACGGCCAATGCCGTTCGCCCCTCCGCTAACGATAACTACTTTATCTTTGAAACGCATCCTGCACCTCCGGATTATCCTAAATGTTTTTTTAGATCAATTATCGCCACCTGAATCAACTGGCAACGGTGAATTTTTCTTAAGTTGGGACATTTTATGAATGGGTACAAACTGCTGAATAAAAGATTCCACATCAGACCAGTTAATAAAGGAAAGTTCCCGTTCAGATTGAATATGACGAATGATCCCCCGATAGGTTGCGGCGGATTCATTTTGGGCGGGCTCTTCAATAATGCGAATCACAAATGAAGAAATACTTGGAGGATCTGTCATACCTGGAAGTATAACAAAGGGAGATTACAGGCTGGTTACAGGAAAAAAGGACGCCGGATCAATTTTTCTGACCAACAAGACTTTTATAGCTGGTCAGCGTCTCTGGTGAAGGGGAGATATCTAATTCACTCTGAAGGTTCTCGACACAGCGACGATAGCTTCTGGCCACCTGTCCATGGTCTCCTAGCTGATCGTAGGCTACCATCAGGTGGCGGTAGGCTCGCTCCCAACAGTTGTCCTCAGAGAGGATCTGCTGGCTGAGTTTAATTGCCTGTTCGGGATTGTTATCCATAAGGTAAAGCTCACACAGGTGATCAGCTGCCTGGAGATATGCTACTAAGAGTTGTTCCCGTCTGGCCGCCGCCCATGTTTCATAGCGCGTATCGGGGAGATACTCTCCTCGATATAATCTAATAGCTTGCTCCAAGACAGGAACTGCCTGTTGGAAGGATTGAACCAATAGTTTGTCCGCGTTTTTAAGCAACGCCAGGAAAATATCCGTATCCAACCATAAATCAGCTTCCGGGCGTAAGACATAACTGCTGTCATTTCGAATAATGTAGGCGGAATCGCATCCAGCCTTCCGGTCCGGCTCTAGAACGCGATATAGACTGCTGAGAGCGGCCTTAAAGTTACGTTCAGATGCATCCGTAACAACACCTGGCCAGAGGTATTCAAAGATCTGTTCCCGCTCCAGCGGTTGGTCACGGTAAGTGATTAACAATTGGAAAAGTTGGCGGGATTTCGACCTCTGCCAGCCATTTTTCGGAATCAAAGTAGACCCTCGCCAGGTGTCAAAATTGCCCAAGGTATACACCCGCAGCTGGTACCCGGGATGAGATGATATACCTGAAAGACCACTCTCTCTCAGTAGATCCCTGGCGTATGAACCTTCCCAATCCTGATCCCTAGCCAGGATCAACAGTGGAATCAATTCACGTTCATTTAGAGGACTGAGCAGAGTTGGGCGGGTGAACAAGAAACCATAATTAAGCTCCTTGCAGCTTTTGAGCACGTCTTTTAGCTCCCCCTTCAATCGGTTCATTTCTCCCTGCTTGAACCAGCTCAAACATCGCCAAAGGCGTACAGCGGTTACTCCAAAAGGATCGCTGCTTTCTTGAAATCCCTGCAATGCTTCTTTCAGCCAAGAATCAGCGGATTCGTACCGCGTGGCCTGGACAAGATTTGCCACCATTGACAACCGCACAAGAGAAGCTATCCATTCATCACCTGCTCTAGTTGCGATATCAATTGCCAGATTCGCATTTTGAGTTGCCCTTTCAATATCCCCCTGGTATCCATAAGATCGGCATAGACCCCAAAGAGCTTCTACACGGAGCCGGGGGACTGCCAATGAGTGGCTGGTCTGAACAGCTTTTTCATATTCAGCTCGCGCCAGTCCGAAATTCTCTTTACCCGGAAGGAGTGTCAGGGCGTGTCCCTGCCGGATGTGCCCAACAGCTTGAACGAAAGGAGATTCCAGTTCCAATCCCCGTTGGGTGCCCTCAATGGCAGACTGGTAGGCAGATTCACCTTCACCTTGAAAGGCATAAATCAAGGAGAGGACTAATAAGGTCTCCCGGTGGGCACGTGGGGTTTGTACTGGTTGCTCACGTTCATCTCTGGCCCTTTTTTCCAATTTTTCCTGGGCTTCTTTAAGTTTCCCGGTCCGCAGCAGCACCCGATAATGTAATTCGGACTTAGAGGGTCCTTCTTGACGAAGTTCCGCGGCTTTCTGATAATAAATTTCAGCGTCATGGAGTTTTCCAGAGTTAAGCTTATTTTCAGCCAATAGCTCATAAAGGCGCGCATTGGCCTCCCTGTCATCTGTTCCATCAGACATACGCAATGCTTGCTGGAGCAGTTCTGATGCTCGGCTGGGATTGACAGTATCCAGATAAACTCTTGCCTGTCCGCGAAGAGCCCGCCCCACCTCAGCTAGATCTCCTTGTTCCCTCCACAAACTTTCAGCTTGTTCATACCATCCCAACGATTCTTGATATCGGCTTTTTAAGCGAGCCAGATCCCCAAGGAAGTTTATCAATATTGGATAGTTCAATAATTGTTCTGGAGGGAGGTGATCAAGATGATTCCCGAGGGATTGTAAATAACCTGCCCGGAGCAGTTCGGCACCGTGGTCAGATAATAGTTGAGCGGCCAGTTCATATTGTTTAGCGTGGAATGCATGATAGAGGGCCGATTCGCGATCTCCCTTGCTAGCAAAGAATTCAGCCCCTCGTCCATGCCAGATCCGTTTTTGCTTTTCATCTGCCTGCTCCCTCAATAATCGGTGGAAGATGTGCTGAAAGCGAATGGATTTTTTACCGAGATTCACTACAAATAGATCCTGTCGGACCAGGTAATCAAGCATAGCTTCACTATCATTACTTTTTCGGAGGGCATCACAGGCTTCAGCTGTCATTATCCGTAATGTTGCTGAGGACCATAAGAAATCCCGGATATCTTCTGGCTGCTTATCCAGTACCTCATGGATAAGAATGGCAAATAAATTCTCCATAGTTGAGGCCTGGTAGGAAAGGGCCTCCTCTACAGATGCGACCGCACCACTCCGCAAACTCTGCCAGATGACTTGTAAGGCCAGAGCCCAACCCTCTGTCTCCAGATGGAGGGAGTGGATTTCGGAAGGTGTCAATTCATAATTATATTGTTCCTGATACAATTCCCTAATTTCCGAGGGCGTGAAAGAAAGGGTGCTTTGATCGATACTCAATACCTCTCCCTGAGACTGCCAGCGAAACAAATTCGGCAGACGTATGGGGTAGCGGGACGAGAGCAAATAATGGATATTTTTAGGTGACAGGCTAATTAAGCGATCCAGGATCAGGGCGATCTCTTCATTTTCAAGGACAAGGTGAATGTCATCCAAAATGAATAACACTGGTTCTTCCAAGTCATTCAATGCATTTATAAACTGGTCAATGATTGTTTTTGATTGATAGGGGCTGTGAGTCGGGTCCCATCCCTCAAGAAGCTGCAAGGCTGAGTTCTCCGGATTCTGAATTACACGCTGTGTAGTATGTAACAGATACTGAATAAAGGTAGATGCATCGCCATCTTCTTTACCCAGTTGATACCAGATCACTGATAACTCCCTGGGATGATTCCCAGCCAGGCAAGCAAGCATTGTACTTTTTCCATAACCAGCACTGGCCTGGAGTGTCGTCAACCGATAGTTGGTGCTTTCTAACAACCTCTCTTCCACCATCACCCGGCGTAAAACCCTTTTAGAGAGGGCAGGTGGAGAAATCTTGGTCTGAAGAATTTCAAGTTGATTCATAGAGGGTCACATACTTAGGAACTGAGAGAAACCTGCTAAAGTTGAAATATTATAACAAAACCCAATTCAAGTGATAAAGGACAAACCTCCCATTTCATATTCACTCCTACTTCCAAATCCCTTACCTTGTCAAACAGAGACTTAAACTTCAGGTCGAATGGGCGGATGAGCTCCGACCTTGGTTCAATTATAGCTTCTACACAACACCCGATCGTGATCACTTCTCCTGTCATATCGTAAAAGATATGTAATTAACACAAAAGGAGGAAGCCCATTTGAGGACTTCCTCCCTGATAGTGTGGAATTCCAATACCCTGAAAACTACGTTTTTGTCTTTCTGGCGATTTCTTTCCTAACTTCAGGCGCCACAACCGTTCCGAATAATTCAATTGCCCGCATCATTTTTTTATGCTCGATCGCGTTATTTCCCATATAGATCAAGAAGCGCTGGTGCTTGAAGATCTCATACTGGAACAGAATCTTTTCAATGATCTCATCCGGGGAGCCCACAAAATCTGAACCTCTCAGTACACGTTGGTTCTCTAGTTGTTCTCTTGATGTTGGACCCCAGCCCCGCTCCTTACCGATCTTGTTGAACATGATTTCGGCATGCGGGTAATATTCATCTACCGCCTCCTGGGGATTATCAGCAATAAATCCATGTGAATTTACACTGAGCGGAATTCGGTCTGGATCATATCCAAATTCACGCGATGATTTCCTGTATAAGTCGAAAAACGGTGCAAATCGTTCCGGTAAACCGCCGATGATAGCAAACGCCATCGGCAAACCAAGCGAAGCAGCTCTCCGGGAAGAATCTGGCGATCCTCCAACTGCTACCCAGAGTGGGATCCTGCTCTGGACAGGACGGGGATAGATAATCTGGTTTTCCAGAGATGATCGAAAATCACCTGACCAGGTAACCGAGCGATTATCTGTGATCTGGGTCAATAATCTTAATTTTTCTTCAAATAGATTCCCATAATCATTTAGATCGTATCCAAATAGCTCAAAAGATTCGATAAAGGATCCTCTACCAGCCATGATCTCTGCCCTGCCATTAGAGATCAAGTCCAGGGATGAAAATCTCTCAAATACCCTTACCGGGTCATCAGAACTTAAGACGGTCACAGCAGAGGAAAGCCGGATATTTTTAGTACGGGCAGCGACCGCCGCCAGGATCACTTCCGGAGCAGAAGACAAATATTCTTCCCGATGATGCTCTCCGATAGCAATCATATCCAGACCGGTTTGGTCAGCAAGCTCAGCGGTTTCCAGGAAATCGGCCATGACCTGTCCCGGGTCTTTTCTGGAATCAGTTAGAGCATTTTTTCCATCATCAATGAAGGTATACAAACCCAATTCGAATGGGCGCTCGGAATTCAAGGGAGTTTGGGTCATCGTTCTTTCCTTCTGAATTTCTTAAAAGTAAACTACCCGATCAGTTCTCAGGGATTAAATAGAAATCAATACTCTCTTCTGATAACCTGGAATGAAATCATCTTACCTGGAAGTTAGAGACAAATATGATGGTGGTAGATCTAATAATAAAATAAATATTACGACCAGCCCTTAAACACAAAACCATCGACGGCAAGGCAGCCCCGATGGCTGATGATCTTTATCCGACCTCCGAGGTTTTAAAGCCTCGGAGGTAATATTACTTACAATTTTCAATTTAACCCTTATAATATCAATACATAAGAACCAATGGAACTGATATGAACACTTCAAAAGCAATCCTGATCATTATTTTCATCATGCTTCTGATTATCATCTTTTTTGCTTACACAGGGATCGATGCTCGTAAACCTGAGCAGGCAATCATCAAGCTGATCGATAAACTTACAGAGATCAATCAGGCGATCAACCGCATAATTCGTAACCTGATCTGGAATATTCGTACCGGCATCCAGGAAAGGTTCTCCCGGTAATTTGTTTTCCCCTCCCCAAATATAAACTAATCGATTCTCACCGGGAAACATTCTATGCGACCCATCCCCGGGGAGTTATAAATGGATTTGTATCAGCGCAACTTTTCCCCCTCCAGATCTGTACTTAATCTATGAACCTGACTCGGCTTGGTAAACTTGTACTCGGCGGTATCCTTTGGGGGTTGGTAGTATCGTTTTTCGTGGTATTTCTGGAACCCACTCCAGAAAACCTAACTCTGGCTCTTTCAATCACCCTTAGCGGTCTCTACACCGGGCTGCTATTTCTTACCAGAAAATTTTGGCTGAAAGGATTTTCCAGAAAACCTGTCCTGAATGCCATCTTGCTGGGTTCTTTTAATGCTGCGATCATCGAAACTCTGTTCCTCTTCGTCGAAAAAGTTTTCGGCGCTTCCGGCGTGGCTGCCCATCCAAATTTATTGATCGACCTATTAATAACCATGCCCTGGTATATTGGCATGGTCTGGGTCTTTGTGAAGGTACAGGAAAAAGAACACTTCCCCCTTGCAGCTGTTTTACTCCTGGGCGCGGTATACGAAATGGGTGCAGATGGAATTGTCGGAGGTGTGATCATGCCCGCCATAATGGGCACTCCGATGAACCTGATAGAATTTCTGATCCTCTCGCCGCTGTTGGCTTTTTGGCAGTTCATCCCGGTATATAGCTCAATTGTTCTTCCGCCAGCCTGGGTTCTGGAAAGTGCTCTGCCCCCTGCCAAATCCGGGAAAAAACGCTGGCACCGGGCATTACTCCCTCTGTTATTACTGATCCCTTTCTCTATCTACCTGATTCTGTTTATGCTCACCCTCAGTTTCATAGAAGGGTAAGCAATTTAACAAATTTTCTTCATATTCTCTAAACAATATCTTAATACCAAAGCGTTAAAATTCTCCTTGTTACTCGTATTTTTTTGTGAACACAAGGAGTTTTACTGGTATGGCGAAAGGTAAACGCAATTGGCTGGTAGATGCTGTTCTATTTATCGGGTTCTTGCTAACATTCTTTCTGGATTTAACAGGATTGGCAGGGCATCAGTGGCTGGGGGTAGGAATAGGTATATTCACTCTCTATCATCTCCTGGTACACTGGAAATGGGTCATCACTGTAACCAAGCGAATTTTTGGACAGACTTCCGCCCAGAGCCGCCTTTATTATTTAGTTGACTGGAGCATACTGCTCATTGGAATGGCAATTGGCATCTCTGGCCTGGTAATATCTACCTGGTTCAACATCAATCTAGCTAATTATCTATTCTGGAAAGACCTTCATCTATACAGCTCTATAGCCGGGTTGGCAATCATATTAATCAAAATCGCCACCCATTGGCGCTGGATCGTGAAAACAGCGTCCAAATATTTTGGACTTTGGCGACAGCCTGCTCGCGCTCAAGCTGCCGTCCCCCTCCATTCCAATTCAACTCGAGGAACATTGAACAGACGGGAATTCCTGCAGTTAATGGGCGTTGCCAGCCTGGCTTCTCTGATCTCTGCCTCAAATTTACTCGAGTTTGGCCAGCAAACCAATCAGGAGATCATTAAAAAGCAAACTTCCTCAATTAATGTCCCGGATACTGCACCATTATCTTCTTCATGCACAGTTATTTGTGAACGTGGTTGCAGTTTCCCCGGAGAATGTCGGCGATATATCGACCAGAATGGAAACGGAATCTGTGACCTTACTGAATGTCAGCCAGGAGAAGGTGGGACGGCAAATCAATCAAATTCTTCACAAGCTACTGAAGAACAAATCCAACAATCTGCAAACGATGCGGAAATCACCTACGAAATAGAGGAAGGTTGTGTTGTTTCCTGTCCTTCAGCCTGCGCCTATCCAGGTGATTGCAATGATTATATAGACAATAACGAAAACAACCTCTGTGATCTGGGGGAATGCCTGGTCGGCAACACATCGGAGATAGCGACAACTTCTCACCGGGGTAGACAGAACCGCGGAGGGAAATAAAAAATCGAGAGCTCACAAAGCTCCCGATTCCAGTTTCAGGCCGGCCAGATCTTCCTGCCTCCACCCGGAGGCACTATTTCATCTATTTGATCCAGGATTTCCCTGCTGAGGGGCGGCATATGCCCCACCGCCACATTTTGTTCCAGCTGCTGGACTGTTTTTGCTCCGGGGATCACTGTAGTAACTGCCGGATGGGAAAGTACAAAACGCAGCGCCAGCTGGGCCAGGCTCATATCCCCTGCTATTTCCCTGAGCGTATCGACTTTTTTCAGGTCCTCCAGGTAGGTTTGGTTTTCATCAGGATCGTTCAGCCATCTCTGACGAAAATCCCCTGCAGGGAAATGGGAATCCGGATTGAATTTTCCAGTCAGTATCCCCATAGCCAGCGGACCACGGACAATCACACCGATATCATTTTCCAGGCAGTAAGGGAAGATCTCTTCTTCAGCAGTCCGATTGAGAATGCTGTAGTCGATTTGTAGAGCTGCAGTACCACCATTGGCATTAAATTGCTGAATAAAATCAATATGAGAGGAGCTAACTCCGTAGGATTTTACTTTCCCGGAATCCTGCAGCTGCTGAAAACCTTCCAAGAAATAATCCAGGTTGGGTTCAGGCAAGTGAATATGACATTGCAATAAATCAATATAATCCGTATCCAGCCGCTTCAAATTCTCTTCAACTCCCGCAATCAGTTCCTCCGTGCTACCATAGGCTGATCTAAAACTATCTTCATCAAAACCGATCCAACCAATTTTCGTGGCTACGAAAAATTCCTCCCGACGGCCCTTCATCGATTGACCCAGCAACTTTTCACTATGTCCTAATCCATAAACATCTGCTGTGTCAAAAAAGTTTATCCCTGACTGCAAAGCTGCTTCTATGGTATCCAGGGAATTCTGATCATCTACCGGCCCCCATTCACTACCTCCAATAGCCCACAATCCAATTCCTATCTCGGTCACCTGGAAACCGCTCTTCCCAAGCCGCCTGGTATTGAGTTTCCCTTCAACCATTTTTCCTCCTCACTAATAAGTATCTATTCTAGCCCCAATAATTCAGCCTCTGCTTGCATGGCTTTAAGCACCAGACCCACAAATTGTTCCAGCTCTATACCCAAATTCTGTTCACATTTTTTAATCTTCTCTCGATTTACACTAGCAGCAAAAGCCTTAGCATTATATTTTTTAAGGACTGATTTCACGGTCACTCCCCTCAGCTTCTCGGGATGCACCAATGCCACCGCAACGATCAACCCGGTAAGATCATCACAGCTCAGCAGAGCGAAGTCCATGTCCGTGGATGGTTTGACCCCAGAATATTCTGAAGCATGGGATTGAATACACCGGATTATTTCATCCTCCAGGTCTTCATCTGCCAGAATTTCCGCCAACAGGATAGTATGTCGATCCATTTGGTCCTTTGTTCTTTCATAATCAGCGTCATGCAGCAGCCCCACAATTTCCCAAACAACAGGATCTCCCTCTAATTCCTGGGCCAGCCCCTTCATGGCCGCTGCTACACCATAATGGTGTTTTCGAAGATTCTTATTCTTAATATTTTCATGCAATATCTCTAATGCTCTTTCTTTGGTTATCATCATAGGTTCCTTTTTTCAATCTAAAGATGAGTATATCAAAGTTATATCGCTAACACATCATCATAAGGATGGTTGATAAGAAAGACTATTAACGGAGGACTATTTTCTAGTAAGGTTAAGCTATCTTTGAAAAAAAAGACGCCCGGAGACGAGCCTCTGAGCATTATTAGGAAATTGAAAATCAAGAATTTGAATGAAAGCATGGACGATCAAGGTATCTTTTAGATTTCCCTCAACCAATCCAGATCCCCCTTCTTTAACAATGTTTTTGAAAACCTTAACTCTTCAACATCCAGATACACCATAAAATCCCCCAGGCAGCGTTTAAGAGCTTCAATCATCTGTCTATCCGGATTCACTGCATCCTCCCACCACCAGTTATTGATCTTCAGGATCCTTGTCTTTTTATCAAATCCTGGATCAAAACGGGCTACAAACTTATCCGCGTACAACACCGGAAGCACATAATAACCGAATTCCCTTTTCTCTTTTGGTTTATAAACTTCCCACATATAACTATAATCAAATAAACGTTTAAGGGTTTTACGGTCCCAGAGCAAGTTATCTAAAGGGGCAATAAAAGCTGCTTCCAGAGCAGGCTCATCCTTATTTCCCTTTTTGATGATTTTCCGATCCTTCCTGTCCAGGTAAAATATATCTCCTGGAAGTTCCTCAATCTTTACCTCAAGCAAGTCCCCGTTATCTACCAGGTCCTGAAGTATCTCGCGACGCCTGGGTGTTTTCACACCGATCATACCTCCCCATTGCTCTCCGGCATTGGGATGGGCCAACCCCATGGACCTGATCCTGCGCAAGATATGCCAATGCTGGTATTCATCCAGTGTCTGGTTGGGGTCAGTTGTATTCAGTATTTCAGGTGGGAGCAAGTTTTCGATCAGGTCAAAGTAGCGCCGGTTGTTGACACGATGGTGAACACCCAGTTTGCCGATCTTAAATAACCCTTCCAGACTGGCCCGGGTTACGCGCGTAGGTCCCCAGGACCAATCAGTTTTTTCTACGAGATTGTAATCCAGAGAACACTGCGGCCCTTCCTGCCGAATCTGACCCAGCACGATGGGGGCTAGACTCATAACTACATCCGATGGCACACCAAATATCTCATCCATCCGGGTGCGGTGATGGGAAAAACAAGGCCAATCCTCAACCAAGCTGAGGCTAGCCATCTTGTCCCAGTTATCCACCAGGTAGCGGTCCTTGTAAAGAAGCTCATCCAGCAATTTTGGGCGAAAATCCTTAACCCTGGACTGCAGAACCAGATCCGGGTTGCGCCCGACTACATTTATTGGATCAAATTGGATTGAGCGCACTCTCTTTAGGAATTTTTTTGCACCCCTTTTACCTATCCAGGATCGGGGTGGATAGAGCCCCTGGCTGGTTAGAACTGTGCGCCGCGCTGTTTGTAAGGAAATTACAAGAGGGTTTGACATAAATAATCCCCGAATAATGACATCCAGGGATTAATTGTAACATCAGCATATTATTCGAAGTCCGCTACTCCAACAAATCATCCTTCATTTGCGCCACATCAGAAAGACTGAGACCCAGCCCTTCACTGATATAGAACTCAAAACTCCCCCATTCTTCATCTAGAGTATCAAACGCAGCTTTCAGCCAATCTAAATTGACTTCCATTAATGGTTTGATCATCCTGTAAGCTTTAAAGCCTCTGGCGAAAATTGCGGTCAACGTTTTTTTATTCAACCGCTTGACATATTGATTACTGAGCAAATAATCCTGATATATGATTTCTTGATCAACACCCAAAAGTCTAAGCAGAATTGCAGTCGCATATCCGGTCCTGTCCTTCCCTGCTGTACAATGCCACAGAACAGGCTTACCCTTAGCATCAAGTACAGCATGAATGAAAGTTTTAAAAGCCGGAGTGAACTCTACTGGAAATTGTCGATAGGCTTTAGTGATCAGATGATCTGGGGAAAAGCCTTCAATGCGATTGTTTTTGATTCTTTCCCGGATCTCCTGTGACATCTCCCGATTGGCTTGATCCATAACGGGCAAATGGATAGCCCTCACATCTTCAGGAACCCGATCCGGATGACGTTGCGCTTCATAAGCGGACCTGAAATCAATTGTGGTAAATAAATCAAGTTTTGTGATTTGATTCAATCCGCGGGGAGTTAGGGCAGCCAAATGGCCAGACCGATAAAGCTGTCCCCATTTCACCGTTCGCCCATCCATGGCGATATAACCGCCAAGATCCCGGTAATTTGAGACACCAGGGATCTTCAGTAACCGTTTTTTATCAGATTTTTGGTCTATTTCAGAATAATTTAATCCAGCCATTTCAGTACTCAATTTCTCCCACCATTCAAAACCATACCCGGTTGATATTTTAGAAAATGTTCTTTCTATTGTGTAAATTCAAGACACCGGAACCATTATAGCCTGAGATCATTCATTTAATAATCAGAGATTTTTAGAAAGGTGAGGCAAATCACCTGAGCTGATATAGATTGGCGTCTGGATAGAATCCTGTCCAAGCAAACCAGTATACCAGTTGAGACGGAACCGGGGTTAAAGTATCAAAATCGATACTAGTATTTTCAGATTGATCCCCTGTAATATCACCCAGGAATGCTTTCCCCACACCTTGGGTCTCATCCCAAACAATACTGATGGTAAATTCACCGACAATATCCACGATGATCCGCTCTTTCATGATCCTAGCCAAGGGAAAAGCCTTACTATATTCCCCCAGGACCACGCCAAGGACGAGTTCCTTTGCCGGCAAACGGGAATCGATCTGCCCTGCGCCGCTCAATCCTGCCGCTCCGCTCTCAAAGTAACCACCATATGGATCGGCCAGCTCGTCAACATAACCCATTCGCTCAGCTGACAATACCAAGGTATCTGAGTAGGCCTCCCGCCATATCCCCCAGGTTGTGACGGTGGACGGGAACACTTTCAGTATCGAACCTCTCCGAGCCCCTTTGATCCCTTGGCCCAGCAGCTGGCTCCAGAGCGTATCGGTCGGATGGTCTATCAAAACTAAGTTGTCATTTAGAAGATAACCAGATGCGCGGAAAGACAGTTCCTCTCCCCCAAGATTGCGATCAAAAACCACTGCTGAATAACATAGCGGACACCAGGTAACGGCAATGGCTTCGCCCCCTACTCGATCATTGACAACTTCATGCAAACTGAGAAGGCGGACTGGATAAGCCCTGGATACACCACCAATAAGGAGACCAACAACCAGGTCTGTGTCCTCCAGACCCGCCTTCTCGACTTGCACAAAATAATTTTCTTCCGCCTGAATGGATGGGATATCATTCTCAGATGCGGCGAGGACTAATTCCCCGGGTAGTAATCGATATAATTCCACTTCTGGAAAAGCAACGACGTGGGAGCTGCTCTGCCCACACGCCGTTACTAAGGAGGAGAGAAACAGGAGTGTATATAACTTTTGTTTCACATCATCAAGATGTAATCAACATCAGAATTCTTACTTATATTCTCGGAGACCGCCGATGTCGCATCATTAATACTCTGAGGGTGGGACGGCAGAGCGACATTGGAGGTCTTTGCGAATCTGATACAATCAGAAGATGTTTACAATAACAACCTGGAATGTCAATGGATTAAGAGCCGCATTCAAGAATAAAGCTGATACCTGGTGGGAGGAATACGACCCCGACCTGCTTTGCCTGCAGGAAGTTCGGGCCCGGCCGGATCAACTCACTACCGGACAGCGAGAATCCCTCGAAAAAAGGAATCCTGTCTGGAACCCGGCCGAAAAAGCTGGCTATAGTGGAGTCGCCACCTTCGCAAAAACTGAGTCTGCCTCTTCGGAAATAGGCCTGGGAATCCCCCGCTTTGACACTGAAGGCCGGGTCATTCAAACGCTTGTGCCAGGAGCACGTGTCTTCAATATCTATTTCCCAAATGGCGGGCGCGATTTGAGCCGGGTCGGCTATAAACTTGATTTCTACCAGGAACTTTTGGAAATCTGCGACCAGCTCCATAGTAAAGGCGAAAAGATCATCATCGGCGGTGATTTCAATACCTGCCATCAGTACATTGATCTGAAAAACCCCAAAGCCAACGAAGGTAATACCGGGTTCCTACCTGAAGAACGGGAGTGGATCGATATTTTCCTCGCGCATGGATTTGTGGATATCTTCCGCAATCTATATCCCGAAAAGGAGCAATATTCCTGGTGGACCTATCGGGGCGGCGCCCGGGAGCGCAACGTGGGTTGGCGCCTGGATTATTTCCTTATTTCGGAAGGGTTAGTTGATCAGGTAGAAGATATAATTATTCATGACCAGGTATTGGGTTCAGATCACTGCCCGGTGAGTTTGTTGATCGATCTCGAATGAAGTGCTCCCCTTCCTTTGGGGTATAATTTTTTCAGGACAAATGTACTCTGGAGGCAGTATGGGAAATTCTCAAAGCAAGATCAGAGTATTAATTGCAAAAGCCGGTTTAGACGGTCATGATAGAGGAGCCAAAGTCGTCGCCCGGGCGCTGCGAGATGCCGGTATGGAAGTGATCTACACCGGTTTACGCCAAACACCGGAAATGATCACCGAAGCAGCCCTCCAGGAAGACGTACATGTGGTTGGTTTGTCCATCCTGTCCGGGGCACATATGACCCTGGTCCCTAAAATTCTTAAACTGCTTAATGAACAAGGACTTGAAGATATCAAGCTATTTCTTGGCGGCATTATCCCGGATGAAGACAAATCCGAACTTACAAAACTGGGTGTGAATGGGATATACGGTCCCGGCACCTCCACTCAGACCATTATTGAAGATATTCAACAGGCATGCCAGTAATCCACGCGAAAGCAATTCTCAACGGGGAGCGGCTGGCTTTATCCCGCGCCCTGACCCAGGTCGAAAATAACACTGCTGAAGGATTAAATATCCTAGAAGCACTCTTCCCACATACCGGAAAAGCCCATCTGATTGGCGTTACCGGCGCACCAGGCACGGGAAAATCAACTCTTGTAAACCAATTAGCTCTGGCATATCGCCAACCCAAAGATGGTCTTACTCCGCCCCGCGTGGCCATCGTGGCTGTAGATCCCACCAGTCCATTCAGCGGCGGGGCCCTTTTGGGTGACCGGGTTCGCATGCAGGACTTAGCCGGTGATCCCGGTATTTTCATCCGTTCTATGGCTTCCCGCGGCTCTCTAGGCGGTCTGGCGGCAGCAACTGCAGGGCTTGTGCAAGTCTTTGACGCCGCCGGATTTGATATCGTTATTGTCGAAACTGTTGGCGCGGGACAGGCTGAAGTAAATATCGCCAGGCTGGCACACTCAACCATCGTCATCGAAGCCCCGGGACTGGGAGATGAGATCCAGACCATTAAGGCTGGCATCCTGGAAATTGCCGATATCCTGGTAGTAAATAAATCCGATAAACCAGGCGCGGAGAACACTCTCCGCGGTCTCAGAAATATGTTGTCACTGGCTCTTCCTGATGGGAATCATGTGGATCACCACGGACAAATCATGGAGTTAGAAAACGAAGAGGATTCATCCGAAAATGGCTGGATCCCGCATGTCTTACCCACAGTTGCTACGTCCGGGGAAGGGATTCTGGACCTGGTGAATAGTCTTACAGCACATTATGAATATCTGAAATCCAGCGGCTTATGGCAGGTGAGAGAAAAAAAACGATTGAAGAACCAGCTAGAAACCTTACTGGGATCAGCGCTGCGTTCTCGCTGGGAGAAGAGGATTGCCCCAGACATATATCAAGCTGCCCTCGCTCAAGTCATCAACAGGGAACTTTCTCCCTGGCGGGCAGTTGAAGAATTGATCTCAGGAGCAGGATTATGATCATTGGAGAACAAATACGATTTAGAGCCATAGAAAAAGAGGATCTGCCAAATTTCGTCAAATGGCTGAATGACCCGGAGGTCAGGCAGGGATTATCTATGGTCATGCCTTTCTCCCTGACAGAAGAAGAAGAATGGTTTGCAGGATTGTCGAAAAGACCTCCCTTTGAAAAGCCTCTGGCAATAGAGATTCAGCCCGATCCACAGTTGGAAGAATGGATCTTTGTAGGTAACTGCGGCTTATTTGGCATTGATTGGCAAAATCGATTCGCTGAAGTTGGTATCTTCATTGGTGAAAAGGGATATTGGAATCAGGGTTACGGGACAAAATCGATCCGTTTAATTCTTAAATATGGATTTGAAGATCTCAACCTTCACCGCATTTGGCTGAGGGTTTTTGAAACCAATCAAAGAGCAATCCGTTCTTATGAAAAAGCTGGTTTCTCATTAGAAGGCAAATTTCGGCAGGCCCAATACCTTGATGGTAAGTATGTGGATGTTATGATTATGAGTATGCTTAAATCCGAATGGCAAGCTCAACAGGAAAAGGACTGATAAATGGCCCAAAAAAACTCCCAGACTCGAGGCATGTATGGCGATATCAAGCTCTTTGCCGGGACAGCAATTCCCGAAGTTGCCCTTGGAATTTCTGATTATCTGAATGTCCCGATCAGCGGGCAGGATATCATCAATTACCCAAACGAAAATATCTGGATCAGACTCCAAGAGAGCGTTCGCGGACAGGATGTCTACCTGATACAAAATACCTCAAGACCAGTGCACCGCAATTTAATGGAGCTGTTGATCTCATTACAGACCCTGCGTCTGGATTCTGCTGGCAGGGTAACCGCTGTAATCCCATACCTGAGCTACACCCGTTCAGATAAAAAAGATAAACCCCGGGTTCCAATCACAGCCCGGTTGATCGCAGACATGATCGAAATTGCTGGGGCAGACCGCTACATGACCATGGATATGCACGCTGGCCAGATCCAAGGATTCTTCTCGATTCCCGGAGACGTTCTAACAGCCTTCCACCTGCTGAAGGACCGCCTGTGCCAATTATTACCAAGTATGAAGGATCCGGTAGTCCTCACTGTCGATCTTGGTTTCGCAAAAAAGGGCCGCAACCTGGCCGCCGAATTGGGTGTACCAATAGCATTCATCGAAAAACGGCGCCAGAAACATACCAATGCAGCCCAGGCCTTGTCTCTGATTGGCGATACTTCTGACCGGGATGTCATCATAGTAGATGATGAAGTGGATACCGGAGGTTCGATGGTAGAAGCAGCCATGATTGCTCAGAAGAATGGCGCCAGGGAAATATACTCAGTGTTCGTGCATCCAGTTTTTTCCGGTCCTGCTATTGAGAAATTGGCCGCATGCCCCATAACTCACCTGATAACAACAAACACTGTTCCAGTAGCACCAGAAGGCATTAAAACCCTCAGGAAGAACCGCAAAGTGGATATCCTGGATATCGCTCCGCTCTTAGGTGAGGTCATCCATAGAGCTCATGAAGGACGCAGCGTCGGCGAGATGTTCGACGAATAAACCCTATGCCAGAATTACCAGAGGTCGAAACATTCCGCAGATATCTCCTACAGGGAGAATCAGGATCACCGTCTATCCTTGGCAAACAGATCGAGGATGCTGAACTTCTTTGGGATAAAACGCTGGCTTCTCCTACGCCCAGCGAATTTAAGGACCGTATCCGGAGACAATTTATCACTGGTGTTGGCCGACGCGGGAAAAACTTACTCCTTCATCTTTCTCGAGACACGATGATCATCCACTTACGCATGAGTGGTGATTTAATTGTCGAAGAAAAAACCAACCCCATTGGAAAACATTACCGGGTAATCCTGAATTTTACAGATAGATACCGTTTTGCATTTAATAACATCCGAAAATTCGGGCGAATCTGGCTGGTTGAAGATCCCAACCAGGTGATAGGGAATCTTGGCCCTGAGCCGCTAGAAGATGGTTTCACACCTGATCTATTTCATCAAATCCTTCAAAATCGCAGCCGGCAGTTGAAATACTTTCTTCTGGACCAAAAAATGATAGCCGGTATGGGAAATATCTATACCGATGAGGCACTCTACCGCGCAAAACTTCACCCGGCCAGGAAAACTGATACCATTAATTCCACCGAATCCCATAGACTCTGGGTAAGTATCCGGGAGGTTCTGCAAGAAGGTATTCAGAATCAAGGATCTAGCATTGATTGGATGTACCAAGGAGGGGATTACCAGAATTATCTCTCGGTGTATAATTTAGAAGGAAAACCGTGCAAACGTTGTAAAACGCCCATTAAGCGGATAAAAGTTGCACAGCGTAGTACTTATTTCTGCCCCACCTGCCAAACGCTTCCTAAGTGAGAAGGAGTTCCTATGCAAATAGCACTGCTTATCTTCATTGTGATTTTCGCATTGGCGATCGGATTCTTTCTGGGATTATTCCTGCTATCCATGAATTCGCCCCTTCTGAATAAACTCTTCCAAAAAGACGGAACAGAATCAGATGATAATCTCACAGGGTCAAATGATGCAGCCTTGGCAGGGGTTACTGGGTCTGCTCCTCAAATAAAGAAACCAAGCCCAAATTCTCAACTTTTGATGCAGGTTTGGAAAGAAGAAGGCAAACCACCGGTTTATGATCTCAATGGCACTTACGTAGAGAAAGAAAAATTACCCCGTGAAGTATTAAACATCATCACGGTGCAGGAAGATGCACGTTCCGAGCCAGCGCCTACGCCTACACCTCCAATTCAACCTCAACCCCCCGTTGAAGATGATCTCGAATCCCCGGAAATCGTATCAGAGGAAGAAGGGGAACCCGAGGTCAAAATGCTCAGCGTGATCGATGAGGTGAACAACATTCTCCAGAAGAAACTTCATGGCTCCCCCCTGGCAGGTAAAGGTATCCATTTGATGGAGAACCACAATAAGGAAATTCGTTTTTGGGTGGGGTTAGATTCCTACAACGACGTGGATGAGATCCCGGACCAGGAAATTCGGCAGATCATAGATGATTCTGTGAGAGAATGGGAAGAGACCCGCGAGTAAGATCAATCCTGCTTTTTGATCATTTCAGCGAAACCGTTTGAGATAACCGCGCCTAATTTAGTACGCAGATCAGCGGGTAAAAATGCTCCGTGAGCTGCAGCTGTCACCCTTTCTCCTATTACCTGTATAGGAATCCCCAATACTTGATTTGCAGTTTGATACTCACTGGAAAGGTTGATTCTGGAGATGCTGGGATCATCAGTATTGATAGTAACATTTAAACCTTCCTGGATCATTTTCCTGACAGGATGATCAGCAATGTTTTCTACCACACCGGAGTGATGGTTGCTGGTCATACAAACTTCAAAAAGTGTTCCCCTTTCTTTGGCCAGGGCTACGGTGTATGGATCTTCCATAACCCGGATTCCATGACCAATTCGCTCAGCTCCCAGCACCTCAATCGCATGTCTCACATTTTCCGCTCCTCCCCATTCACCTGCATGGATGGTCACTTTTAATCCACTTTGGCGAGCGGCCGCAAACAACTCCAGGAAAGGTTCTCCAGAAAATTCTGCTTCATTACCGGCCAGATCCACTCCAACTATGCCCTGATCTTTATTATCCAGGGCGATCTCGATCGCTTTCTGGGCCTGAGCAATACTTTCATGACGATTCATACTGATTAGCAGCCGAACCAGGATATTAAAATGAGCTGAAGCTTCCTTGACACTTTCTATCACCCAATTCACCACCTGCGTCATGGGAAAACCTTCTGCCCTGCTGAGAGCAACGGGGGTGAAGCGCAGTTCCAGATACCGGATATTATCCATGGCAGCATCTTCAACAGCTTCCCATGTAATGCGTTTGATGATATCGGGGGATTTATAAAATAGGCGCAGTGTACCGAACTTGGCCAGAAAATTTTCAAATGTATAGGGGTCTTCGTTCTCTACCTGAACTAATGGACGCAAATAGCCAGTATTCTTGACATCCATTTCATGAGCACGAACTATTTCCATCATTGTTTTGACGCGCAAAGAACCTTCCAAATGGCGATGAAGCTCCACTTTGGGTAGATTCTTATAGAAATCAGCTACTTCAGGAACCTGATTTTCAGCCATTGATATCTTTTCTTGCGCCGGAGATTGGTTTCATTTATTGTACCTGATAATCATTACCAAAAAGAAGCCAGACTACTCTTAAATGAGCAGTCTGGTTAGTTGATTATTTGAGAGGTTATTGAGCAATCAGTCAGTTTTTATTGCTGAAGGAATCTCCTGATATCCAGCTTGGATCCGCTCCAGATTGCGGGGTTGGAAGGTAAAGACACGATTTACTACGCCAACTCTCATATCTTCCATTAATTGCTGGAACATCTCGAATCCGCGGTTTTTATACTGGACTAACGGGTCTCTCTGAGCGTAAGCTTCCAGGCCAATTGCCACCCGCAGGGCTTCCATTTGTGTTAGATACTCTACCCACAACTCTGATATCACCCGCAGGAATAGATCCCGGTAGATATTGCTAACAACCGAGCGTCCTAAGAAACCTTGAACTTTCTCTTTGATATCATCCGGGAGGGTTTCCAGATTTTGATGGGAGTACTTTTGAAAAACCTCTTCTCCGATCTCTTCGCGGATGATTTCTCTGATTTTATCCTCTAATTGGGATAGCTGAACCTCTTTTAAACGAGCGATCTCATTCAAGCCCCAAGCTTCTTTAACGATGAGCCGGGCATTCTCGAGATGCTCCGAAACATCATTTTGGGCAGATTCTTGATCCATCTGCATTAGTAGTCCCGCTGCATAGAAAGTGTATCGCAAGCGCTGAGTCCGCAGCCATATCCGTTTATGACTCTTCTTATCAAAAGCCGCTTTTCTTCCTTCTGCCATTAAACCGAGGATCTTCACCAGGTTTGAATCAGTAAGTTCAGCGGACTGAATCTCTTTAAGTCCAGCTTCAATACTTTTCGTGACATGGGAATCCTCTGGATCCTCAAAATAAGCACTGGTCCGATTCGCGAATTGATCCTCTATCTGCTTCAGTATCCATTCAGTGACAGAATCCCAGCTTGAACCTTCTACTTGGATTTGTTCACCATCCAGAGGTGCCCCCAGCAATCGTTCTACACCGCCAATCAGGTGCTTAACTTCCAGGTCTTTCAATTGAAATTCAATCTGTCCTCTGAGATTTTCTTCTAGTTCTACGCTTGGACCTTCAATTAATTCCTTGATCTGATTTTGAGTAAGTTCAAACCGAGTCCTGATCAGTTCCCTCATCTCATTGAATACAACCTGGGGATTCAGCGGTTCTTCGCTTCCCAGAGACAAACCTTCCAGGAAAGTGTCTAGGTTTTCCATTCGGCTGTCCAATTGGTCCTCATACCGGAACTGGCGGTCAACCAGGATTCGGTCTACAGCCCCCAATATATATTTCTCCTCTGCCGCCAGTACGTTTTTACCCAGATCAACCAAAACGGGAACTAACTCATCTTTCTTTAATCCAGGAACTTCTTCCCGGATCTTATTTAATAACAGGCGTATTGTATAGGAAGGCACTTGCTGATGTTGAAATGTCAGGTTAGGCTGTGTTTGTGACAGCCAGGCCAATAACCGCCAGGCACTTTCCTGATCTCCATCGTTTTCCGCTTCCCAAACTGTATTTTCTACCCGCCGCTGGACTTCTGTATTGAGCATCTCAAGGATATCTTCCGAAAGGTCTGCTTTCCGGAAAACCAGATCTCGCTGGCCGTAGATCTTCTCACGCTGGGTATTTAAGACATCATCATACTCCAGCAAATGTTTGCGGACATCAAAGTTCGCCCCTTCCACCCGGTTCTGGGATTGCTCCACAACCCGATCAACCAGAGGGTTTGCAATTGGCATAGACTCATCAACCTGCAGGCGGGTCATGAGAGCTTCCATCTGTTGACCACCAAAACGGGCCATTAGATCATCTTCCATGGAAAGGTAAAAACGGGAAGATCCGGGATCTCCCTGGCGGGCCGCACGGCCCCGCAGCTGGTTATCGATCCGACGAGCTTCATGCCGCTCTGAACCTACTACATGCAAGCCGCCTAATGCCTTCACTTGCTCTTGATCCCGCATATGCTGCAAGAAAAAGTTGATTTCTGTTTCATAAATACCGTAATCTTCCTTATCCAACTGCTTGACCAATTTTTCCTGTTCCTGGAGCGACAGTTCAAAGGGATCCTCAAAACCTGCCCGGGTCAATACTCGGACCACATCCGCAGTGACCTCTTCTGCAAGTTCACCACCCAATTTAATATCCACTCCGCGGCCTGCCATGCTGGTAGCGATCATCACTGCCCCAAACGCACCGGCACCGGCAATGAGTTGGCTTTCCTCAGTATGTTTGCGAGCGTTTAGGACATTATGATCAACTCCCCGTTTCAGGACCTGGGCCAAACGGTCAGAATGGGATGAATTCAGATCTAGAATATCCAACAACAGCTGCATATTATCTGGATCATTGACATTCAGCTCAAGATCGAGATCCAATTCCTTGACCATATTTCTAAGATTACCTAATTTCAGGCCCGTAAGTGGAACGTTCAGCGCCTGTAGTTCAGGAATCCGCCTGCCATCTGGGAAGCGGTCATGTTTACGCATCCAGCTTTCACGGATCATCAGGGTAAAGGCCAGGTTGCGGATCGATGGCCCATCCAATCGGTTTGACAAGGTTTCGGAGTTCGAAACAGATGTGGTGCCTACCAATAATGGTCGGCCTACCACGTGGAAAGTCAGGATCTCCTCAGTGATCGCCCGCAGCTTGGCTTCCTCACTGATATAGATCAGATCTGAATAGTCCTTTCTTTTCCAGTATAGCGGGGTTTTCTCACTATCATCCATGTCAGCATAATAGGTATATTCGAAACCACTCTCGGTTTCCTTCCCTTTAAGTGTCACCAGGGAAGTCTCCTCCTGGGCTGCTACATAATCCAGGTTGGTCGGGATAGCTATCGGATCCAGGCCGTAAATTTCATTGAATTCTTCAGATTCTGTAACTGCCGTGCCGGTCATACCGGAGAGTTTTTCATACATCCGAAAATAGTTCTGGATTGTGATCGTGGCATAGGTGACATTTTCGCCCTGGACTTTGACATTTTCTTTGGCTTCCACAGCCTGATGCAGGCCATCAGACCATCGCCGCCCGGGCATCAATCGTCCGGTGAAATCATCAACGATCACTACTTTGCCGGCCTGAACCAAGTAATCTTTATTCTTTTTGAATATGAATTCAGCTCGCAGGGCTTGTTCAAGATAGCCCAATAACCGGGCCTGTTCCTGTGTGATATCTTCTGGATTATCCGGGTCTCCCAGCGGCTGCCCCAGCAGCTCTTCCACGTGCATTTCTCCAAGGGGTGTCAGCGTGATATTGCGGTCACGAATGCTGATCTCATAATCCTCTGGTTTAAGCCTCTTGACAACCGTAGCCATACGGCGGTACCACTCCGGGTCATCATGAGATGGTCCGGAAATGATCAGCGGTGTTCGGGCTTCATCGATCAGCACATTATCTACCTCATCAATAATGGCATAATGGTGTCCCCGCTGGACACGGCTTTCCAAAATCATAGCCATATTATCGCGCAGGTAATCAAAACCATATTCATTATTGGTTCCGTAAACTATGTCCGCGTTATAAGCCTCTTCCCTCAGTACCATATCCAGCTGATTGCGATCCTCCTGAGGGGATTTATTCTCAAGGTTGACAAGGAAAGCTTTTTTGCCGTGTTCAGTTCTGGCAGCCATTTGCAGCACACCAACACTTAAACCGAGGAAATTATAGATCGGGGACATCCAGCGGGCATCACGCCGGGCCAGGTAATCATTTACCGTCACCAGGTGGGCACCGCGTCCAACAATCAAGCCATCCAGAGGAATGAACTGCCAGGAATCAGGGTTTTCTCCCCATTTTGTTTGTGCTTTTTTGATCCATTCCGGGGATAAGTTGAGAGCATTTAGATAAAGGGGCAAGGTCGCGCCAAGCGTTTTGCCTTCACCAGTGCGCATTTCCGCCACAAAACAGCGGTGCATAGCAATCCCGCCAATCATCTGAACATCATAATGACGCTGTCCGATCATTCGTTTACTGGTTTCCCTGATGGTGGCAAATGCGTCAGTGAGAATGTCATCCAGCGTTTCTCCCTTGGCAAGGCGTAATCGAAAAGAATTCGTTTTTCCCTGGAGTTCCTCTTCACTTAAACCTTCATATTCGTTTTCGAGAGCATTGATCGCCTCAACCTCAACGGCTAGGCCATCCAGAATCTTCTGATGGGGATTACCACCAACCAAGCGGACAATTTTACCTAACATCAGTTCACCTTATCGCGTATATATTCCTAGTTTAATTTCTGCCTGTTCTGGAGCGATTATAGCATAAGGGTATATACAAATTCTTAGAAGTAGACCTGTTGGCGGGAAGTAGAAGGGAATGGGTGATGATATAATCCAAGATTGTGAAGAACCATTCCGAAAACCCTGCTCCACCCTCAGCAAATAGCCAAATTGCCCGCGCAGCCAGCCTTGTTACA
>CAZOUN010000011.1:2026-51401 GCA_964582965.1 uncultured Anaerolineales bacterium | reverse complement strand
GTTTGAGATATATTCAGAACTAGGCAGTTACCGGCTAGCCCACTTTCTTTAGCCAATCCATCACATCCTCTCTTTGTAAGAAGACCCAGATCTTGAACCCTACATTTCGGGTCACATTTTCATCAAATTTATAGAATTTCCTGGAGTCCAGGCTGATTAAATCTAGAAGAAACTCAGATGGGTGCTAAAGATATCTATTAAAAAGACACCATGAATGATACCTCTGGCTTTCAGGGAGCGTCTCCAAGCTGATTTAACAAACTTTCAGCTTCAGCGATCAGTTCGTTATTCTGACTGATTTCCAACACCCTGAGCAGATCCGCTTTCGCTGCGCCTGTGTTGTTCCTGCGCAGGTAAATCAATGCCCTATTAAAGTAGGCAGGAGCCATCGCTGGATCCAGTTCAATGGCCCTATCATACTCCTCCAAAGCGGAACTATAATCCCGTAATTCCAGGAAAATATTGCCGCGTGACAAGTACGCTTCGGGGTAATCCGGTTGAAAACTGATTGCGCTATCCAAATCTGTCAAAGCAAGTTCGAATTGGTTTTGTTCGTAATATATCAATGCCCGATTATAATAAACATTGGCAAATTCAGGCGTCAGCTCGATCGTGCGGTTCCAATCTTCCAAACTCTTGTCCAATTCCTCAAGCGCGTAATAGACTGCACCACGCTGGTAATAGCCATCCGGATTTTCCGGGTCGTATGAGATATAGGTTGTTAAATCCATCTCTGCCTCAACAAACATGCCTTGATCTCGATAAATCTGACCGCGCTGCAGGTATGCCTGGGAGAAGTCCGGATCTATTATCAGAAGGCGGGAGTAAGCTTCAATTTCATCCTCTATTCGGTCGAGAGAATGCAGGGTTCTTGCCCGGTTATAATGGGCACTGGTCATCCCCGGAGAAAGCTCTATCGCCGCTTCAAACTGCTCAAGGGCCAATTCAATTTCTGACAAGAACAAATAAGTTAACCCAAGGTTATGATGCGCATGAACGTGGTCTTCCT
The DNA here is from genome assembly GCA_964582965.1 of uncultured Anaerolineales bacterium. Classification (GTDB taxonomy): domain Bacteria; phylum Chloroflexota; class Anaerolineae; order Anaerolineales; family UBA11858; genus B10-G9. The sequence continues at coordinate 50,392 of CAZOUN010000011.1, read as the reverse complement.
GCAGATCAAGGGCGAGTTGATAAACTTCACTTGCCTCCTCAAATAGTTCCTGTTGGTAATAGATATTCCCTAAATTAAAATACGCTTGAGGATCATCAGGATCGGTTTCCACTACACGGGCAAAATCCGTCTGAGCACTCTCCAGATCGCCCAGACTGAGATAAGCCAGACCACGATTATTCAGCGCCAGGGTATTTTCTCCAACAATATCCAGGAATCTGCTTAAATTATCAATCCCTTTTTCATATTCACCGAGTTGATTGTAGGCAATACCTCGGTTGAACAGTGAATCTGCATCTCCAGGTTGCATTTCAATGACCAGGGACCAATCCTCAATTGCTTGCTCGAACTGCTCCAGATCAAAATACGCCACGCCGCGCTGGAAATGCGCCTGCACATCCATTGGATCTATAGTCAATATCTGTGTATATTCATCTATGGATTTCTCTAATTTTCCCATCCCAAAATATACTACCGCCCGCATTCGATATCCTTCCACCATCGACGGATCCATCTCAATTGCCTGATCTATCATAGTCAGCGCATTATCGTCCTCTTCTAGATCTGCATAAGCCGCTCCGATTTGATAGTACTCCAGAGCGCTTTCCAGGCCCAGTTCAAGCGCATAACTGATATCCTTCTGGGCACCGTTGGAATCATGCAATTGGGCTAAAGTCAAAGCCCGGTAGATGATCGCGTTTCTAAGACCAGGATCTAAATCTATTGCCAGGGATAGGGCAGACCGCGCCAGCTCAAAGTCTCCATTGTCATGGTAAGCTCTGCCGAGATAGAAATAAGTATCAGCGCGGTCCCGATCAATTTCCACAGCCTGCGAAAAATAGTTGATAGCTCCCATCAGATCACCATCTTGATAGGCCTGGAGACCCAGAGAGAGCAAGTTTAGCGTGGTATCAACAGATATTTGAGGTGGAGGGTTATTGGACTGAATAAACTGCAAGATTGGCACGCCAATAAAAATCAACACCATTAAGACCATCAGGATCTGAAAAAAACTGGTCCGCCAGTTTTTTTGAATGGACCTCAATATATTTTTTAATGACTCAAAAGAAGAGGCCATAGGCATCCCTGGATTCGCTGCAGGAGGGTAAAATCATCACTGGTCAAACACGGATAAACGATTTAATTATCACTCACTACATTCGCCATAAAGAGACGTGCCCCCTAAGGGGCACGTCTACCAGTCAGCAGGAACCTTCCTGCTTACAAATTTCATTCCACTGCTCATGACACAGATGGACCCTAATCCACTGGAATGCAACTTTGTAAGCACTTTACATGCTGGCTATTGTCATGCCTGTAGATTATTATAAGCTATCTGCAGGTTGCTTCAATGTTCCAGCGGATTAACTTTATTCAGTAATTTCAACCTATACACGTATCCGTAACAGCTAAAGCCTGCCATGCACGGCACACCGGAGCGACCCATTTACAAACAGCAGGGATGGAAGCAAGATAAATAACCAGAGTAACAGCATGTTATTCTGGTTATTACTATCCGCTTTTACAGCATCTATTCCAGAGGTACCGGATTCCAGGGCTGGAGGCGGATCATAAACAGTTCCTTCCTGAAAAACCTGGTTGTGATTTTGAATTGTCCGGGGATTTATGAACCGCGAGTATAGCCCCTGATCTGTCATAGAGATGATGGGATCATTGAAACTGTGATCCATTAATGCAATCCCGACAGAATGCGGCTCAAGATCTAGATAATCCCACTCTGCTTGACTGGCCTGATGGTGATGTGCTCGATCAATTGCCGCTGAGGGGGTTTGGGCAACCAGGGCGGCAGGCAGAGCCCGTGTTCCCGGGCCCAGTAATTCATTCATATAAACCAATCTACCTCCGAGCATGGGAACATGTTCCATCCCGAGCACGTGTCCAAATTCGTGTATGATGACCGAGAGCAAATCCATGGGTCGGAAAATTGCTCTAGCAGCTGTGTCCAGGGACCACCCATGGCCAGACGCATTCCTGTCAATGAAGACCCGGTTATCAACGGTCCTGCCCAGCTCCAGTCCGTTCAAGTCCAGGATTTTAAACTGGACATCCTCAAGCAGCTTGAGCTGTTCTGGATCCGCTACCGCCGCAGCCATCAGGGTCAGGGCTTGGCGGGCAACCAGATCCAGCTGAGCGGGCTGGAGGCTTGCAGCGGAAACCAGCTCGGCAGGAGAGTAGTAGGTCGCCTGTAGGGCTTCTCCTTCCTCAGGCTCCGCAAAAGCCGGGTCATCGGTCATCACCTTGACTGTATCAAAAGTGCCAACGTCCTCCAGCGTAAACAATCCAATCGCGCCATCAACAGTAACAGCATTGAAGACATACCCGATCATCGCCTGCCAGTTCTGTGCTCCGGATTCTTTTACAGATAGGTTAGCAGTGGTGCCTTTAAGTGTAAGTTCAAGTAGATAGTCTTGATCAGGCATAAAGTTAAAATCATACACTGCGTCAATCACCCACCCGCTTCTTTCCGTATGATGACCGATGATCGCCCTGTCATCCAGCGCATCAACAGCGGCGAATTTGAAGTGGTCCGGTTCGTAGTAGTCAAACACCAGACCAGCTGTATCATTAGTGTTTAGAATCGTTTCAAGATCTAAGACAGAGGAAACTGCGAATGGATTGTCCAGTCCCAGATCGATCAGACTGGTTGCCAGTCCATCAACATCCGTCGCCAGACCCTCGTACCAGTACCCCTCCTCAGGATGCCCTGAAACCGTCCAGATTCCAGCTGTGGATATAAGATTAAGGGCTTCTTGTGTATCAGGAAAATCTTCTGTTCCCTCAAAGGTGATTTCTGGCGCCAAGATCTGTACCGCGATGTTGTCATAGACGCCTCGAGAGTTCTCGGAGCCGAATCCCACCATACCACTGTTGATCCCATAAACCCAGTCATCGATAACGCGGGGTTCGAAAGCGTAGCTGAAGAACTCATCGTTGTCGGCTAGGACAGTGACCGTTGTTCCGTTGATGGCAACCAGAACATCGTAGAAATTACCAGGCTTTACTTTTAGATTGCTTTGGACATCCACGATCCATCCCTCGGATGTGCGATGCCCCATCTGGATCTTGTCGATGGATGCGTTCAAGCCAGCGAACTTGAAGTCTGTTGGACTGTAATAGTCAAAGATAATGTAGGCGTTTGCTTTCCATCCACCCGTCGGTTTATCCATTGTGATTGTGGCCATAAGCTCAAAATAACTTGGCATCATTTCGTCCACATGGAAGACACTGACGGCATCCCCGCCAATCGATTCAGCAGTCACCCTGAGTGCGCCGGTTTCCACAGTCCAAGTACCACTGTCTGTGAAGAATCCCTCCATCAAACCGCTGTTGAAGGTAGCCGATCTGAGAACATCACGCTGTCCGCCAGGGATATTTCCGGGCTGAGGATCATCTGGTGCTCCTGTCTGATCATGCCAATCATGATCCTTTTGTTTCACCAACCCAAGTTCACCTTCAGGTTCCCCATTGCGGAGTGGATCAGCACCAGTATCCGCAGCTCGTGTAGGATCTGCCCCATCACTGGCCGACAGAGCATAGAGATATTCCATGAGCTGAGGTTGGAGTGTCCTGCTCACTGTCGCCATACCGAAGGGGGCAAAGGGAACGATGTAGGAATTGAACTCACCGGCCCAGTCAATTAAGCGGTCGCCGCCAGTGTTGGCGATCAAGTAATCACGACCGGCTCCACCATAAGCGATATCCTCATAAGAAGGATGAGTGTCAGGCAAATCATTGGCATCGCTATTGGTCTCCTGGTTATCATCAACATTCAGCAAATCAAACCCATAACCACCATAGAGATGATCCTTGCCTGTCCCTCCCACCAACCAATCGTTACCCAGATCTCCGAAGATCACATCGTCACCATCACTTGGCACCGGGTCGTAGCCAGAAACTGGCCCGTAAGGATCCTGAATCCCTTCTAGATAGTTGAAGTTCAGCAGGAATTCTATACTGCCGCCTGTATCAAACTCGCCAGTAGCCGGATTCCAATAGACCTTAGACCAGGGATCGTACTCATCATAGGCTCCGAATTCACCTGCCCGGTAGACACTAAACTTCAAGACATCCCCGGAATTTTCAGGCTTATCATAGTATCCCAGCAGAGCCTCTGCGCCAGATATGGCATCGTCACCGGCACCACCATGCAGGGCATCATCCCCCCAACCACCGTAGATGATGTCATCTGCAAAGTGTGGATCCTGAAGGGCATAGTCAAAGAGTTCTGGGTCACCAAGTTTGAAAGGTGTCAGATTGACTGTTTTCTTCAAAGCCCCGCTCACGTTGATCACCGCCTGCTGGATCTTTCCAGGTGAGGAAATATAGAGATCAAGCACATCCGCCAGATCACCAATTCCATACAGCGGTTCAGGGATTCCATTCCTGCTGGTATAGATACGGCCGTCATCGCCAAGAACGCCATCACTGCCTGTTCCACCAGAGATCCAGTCATGATCGTATCCACCAATAAGATCATCATCCTGGCCTTCACCAAACAGAATGTCATCACCCTTCATACCGTAGATGAAGTCATCGCCGGACTCACCGTGGATCTCATCCGCTGCGCCGATGTCATATACTGCCAGGCTAGAAGTTGGCAGGTAATCCAGGCCGCCAGGCGTGTAGTCGAGCAGCTCTGCCGCTCGTGGAATGATCTTGAGGATATTGTAATTATCGTAGCTAAAGGTGAGGTAATCGCTAGTGCCTTCTCCGTCAGCCATTACCAATCGGAAGATGTTTCCGTTATCGCCCAGGATCATGTCTGCATCCCGCGCGTGGCCGTTGGTTGATTCATCACCGCCATTATTACGGGTTATGTCAGTTCCGGCACCACCAAAGATCAGGTCAGCACCATCCGGTCTCCTGTCCGGGGTCGTCAAACTGAACAAGTTGGAACTACCGCCGAGGATGTCATCCTGGCCAAGGTTGCCGAAGATGACGTCATTGCCACCGTTGCCTTCGATGTAATCATCCCCGTCGCTGGGGTTCTCGAAGGAAGGTACCACTACCAGCAAACCATTAGTGTCTCGATAAGCTGTAACTGGCGAGCCTTCATTTACCAAGCTACCGATGGATCCATCACCTTGGATAGTGTCGTCGCCGAGCTGACCGAAAATTGTATCGTCGTTCGGCCCGCCGGCGATGTAGTCATCCCCAAAATTGTTCAACCCACCGTATTCAACCGCGAAGGAGTGATCGTGCAATGTGATCTCCCAATCCGCCCATACCGGCGTCCCGGTGTCATATGGGATGCCCTGAGCCTGATTATCGACCAGCGCGTTGTCGTTCTCATCGTAGATCTTCTTGGTCCCTGTTAGGGTTCTGAAGCGTGGATTGGTGTCGTCCTCGTATGCCATACCATAACGAGTAAGGCTGACATTATCACCAAAGATCAGGTCATCACCATCATCGCCGTCAATAAGATCACTTCCGGCGCCACCGATGAGAATATCTTCATTATCATCGCCGTAGATGATGTCATTACCACCCTCCAGGTTGTCTGTAATTTCTGCCACACGGGCAATGCTGTTGAAGAAAACCTTGTCATAGGTCTCTTCTGCTGTGGTTCCCACAGGACCTACAAAGATCATCTGCCCGAAGTCGCCGAACACAATGTCATCATGCGCATTGCCATGGATGGTATCTCCATCCTTGCCGCCCAAGATGATGTCATCGCCGTCGTTTCCGTGGATGGTGTCTTCACCACCCAGTTGCACATCAAGGGTCTGTATCAGCTCAAGGGTGTAAGGATCTTCGTCATATCCACGAACGAAACTGATGAACCCATTGTCGCCAAGGATAACATCGGATTTGTCGTACACAGCCTCGATCGCCGCATCGCCATAGATCGTATCGCCGCCGACGCCGCCGAGGATGACATCGGTCTGGGCGTTACCATGGATCGTGTCAGCGCCGCCCGTGACCTCTTCGGTATCGGTCGTCTCAATGCTTGTGATTGCAGTGTCCCCGAGGGTGTACAGCCTGCCAGCGGTAGCATCGGGATAGGTGTCACCCGCGTACAGAATCGTTGCATTGTCACCGGTTATGATGTCTTCACCATCCAAGTCTTTCGCGTCAGCATTAGCATTATCACCATAAATGACGTCACCGGCCACACCGCCGAGGATGGTATCAGAGCCATAGTCTCCGGTGATGCTATCCACACCGCCAAGAATTGCGTTGCCTGCTGCAATGGAGTATGGATTGGAACTAACAGTATCAAGGTCATTGGGGTCAGTACCGAAATCAACCATTCCGTTATCACCAAGGATCAGATCACTGCCATCATACTCACCCTGGATTGGTGCGTCCGCAAAGATACTGTCACCATTTACGCCACCGATGATCACATCACCCTGGGCGTTACCATGGATCGTGTCAGCGCCGCCCGTGGCCTCTTCGGTATCGGTCGTCTCAATGCTTGTGATTGCAGTGTCCCCGAGGGTGTACAGCCTGCCAGCGGTAGCATCGGGATAGGTGTCACCCGCGTACAGAATCGTTGCATTGTCACCGGTTATGATGTCTTCACCATCCAAGTCTTTCGCGTCAGCATTAGCATTATCACCATAAATGACGTCACCGGCCACACCGCCGAGGATGGTATCAGAGCCATAGTCTCCGGTGATGCTATCCACACCGCCAAGAATTGCGTTGCCTGCTGCAATGGAGTATGGATTGGAACTAACAGTATCAAGGTCATTGGGGTCAGTACCGAAATCAACCATTCCGTTATCACCAAGGATCAGATCACTGCCATCATACTCACCCTGGATTGGTGCGTCCGCAAAGATACTGTCACCATTTACGCCACCGATGATCACATCACCCTGGGCGTTACCATGGATCGTGTCAGCGCCGCCCGTGGCCTCTTCGGTATCTGTGGTCTGAATCATTGCAACCCCGCTGTTAGCAAAGCTCAATCTGCCTGCAGTATCGACAATAAGCTGAATGACCCCATTGTCTCCCAGTAGCAAATCCTCTCCATCCAAGTCTTCCGCGTCAGCATTAACATTATCACCGAAGATCAAGTCCCCGGCACCACCGCCCAGCACAATATCACTGCCGGCGTTTCCGGAGATCGTATCGGCATTGCCGTTGGTAAGACTGTCGCTCCGGATCTTATACACATCAGCTGTGGTAAGTATCTTCTGCGATATTTGATCGATCATACCCAGATCACCAAAGATGATATCGTCATCACCTTCACCATAGATCTCATCCATACCCGCAATCAGATCATCAAAAGTGTTTTGATTGTCTTCCAAGCCTGGCGCAGTCACAACCCAGAGGATCTCCATTGATAGGCTGAGCCGTGTAGTCAGATCCAGGTTGAAACCGTTATCACCATAGATATGGTCCTTTCCATCCTGACCGTAGATCGTGTCATGACCAGATCCACCAGCAATATGATCTCCAGCCTGGCTTCCGTAAATCGTATCATCACCAGGTCCGCCGTAGATTGTGATCGAAAGATCAGCAGCGCTGGCATCAATGAGGTCATTGCCCGGGTTGAGGAATTCGCGCCCGCGCCCTGTAAGATCCGCCGTTGTCGAGTCGTAAGGTATGCCATCCTGGCTGGTCTCACCAAAGACAATTAATGGTGATTCAGGTCCTCCACCGTTCAAAACATAGATCGTGTCATCCCCACCGCCGCCTTGCACAACAGTGATCATACCCGCAACGGTTTCCTCCACCGTGAAGGTGTCATCCCCGGTACCAAGGAGGACATCAAGGACCTCTACGTCATGATAGGTAATACCCGCATCAAAGGTACGTTCATCAGGCACAGCGGGAGTTCCAAAATTAAGCGTCAGCGGACCACCCATGCTCAGCCCGGAAACGTAACCGAACAATTCAGTATCAATATTTCCAGCCGGGACATCGTAAACTGCCGCTACAGCCAGAGCATTGTTTTCTGAGATATACCCATGCGCTCCCGTGTCGTCTGCCACGCTGCCATCGTTGAAAACATTCAAGGTATCAGTCTGCTCTGCTTCAACGACTGAACTTATACTGGGTACAGGAAGGTCCTTGTCTATTTCAGTTGGCAGATGCACACCAGGATTGATTGTGCGCTCTTTCAGCTGACTACCTTCGATGATCAACGGTCCAAACATTTTGGTTGTCACATGCGGCTGGGCTGAGTAGGCTTGCACCGGCTGAGTACCGCCTGAAGGCGGCGCTTCCGGATTAACCTTAACCTGTACTGTAAACGGTATATACCAATTCCCCGCACTGAAGACGACAGTTGGCGGGTTCTCACCCACAGGCCCCGTGAAGCGAGTATCTAGCGGATTATCAGCAGAGACGATGGTTTTTCCATCAGTGAGAATACTGACAATCACATCGCTTGTCGGTGCTTTTGTAAGGTGCAGGGTGTATGTATCCGGATGCCCTTCAGACACAAGCGTTGATCCATCACTCTGGACCACCAGTAAACCGCCGGAATCATTATCACGGACTTCCACATCCACTTCCGGCTCATCCTCGACGGCGCTGAACACACCGCCAGGCAGAGAGCTGGAAACGCTGTGCACCATTGTGGACAGCAGTAGATTCTCAACAACAGCATCATCAATGGCTGAAACCTGCGCCACAAAAGGCACAAACCAATTTGTGCTGTCAAAAGTGACCTCATTGGTTGAAGGATCAAACCTGGCGCTCTGCCCCAGATTAGCAGTTGAAATAACCAGCTGGGTTGTGTCCAGATCGAGACTGGCAATCACAACCTCACCAAGAGCAGGAGCCCGCGTAAGCGCGACTGTGTAGGTGTCTGTCATCCCTCCCTCGATCACAAAGGTATCCAGGTTCGTTTGCGAAACGATTAAACCCGGCTTGTCATCATCGATGACCCGGACTTCAACATTGATCACATTCAAAATGTCGAAATCGGGGTTGGTGCTTTCTACCGAGTGGCTCACAACAACCGTCCTCTCGCCCTCTTCAGCAGTATCAGAAACTGCCCGAACGTGAATCGTTTGCGTTCTCACCCAGGCGTTTGGATCTGAAGAGGAAACAGCGGAGTTGAATGTCAGCACCAGCGCATCTACAAAGTTTACTCCGTCTGCTGAGACCTGGAGCGAACCACCACCTGCGGCAATGTCATTGGATGGCGCAGGAGCAGCTGCTACAGTGATGTAAGCAATTGTAGGCGTCGAGGGCACTGTGACAGCGAGCGAGACAAAATATTTATCGGTGGCTGCTGCGCCACCATTCTCAACGGCAACACTTGAACCCTCAAACTCAGCCACTACGACTGTTCCAGTATCTGCTCCAGCGACGTTGAGCCGCACGCCTTCGGCAAAGATGCCGTTGTAGTCCGGATCAAGACTTGACAGACTGTGGTTAATGAATGCGCTTGTCCCTTCGACGGAAAGCGCTACAATCTCAGCTGTGACATCGCCGCCAACATCAAACGTGTCACTGCCCAGGCCGCCGATGATCGTTGTGATGACCTTCGGGTGGGTACTGAGGATGAAGAAATGGTCATTCCCCTCCATGCCGTCAACCTCAAGCTTTTCAATAGTTGTGAAGCTGACATTGAGTCCTGCGCCTTGCACACTGTCCCGAGTAATCACAAAACTGTCATCCACCTCGGTACCAATGACCACGACAGTGTCAACGCCCTGCCCCCCATCGATGCTCACAGGGGCATTGATGTTGTACTCGATGTAGTCATTACCATTGCCGCCATTGACCAGGGTGTCATTTGTTGTGATAATTGTCGAATTCTTGATCACAAAGGCCCGGACAATGAACTCATCATTGCCAGCCTCACCAAATAGCTTGAGAGGTGCCTTATTGCTGAAGACAATGAACTTGTCCTCGCCATCCCCACCATAGGCGGTGGTTGAGAAGCTGATCCCCCGGCTCAAGAAGCCAACTGTTGTCTCTACCGTCTCGATCTCATCGCCAGTCGCCACATAATCAGTCGAGGTGCGGGCTGCGCCAAACATCTGTCCAAACTGGATGAAATCATCATCCGCTCCACCATCGAGGACTGTGATGGCACTGTTGTCATCAGCGTAGAAGCGGTCCTCTCCCACACCACTGTAGATATGCAAAACATTTACTGTGCGGTCATAATTGATCCGCTCATACTCAGCGGCGAAATCGTCATTTTCCGGTCCGACCCATTGGAGGTTGGCAACAAAATTCCGGCGGATCAGGAAAACGTCAATCCCTGTTGTGCCGTTTATTGTCAGATTATCTGCCCCATCAGCCGGAGCACCGCTGTCGTGAACATTGACGATGTAATCGGAGCTGCCGGTGGTGTTGATCTCATAATGATCAGCCGCGTCCTGCCCATCCAGATCAACCATATTCCGCAAACGAGGTAATTCAACCCCAGTCACGATTGAAGCCGGTCCAGTTTCTCCTGTGTACTTGTGCGCCAGATCGATCGTGGGTAACAAGTCAAGCAGGATGGTATCTTCAGCACCTCCACCCCAGATCTGAGTGTGGCCAATAACTGCAATTGGGCTGAAAGTTATCGTATCGGAATCATTATCTCCATAGATCTCGATCAGCGGCGCCATGAAAGTACCTTCGAGCAGGATCAGTGTGCCCATCCCAGGATCCGTATCGCCGTAGTCGCCGTGGATAGTGATCACCCCAGCAGCGACAATGGTGGCAGAAGGTGTGACATGGATGTCATCGCCTGCGCGAAGCAGAGAGCTGCCCGTCTGGGCAGTTAACGTTGCACTTGTATCAACAAGCAGGTCGGTCCCAGCGGTCAGGGTGATATTCTCACTGGCTGTGATCGTCGCGCTGCTCTCAATAGTAATAATCCCAGTCGCCGCGCCAGTCACATTCATACCAGCATTCAGATCCGCGTCATCAACCAGCAAGTTGGCCCCGGACGTCAGATTGATATCCGACCCAGCGGTGACCATTGCGCTATTCTGTACAGTAACATTCCCTGATGCCACCCCTATGACGTTCTCACCAGCATTCAGATCTGCATCATCAACCAGCAGGTTGGCCCCAGCCGTCAGATTGATATCCGACCCGGCGGAAACCGTTGCGTTGTCCTGAATTGTTATATTCCCAGTTGCTTCTTCGTTGACATCAACCCCAGCTTTCAGCACAGCCCCGGTGATCGTAATAGAGCTGCTGCCTGCATCTGCCTTAGCAAAGTCAGCCTCCATGAAGATTGACTGATTTGCATCAATCAGCGCGCCGCTCTGGATGATCAGATCATCACCGGCGTGCAAGGTCACAGAGCCATCAGTGGAAACGAGTCTTCGGCCAGCAAACACGATGATATCGTCATTGTCCAAGGTATCGGTAGAGGTGACATAGATATTACCAACTGCAGTGACATGTTCGCTGATGGTGATAGGACTATCAGCATCGAAGTAAACATCACCCTCGATTCCATCAGCGGAAACCCCGCCTTCCGTCCCCGGGATCACGCCGCCGATCTCAACTTCGCCATCATTCAGAATGTACACGCTTCCAGCGGTGGATTTCCCTTCAATAGATCCAACCGTCGTGGTGATCCGATTCGTAAGTTCTCCAATATCACCGCTGGCGAAGAGCCACAGCTTCCCGGAATCAACGTTATTCCCTAAAGGATAACCGTTCAAGATCCTCCCCACAGGATTGGTAATAAAGGCTATGTACGGGATGGTTGTTCCATACGTGCTGACCGTCTTAAGGCTCAGATCCCCGACGGTCTCAATGAGATAGGTATTCCCCTCATCACTTGATGAAGTCAGGGTTCCCGCACCGGAATAAGCGCTGTTAATATCCAGGTCATTCCCTGATTGGCCGATCGTTCCCAGACTGGCTGTCAGCTTAATGCTGTTGCCAACCACATCAGCGCCAGGCTTGCTTGCTGGATCGGAAGTATCACCAGACAACCATGGGTCTGCAGGATTAGAAACATCAACTGCATCGAAGATCGACAGCTGTGCGATAAGATCCACATCGCCCGTCTCAGAGATAATGTGGCGGATATTCATATGCCCTTCACTCTCCGCAATCCAGATACTGCCATAAGCAATAGCCGAGATCGTACCGGGCTCGACGACATCAACTTCGAGATAGTCTGGGATGGTGCCGTCTTCTCCGATATTCCCACCAGCATCCAGTTCAACCCGGTTTGCCTTGATCTTGGTAAAGTCTGTGTCTAGGCCATCGATGATGGAACCATCTGATTCAAGGCGCACCTTACCTGTTTGCGAGTAGACGCTCTCAATTTCCATATCTCCATTATGCTCAGAGATGAAAACATCACCAAGTGCCCGGGCAGTAATTGTTGCCCCCAGGTCCAGATCGGTGATAATCGGTTTTACAGCACTGCCAATAGCACCCTGACCCGCTTCAAGGATCAGATCTCCGCTATCAACATTTACCGCGCCCGCTGTTAATACACTGACAATATTCTGTCCACTCTTAAGCCTCACGCTTCCAACCGCCTCCACAAACCCGAGGCGGATGTCCGGTTCAGAGCCGATTAGCACATCAGCTCCAGCATCCACATCCAGCCTTCCGGTCGCATCCAGATCAAGGTCATCCCGCAGGTCAATTACAATGGCTGTCACCGTTGGCGCATGACCACGAGTGATAACTGTCTCGGGAATAGATTCAGTCGTCAAAACATCGCCATTAGACAGGGTCAGGACACTTGCAGTTACATCACTGACCTTGTAGTACTCCCGCCCGCTGGTGGCATTTGCGGTGGATCCAGTGATCTTGATCAGTGAATCAACCACAAAGCCGTCACTATCCCAGCTTCCGCTGGATCGGGTTATGGTGTCACCCAATCGGCCGGTGGAGGTATAACCGTTGTTGCTGAATGTGACTTCGCCTGAGTAGGGAGAACCCAGATCAGCTTCAAAGGTGGGGTCAAGGACGATGGGTGAAATCGTAACATTTTTACCCACCTCACTGATAATCGTATCTCCAGCACTCAGGGTAATCGTGGATCCGCTAACAGACTGGATGGTGAAGTAAGCCAACCCGTCGGCAGCATTGGCTGTTCCCCCGCTGACCTTGATGTACATGCCTGCGGAGAACCCGCTCCAGCTCGCGCTGTCTGTCCGTGTGATGGTATGAGCAGAACCGTTAAAATTGACTTCGGTCGAGACCGGGCTGCCGCTCTCGAAGGAAACATCTGCGCGCTCAGCTGCGCCCAGCGCTACCAGTTCCTCTTCAGTGAAAGCGTCCACCAGGTCAATAGACAACTGACCCGTTGTGGCACCAATGTCATCACTGACAATCAGAGTGACATCGGTAGCTATGATATTGGCATCCTCGATCGTCACCTGCGTATCTGTGACCGATTTGAGAACACCAGCGCTGATCAAATGCAATAGCTGGTCTTCCGTCCAGACTTTAATGCCCTTGCGAAGCTTGTACTCTTCATCGGTGGTCAGGACATATTTAAAGTTCTCGACATAACTGGTCGGGAAGCTCGCAACTTGATCCGTGAAATAGGCATAAAATTGAGCATAGAGAGCATGATACTGCTGAGTCCGCGAGTTTTCCAAGGTTGTAATCGCGCCGCTGACAAAATTGTCCAGATCAGTTCCACTAAGCTCGAGAGCCGCCCCCTGCTCGGCATAGTACTCCTCATAGAAGGATAGTTCTTCCGTCGATAACGTGATAGCATGCGCGCCATCATGCTCCGCAGGATTTGCCTGGGTTGCTCGATAGGTCCAGTACTGGCGATATTCCTGCTCTTTACCTGATGCAAAGGCTTTGATGGTATCGTTGATCTTGTCATCTGCATCCGTGTCGACAGTAAGTTGCAGATCAGTCCAGACCCCATCCCGCAGTTCTTCGTATGCGCGGTCGTCACGAACACTGATCTCATTTGCGTCCAGCAGCCTACCGCTAAGCACTTCGATCCAGGCGCTGCCAGTGGTGGTCAGCTGGTTCAACCACAGATCCCCATTCATTTCTTGAATATAGACATCACCCTTAGCATCCAGGGTCACAATCCGTGAGCTTGGGGCAGTCTGCCCGCCCGGTCCGGGCACACCGGAGTCGAGGACCAGCGGGATTGTCGAGGAATTGCCGATGCCGCCACCCAGGGCGCTCAGTTCAAGCGCGCCGCCAGCAACCAAACCCGGATACCAGTGGCTGGAATCCTGTTTGGCTACGGAAATCGCACCCGGAGCAGTCAGGGTCACATTGCCGCCCGATTCCGTGCAGATCCCACCGGAGAGTGTCCCGGCGCAGATCTGATCAACCGGCAGGTCGCCGCTGACCTCAGAGATGACAATATCACCGCTGCTTGAAGTTGCCATCAGACTGGGAAGCAAACTAACTTGCAGCCAGCGAGAGGTATCAGAGTAGATCTGCATGCCAAGATCCAAACCCGCTGAAGGCCCGATATAGATATAGTAATCCTCATTGTGTTTGATATGGTCCTGTGTACTTGGGAGTATTTCATTCCACAGGGACATGTCGAGGTAGTCTTGTGTATCCAGGACAAGGGTAGTGTCTGATTCTCCAAGATACGAATAGACCCGTCCAGGTTTACCTTTGCTTGAATCGTAGCTGTCCAAAAGCCTGACCCGATCATAACGGGACAATACCTGGGTTCCCTCGCTCGAATCGTAGGTGTAAATTGGCGTATTCATTTCCTGGGTGCCTTCATTACTCGAGTAGGAGTAAATGATGGCACTTACATCCACATTCAGTGGGCTTGTGTCTATGCCAATACCCGTACCGGCATCCAGGATAATTCGCCGCCCGCTTACCCAGACCTCACCAGGCAGGGGCAGGATCGCGCCGGTGGTTGTGATCGTTGTCGTTCCGCTCGGGTTGAGGATCACATCTTTGAGATAGACATCGCCACCGGAATTGGAGTTGACGGTGACGGTTCCCTCGGACTGGCCGACGAAGTTAACAGTAATGGGCTGATGGGCATTGACAGTATGCGTGTGCAGCACCTGCTGGCCCTCAATTTCCTCCCAATCCTCCACATAGACATGGCTGCCGTACCAGGTCCAATAGTCATTGTGGTAAATTCTCTTTGGTCCTGTTGTTTCCAGTGTAAGTGTATCCAAGACATAGTTATATAATTCGTCCGCTGTGGATGCATTTGTATCCAGGTAGTAGTAAGGACCTGAGCCAGCATAATGAGGGGTGCCCTGGACTTCAATCGAATCCCACTGAATGTTTTCACTCTGGAAAACATCGGGGATGACACCGAGCCAGGAACCGCTCTTGATGTGTTTACGCTTGATCAAATTCTGCTCTACTACGGTTGTCCAACCGTACCGCCAACCCGAAGCTGGTTGGTAGGTGGAGGAATAACCTGTTGAGGTAATGGCCTCACTGGATCCGGCTCCCCCATTGGTTGTGACAATGACATCACTGGGTGTCCACTGGTAGATGGTCAGATAGGGACCTGTCCCAACTGCTGCTTTGGTGCCTACTTCAGGTCCTCCATTTGCCTTATCGTAGATCACCAGGGTACCCTTGCCGCGCTCAGATACATCCAGGCGGTTAAGGACAACATCCACGCTGGTGGTATTGTCAATTTGAATGGTGGCATAACCTCCCAGCAAGCGGATCTCGCCATATCCGGTATTGAGTACATGACCGAAGAGCTCGATAAACCCGCCGCTGGAACGGACCTCATTAACTTCAAAGCGCATGGTTGTCGTATTGAAGTAAACTGCAAAGCCTGGATTGTCCCTGGAGGTGCTGTTCAGGTAGATCCGCCCTGATCTTCCTTTCCCGATCTTTGTCAGGGCTTCCACGTAGGCAGAACTATCGAGGGTTAGTGTATACAACTCACGTCCGCTCTGCATGATACCGTTGATGTTTATATATTCAGCGTCAATGTGGATGCGGTCGCCGTATAGACTGTAAGGTGTGGTTGGAGCGCTGTTCACTGTTGCCTGAACCTCTCCAACGGACGCTTGATCCACACCTGCTGCTGTTGCTGAACCCGCTCCATAAGTCCCCGTTGTTGCGGGACCCAAGATGCTGGCCGGTTCTCCGCCTACCGGGTAAGTGGAAAGGCCGGTGATGTACACATCCCCGCCTGCGATGATGATGATGTTCTGGGCACGAATGGTGCCCTCGATACGAATGCTGCCCTGACCGCTGGTCAGGGTTTCCAGAAGAACGCTGCCGCTGTCGTTATAGATTCCTTGACCACCATCGGAAGGACCCAGGACCGTGATATCCGGCCAAGGATAATTGCCTCCTCCCGGAGGTTCTAAGCCATTAACATCGAGGAGATTTTTAACAGTAACGGTCGGTGTGCTGCCGCTTCCCTGCGCGGGCAGCGGTGAGACAAAATTCGCCACGCCGGGCACAACGGTCACATCCACACCAGAATAATTAAACTGGTTATCCTCATCTGCGTTGGCTTGATTTTCCTGATTGATGAAAGCATTTGTTGTTTTAAGCTCGCCATTGAAGAATAACCCGCCGTTGTCCACCGGGATGGTGATGCCTTTGATCTCGAGGAAAGCCGGTGTGTTATTAGTGACTGTGACAGTCACATCCGTTGGAGCAATAAACTTGCCGTTCCCTTGAAGCTGATCGGTCCGTATATCGATCCTGCCTGCCTGAGCCCAGATGGGGTTCACCGTGACCGTGAGGACTGTCCGGGTTGGATAAAGTGTCTCTGTATCGGTCCCATCGGTCACTACTTCAGACAGACCGAGGGCATCCAGCTCACTCTTGATGCGTACGATCTCGGCTGCATAAAAAGCAGCCAGGGTCGCATTCGTGCTCCCGTACTCCGCCAGCATCTGTTCCGCATTGTGCAGTTCCTGGACAAGCTGGCTTTCCAGTTCTTTGAAGCTGGTGGTGTAGGTGATTCCCAGATCTGAGGTGGCCTCTACTGTGCCTGCTGCCGCATTCCAGTTTAAGGTCAGTGTCTGAGAACGAGTAAGCCCGGTCTCTATCGTACCTTTGACCTCAACTGTTCCGTGGGCTTCCTGCAAGGCATGGCCGGCATACTGTTCTTCCCCGCCCCCACCCAGCAGGCTGTTGATGGCATCAGCTGTCTCACTGACCCAGCTGACAACTTTAGCTTTGCCAATCAAGTCAACAATACCCAGTCGTTCAGCATAAAGATTGGCCTGTCTGGCAGTTTGCAGAAGAGCATTGGCTTCAACGGTGATTTTGTTTTCCTGGATAATAAATGCCAAAGCGTCGACATCTGCAATCGGTATCAGGGAGCCTGCAAAACCGTCCCAGCGAGCCTCAACTATATAGCGGTCCGCTGAGGTGACCATATTCGGATCTGCAGTTCTTCCTGCAGAAAGATTCAGGTCGCCAAGCGCCCGCAGGTGGGCATACACATCAATGAATATCTCATTCTTGGGATGCAGCTCCACTCTTGTCTTGCCAGTACTAACAGTGCCTACACCGTAAGTTTCCGCTGATACTTTGGCATGAATGTCTCCCTCGCCGCGAGCGGAGAGATCGATTGCGCCTACGCTGAATAGTTCAGCGTTTTCGCCGACATCGATCTTGGCCAGATCCTTGGTTGTGTAAACAGTCGCGTCTGCATCCGCGCCTGAGAGGGCACCGCCTGTGATAAAGGTGACCTGATCAGATACATTCAAGATATTCAAAGCCGATAAACGGATGAGGGGATCATTGCAAGTCACACCAACAACCTCAAGATGGGCATCATCGCCAATCATCACCCGCGTTGTGAGCGAAATTTCTGTTTCGCTGTCCGCACCTGCACCGCTGATAAGTCCGCCAGTGCTTCCTTTAATATCCCCCGTGACATCGATCCGATTGGTCGCAGAAATATCAATATCCTTGGCAATAACTGAAACGCTGTCACCTACTGCAGCTTCAACACTGGCATCAATGATATTATCGACAATCGCTCCAGAACCAGAAAGCAATCCAAAGGAATTTGTGATCACTTGTGTTTCTGCGGTGGTTCTGTGGGAGGCGACCAACACCAGGCTACCGGGACTGCTACCTGTCAGATCAACCGATCCTCCACCGGAACCAAGCGGACGGCCGATCTTGGCCAGCGTGCTGCTGGTGCTGTCAGTCAGTGGTCTTGCTGCCGCTCCTGCAACCACACCGCCTGAGCCAACTGTGGTCCTGGCAGTATTGTCATCATGTCCGGAAGCTGTGATATTCAGGTTGCTCCCCACAAGGGTGACCGAATCGCCAAAATAAGCCTGGGTGACGGTGTTGGATGAGGCAGAAGCCATGGCCGCGCCCCCAGCCACCAGACCAATAACAACATTCCTGGATTCAGCAACCTGCTTGGTGTTGTTTGTCGCCGTAACGCTTGTCTCTCCCTCTATTGTCAGGATTGTGTTGTTATCAATATAACTCTTCACTGTACTGCCCGCACTGGCCGCAGTAAGGCTGCCATTGATAGCGACCAGACCACCCGCCGATCCATTGGCAGTAGCTTCCGCGGAAGGTCCGCTGGTTGGCAATGCCTGCATTGCTGAAACAGACAGGCTCGCCGCAATGATGGTCGAGTCGGAACCGATATAAGCGTTAACTGTTGGATTAATCGATGCAAAGGCTTCTGAAGTGCCAACAGCCAATAGTCCAGCACTCACACCAGCTGCGTCAGCACTGGCTTTGGGCGTTGTCCGGGCAGTGATCATGACCGATCCCTGATCGATCTTGTAGATGCCAGGCTGCCAGAATCCATCGTGCTGTGTCAGATTGTAATAAGAACCGCTCGGTGCTGTTCCGGGTAATGTAGTGACGTCGGAATAGTCCAGGACCTGCCAGGAAGAGCCGTTCCTTATATAAGGAGTTGATTCCTGCAGCAGGCGTAAAAGAGCGCCTGTTGTTCCGGAGGATAACAGATCGGTATCTTCAGGAACTACCTGCAGAACCCAGGCTGAACTGATCCACTCATACACATCCGGGTCAGCGCCGGACTGTGGAATTTCAAAGAGGGCATCCGCTGGTGCCTGAAAAACCCAATCTAAGACTGAATCGTCGTAGCGGTAGATCGCCGGAGTATTGCCGGCTGCTTCGGTCAGCAGGAAGAGGGTGCCGTTCGAGGGGCTGGCCGTGAAGGTGGTACCAGCAGACGGGAGGGAATTTCCCTCAGCGACTGCAAGGCGCACCCAGCCATATACATCCGGGTCGGTATCCAATCTCTTCCAGCGGTAAATCGCGGATGTCGGGATGAGGTTAAACAGCTGGCCGCTTACTCCGCTGGTTGGCAAAGAAGTGCCCTGTAAGATAGTCTGCAGCTGGATGTCCGTTGCGTATACATCAGCCCCGGGATCAAGGTAGGCATTGGTCGTAGAGTTAATGGTTGCCGTGGCAATTGAGCCGCTTCCGCCAACGAGTCCTCCAGCGCCCGCCTCGGTTTCCACCTCGGCTGTATCGGTGCTTTCAGCTGAAATCAACAGATTTGCAGCATAAATAGTCGTAGGACCAACATGCGCCAATGTTGAACCTGATACCTCAGCATCAGCAGTACTTGTACCAACACCAACAATTCCTCCCCCCATACCATAGGCACTTGCATAAGCGTGTGTGCTTGAAGTAGCAAGAACTTCAACATCACCAGCCACCTGGATCAAGGTCCCACCAGCGATCTTGGATTCCAGATAGGGTTCAGCAGTGGCGCTGGCATCACCACCTGAGATTCCTGCCAGCAGGCCAATATTTACCAGGGTGACATCAGCGTATGCGCCATTGCTTCCGCCGGCATTAAGGGTGGCACCGAAGTGTACTGAGTCGCCAGTCAGAGAGCCATCTCCCTCGGTGAAGGCCACCACAGTTTGCTTGATGCCATTCTCTCCAATTTGGGCCGATACTATCGCACCACCACCCGCAATGCCCACACTCCCACCTGCACCACTGCCGTCAGCACTGGCTTTCAGAGTGGCGGTCGCATCAAAGCTGATTGGGGCGTTGCTGGAATTGATCACTGATTCATCACCCAGATAAGCCCGAACCGTGGGATTGATTACCGCTTTAGTCTGCGTCAATCCGCCGGCAACCAACAATCCAATACTCAAAGCATCGGTCTCTGCGATAACATTGGAGGTCAGGCTGGCATCCACATCAACACCTAAACTTCCAGTTGTGGAAACTGTTGTTGGATCTGCTGGATTACCTGATGCTCCTGTCTGGGGTCCAATATATGCTTCAACCAGGCTTTCATCACTAGCCGAAGCAATAGAACCACTAGCGCTAAACAATCCAGCGCCCAGGGTTTCTACACGGGCCGTAGCCGTATTGGTTCCAGTGGCTGCGATGGATAAAGAACTACCATGGACATTCGCACCATTATTAACAATTGCTTTTACAGTTGCTGTAATATCAGCATCTGCGTAAGCTCCGCTTAAACCGCCAATTGAAACATTCGTGATAGAAGCCAGGGCAGAGACCTGGTTATCTGCTATCGCCTGTACGGTGATAGCAGACGAATTCTGAATATCGCCCTTCAGTTCTGCAATGGTGTGTCCAGAGACACGGGCAAATGGCAGCATCTCAGAGATGGCCACCCCACCCACTGTCACACCTGGCGCTGTCGCTGTAGCAATATGGGTCGCATCCGCGACCACGTTGACCGAACCGCTTGTATTGATATTCCCGGTCGAGGTCAGGATTGCTTCCGTAGATCGCTCATCAACAGCCATAGCAATGGTAAGTCCGCCCGCGACTGCGCCTGTTCCAACGTTATATGTATCGGCTTTTACGCCGCCATGTGTACCGGTGGCGTTGATCGAGAGGCCGCCGCTTCCCAGTGGACCATGCCCACCATAGGAGGCTTTTGTAAGCCCGCCCAGTTTTACAATGGCCACGGCTCCGCTCATGCTTCCGCCAACGCCAGCAGCAACCGAGTAGGTGCTCGCTGTAGGCGAGAGAATTGCTGTAGCTGTTACGCTGATACCCTCGACGATCCCGCCCCCGGCCACATCCGTACCAACGGCCACATTTCCGATCGCGGCCAGGGTATCTCCACTGATATCCGCAACCGAAACCGCAGCACCGCCGACTACTACGCCGAGGGATGCACCGATCGCCAAAACATCAAGATCACGGTCTGCATAGGCGCTGACGCTGACCCCTCCGCCAGCTTGCGGGAGTTCGGCGCCGCTATCGATATGAGCGTTCTGGCTGGAATCGTCCATCAAAACGACAACCTGTCCACCGATGGCAACCGCACCCCCGGTCCCACCAAAGGCAATGGCTTGCACCTCGGAATCCTGCCGCGCAATCACAGCGATTTCATCTGAGCTGTCTGAACCAGCTGTGATGGAAGCGTTGGGTCCAACACCTGCGTCGACAACCTCTTCTACATTGACAACAAGGACAGATATACCAACACCCACAAAACCACCAGCGATCGTACCTGAAAGCCCGAAGAACTGCAGATCATCCTTCGCCCGGATGCTGACACTGCCTCCGGCTATGACTGTGCCATTGATCGCCGCAGATGTCCCTTCTGGCAGATCCTGCGATGCGAGCGCTGTTCCAGTAGGTGAAACAGGGGCGCTGGCCGCGATCTGGCTATTAACATTATTGGGACCAGTGTTGAAAATCGAATTGATGCGGTTTGTAGTTGCCAGGTCGCTCTCAGAAACAGGCTCCCACTCACCGGTATTGGTTTTAGGATCCGTCACAGGTTCCACTATATCAATTTCTGCACGGTACTTGACATCACTGAACTCAACAATATCACCTTTTAGATAAGCTGTACCTGATACCCAAACACCCCGATCAGTGTAGCTGCTGGAGGAGTCATTCAAGGCGCTCTTGTAACCGCCGTTATCCCCGGAAGCCACCTGATCGGAATCCCCAACAGCATCTCCACCTGAAGATTGCAGGGGCTGTTTTTCAGTTGCAGTCCATTCCGCTGTATTTGTCTCAGGATTCAGGGTAGTATGCGGCTCATCTACCGTTGGCGTATATCGTTTACCGTTGAAACTTACCACATCCCCCTGATAATAATCTTCATTTAGCTGCCATTCTCCCAGATCATTCGAACCTTCACTTTCGTCATAGGTGGTAGTTGACTGGGTCCCAATTGTCCAGACAGAAACCGAGCCGGCAACACCTACAAAACCACCGCCTATAGAAAGCGCAAATGTTTTAACATCTTTGCGGCTGAGCGCGTTCACATCTACATCAGCAGCGGCGTGGATGGTCGAGCCCACTCCTGTGTAAGCCTGAACAGAAACATTCAGCACACCAATATCAATCCCGCCAGCGACCCCCACAAACCCACCCGCAGCGCCGCCTGCAATGGTGAGTGTCTTTGCCTTATCAACTGCCGAGACATTGACGGATTGTGTTGCACTAGCACCTGAAGCCTGGTTGATCATCGAGCTTTCAGCGATAAACGCCTTGACAGTAACCCCAATAATCGTCACATGTACGCCGCCGGCAACCCCTACAAATCCGACGCCGATGGCGGGCGCCAGACCAAAGAAGTTCTCATTGGAAGAAGCCTGAACGGCCAAACCATGGAATGTGCCCAGGGTCGAGAACCCGCTGTCGCTCAAATCGCCGTCATAAATCCCACTGAGACCTGCGCCAGTTGCCCTAGCATCAACCGTGCTGGAAGCACCTAGATAAGCCTGTGTATCTTTCTCAATGGTTGCCACGCCAACCGAAGCCCCGACGCCAACATATCCGCCGGCAATCGCCGCGGTAATCTGTAACACTTTCGTCTTGTCACTGGCCGAAATGAGGACATTATTGTCCGCCAGGATAGTCACACCAGTCCCTGTATAAGCATAGGTATGAGTATCCAAAACGGTAACGGTCAACGTCCCTGCAACGCCCACCTGTCCTGCGCCGACACCCACGGCAACGGAGACAATGGTGTCTGTCCCATTGGCAAGGATAGACACATTATTACGGGCGTTAACGGTCGCAGAATCATCAACATAAGCATCGATATTAAGATCAACGACTCGCACTGCAACCGGGACAGCCACACCGACCGAACCGCCCACCGCAAGAGAGGCCGAAATACCCAGATGATAGAATTGGCCTGCTGCCGCGACAAGTACGGATTGGGTAGCGTTAGCCCCAATAACATTAGAAGTACAAGTCCCGCCGCAATTGATTTCAGCTGACTTCCCAATAAATGCCGAAGTGTTGATCTCATTGACATGAATGGAACCGGCCAGATTGACCGCCACCGATCCAGAAATTCCCGCACTTACCCCGACCGCCGCAATGTCATCGCTGTTGGTAGCCGTAACGGCAACTCCGCGGAAATCAACCTGCTCCTGGTTGCTGATTTCGCGGGGACCGTAGGCGCTTGCATCACCGGAAGGAGTATCTCCCTCGGGAACGATGCTGTGCGAGCGTCCTGACGCCTGAGATTTATCCAGGGTGATGATTCCTCCCGCTTCTTCCGCTTTCAACTGGTATTGATTTCCGCCCAGAACATGGACGTAATAGGTCTCACCATCCACCAACCCACCGATAGGTTCACCGCCACCGGCACTATAAACGATGGGATCGTCCTCGGAAACACTGAGGGAATAAGGCAGGGAAATATCATTTCCAGAGACCGCGGCCTGGGGATCGAAGCGCGGTGAATCATCCTCACGAACACCCACTTCATCCGTGGGCACCAATCGGTGATTGACACCGCTGCCGCCTGAAAGACCACTGATTACAGATCCGCCCTGGGTCGCGCTTAACTTTATACTCTGGGAGTCAACCACTTCTACCACGTAGTAGACACCTTTATCCACTAATCCAGTGATCGCTAAACCATCACCAGCATCGTAGAGGAATTCCTGGCCGACTTCAAATCCATGGGTATAACCCAGGTCAATCGTCTGACCATCCGGTTGAACAGCGTCAGTGGGATCAAAGCGTGTGTCAATGGTGTTCACAGTATAGGAACCAGATTTTACTGTCAACCCTGATCCACCCTCAGCTGCCACACTGGCGTAATCACCGATGTAAGCATGGGTCTCTTTATTAACTATAGGCACTGCGACAGCGGCTCCGACTGCTGCGCTGCCGCCGCCCGAGATGTTGCCCGCGATAACGTCAAGGTCCAAGTTTTCATCAGCCGCGACACGGATCGAACCCTCTGCGTAGAGCACAGCTCGGTCGCTGCTGCTGGTACCATGACCAATATAAGCCTTGGTCGTGATGTTCAGAACAGATACACCAGCGTTGACCGTCACAGCCGCTGATCCTCCAAAGCCCGCACCCACAGAAATGATGGTGACATCTTCACTGGAGGTCGCATCCACCGTGATATTTCCCTTCACGGTGATGTCGCTCGCCTTGCCAATCCAGGCTTCGGTGTCCTTGTTCAAAACCGTGACATCAATACCTGCACCAACACCAGCGGACCCACCAATCGCTAACGCCCCAACTGTATCCAGGATGGTGGTCCTATCCGTGGCTGATACCGCTACAGATTGTCCACTCGAAGCACCAGTGTTCTCACTATTTACTGTTGTGCCGTTGCCAATATAAGCTCGTGTTGTCTGATTGGTTACGTTTACTACGACTGAGCCCGCAATACCCGCCGTGCTGGCGCCACCACCCGCGATGGCGATGAGCAGGAAATCTTCCTCCTGTTCAGCGTTCAGGGAGAGCCCGATGGAGCCAAGGGCCGTAATATCCGCGCCCGTTGACGTGACTTCATCTTCCCTGATTCCAGATGTATCCGGGTTGTCATCCAAGCCGATGAAGGCCCTCACCTGGGTGGTCTTGACCACGATGGTGGTGGAGACCCCGATCCCTGCGGAGGTGCCAAACGCCAGTCCGCCGGCATAAAGATCGATATCGGCATCATCCGAAGCGCTGATCGTTAAATTCCCGCCCGCGTGTACTGTGGTAGCTTCACCAGAAGCGCTTGTGCTCTTAATATAAGCCCGCGATCCGTTGTCCAGTACCAGGACAATGATCGAAGCCGAGATGCCAGCTTCGTTGGAGGCGCCAATGGAAGCGGCTACATCCAGGATCTCCTCCGTGGAGCTTGATTCGATGAGAATGTTCCCGTCAGCAGAGACATCTGCGCCGGTATCAATATAAGCACGCACGTCCTTGAAAATCACTTCTACAACAATTCCGGCACCAATACCTACTGAGCCGGTCGCGCCGCCCAACCCTCCTGCGCCGTTCTTCAAGACAGTATCGTCAGTTGCAGAAATGGTGATATGCTGACCCGAACCAGTCGCTGTCTGATTCACTACAGCGTCACTGGCAATATAAGCTCTGGTAGTGATATCAAGCACGTCAACCAGCACGGATCCGCCCACGGCGACATCGCCTTTGCTGACAGCGGCGCCAATGGCAATGGAGGTCACTTCGGGGTCATCCGAAATATAGGGAATATCAACGGTCAACGGAGAAAGTGAAGAGGAGGCCGAAATTAAAAGCGTATCGGTCGCGTCCACCGTCGCCCCTGTACCAATATAGGCTTCCGTTGTTAGGATCAGTACATTGACTGAGACTGCGGCCCCGACACCGGTCCCGGAGGACATTGCCCCCGAAATAGCCAGGTTCTGCAATCCGAATGGCGCGGTGGATTTAATGGTGATATCTCCGGTTGAATCCAGCACTGCTGTGCTCGCAACCAGAGCACTTGTATTGTAATTGGCATAATTAACACCGACAGATCCAGCCACACTGGTTTCGCTGGACGTCCCTCCTGCCGCCGCCATGCCCCAGGCCACAATATCATTGGACTCGCCTGCTGGGGTTACTGCCTCAACAGTGATGCCATTGGCAAGCACTGTCGCCCCCGTTCCAATCCTGGCTTCATTCGTGACCAGGACAATATTCAATCCTACCCCGGCTCCTATATTGGCATCCGCCTCGGAGACCAGGCTCGTGCCGGTCCCTTTGGCTGTCGCGTCGGTATGATTGGAAGCGCTTACTGTGACAGTACCGCCAGTCGTGGTGACTGTGACACCATCCCCGATCGAAGCCCGATTTGTCAGATCAAGGTAATTCACCGAAACTGCCGCAGCGACACCTACGCCGCTGGAACCCTGTCCTGATTCAGAAGATGATTTGCTAGAGCTGTCACTGACATTCTTAGTCGCAGAGGTCGAACTCGTTGAGGACATATCTGGAGCTTTTCCGTCGGTCGAGGGATTATCCTTGACTTTATCATTGGCTTCATCATCGGCGTTCTTTCCGCCCTTCTTGTTGCCCGAGGCGCCGGCCTTTGTCACAGCCTCGCTTGTGGTTTCTGAGATGGCCTCGATCGAAACAGAGCTGGCTTCCAGATCCCGCTCTGTCGTCGCTGTAGTTGTGGGTGTGAACACATTCACCGCCACAGCCGCGCCAACACCAACATCCTCTCCCGCTGCTTCTGCGTCAGCGAGTGAGTATAATTTCCCTTCATATTGGGATTTAATCTCAAGATCACCACTCACCGTGAGTGTCGGTCCTGCATCTACTCCGATCTTCGCTGTGGTATCAGGTGAAACGATGGCAATCGAAACGGCCGGGCTGACTGAGACATCCGCGCCGGCTGAACCAGCCTCAACAATCGTCCCTACAGTACTGGAACGGCTAGCACTTATGGTGAGATTGGCCGCATTGGCAAGGGCAGCATCACCCTCGATCTCCGCCCGGGTGACAATATCATCCAGGATGTTCAAGGCTACAGAAGCGCCAACACCCACACTCGCGCTGCTGCCAGTCACTTTGGAATCAGCCCGAGCCAAAACTGTTGA
This sequence comes from uncultured Anaerolineales bacterium, assembly GCA_964582965.1. Taxonomy (GTDB): domain Bacteria; phylum Chloroflexota; class Anaerolineae; order Anaerolineales; family UBA11858; genus B10-G9. The sequence goes on along the minus strand of CAZOUN010000011.1, from coordinate 23,753 downwards.
AGTATCTTCAACAGTCAGGGTGACATCGGCCCCGATTGTGTCGCTGTCAGAACCGTCGGCATCCACATCCTCGTTTGCTTTGATCAAAGCCTCTTTGCGGCTGTGAACTATATTTAGGCCGAAGGAACCAGCGACACCGACATCTGTGGCGCCTGCGCCAGCCGTTCCTTCTGCAACATAGACACTGGTGTGGACCAATTGATGTTCTGTCCCAGTTGCTTTGGCTTCATCTAGATTGATGGCCTTGCCAGCTGCTGCATCGGCAGCAGACTTGGCAAGCATGATCCGAGTGGGGTTGACAAGTTCAAGCAGATGATTCGTCCCTGTCCCACTGGAGGTCAGGGTTAACACTGTATCCGTGGTGGTATCCCTGAGAAGAATATTGTTCCCGCTAGCAAGTTCGACTTTATAGGTCGTACCATCTGCCAGACCGCCGATGACGGTGTTGCTCTCATCACCTTTCTTGTAAGTTAACAGATCACCGGTGCTTAATTCATGACCAGTGCCTAGATTTATTTCATTACCGCTTACTGCACTTGAAGGATCAAATGCTCGTTGATCCTTCACTATCACATGATAAATATGACCATCTTCCAAACTGCCAATAGCATCGTTCCCTTCACCGCTGTGATAAGTAACCACATCACCGGTCTTAATACCATGCTCTACCCCGATATCTATCGTCTCTACCTTCGTGTCGCTGATGACATCATCCTGTGGATGGAAGGTCCATTCCTGGTCTTCCGTCAGAGCCTCTATGGTCAGGCCTTCAGCAGAAACATCCGCATTCCCAATATAGGCTTCATTGACAACATCCACGTAGTTAACGGAGACTGCCACGCCAACACCCACCTCACTCTGGGTGGCACTGCCGTCAGAGGTAGCGTAAGCATCGGTATGGTTTCTTGTGCTGAGGGTGAGTTCGCCGCCGGCTGTGATGGTGATCCCGTCAGGGATGTAGGCTGAGGCTGTGGTCTCAGCGATGTTGACGCTGATGGCCGCAGCCACGACAACGGGTCCGTCTGAGCTCGAGGAGCTAGGCGTAGACGCACTCTCGCTGCTGCCTTTGGCGCTGCTGCTTTCGGCCGTTGAATTGGCGCTACTTCTTTCCTTGGCAACTTCTCCATCAACATTCGCAGGTTCTTTGGTGCTTGTTGAACCTTCCCGGGCAGTCTTTGTCTTGCCCCCTTTGGCGCTTGCCTTGGCGTTGGACTTACTCTTGCTTTTATTTGTAGCCTTGAAACTGATCGCTTCCGCACTGATGATCGACCGGGCAGGATTGGCAATTGCCCGATCAACAACCGTTGTCAGCGCCAGGGAGGCACCGATGGCCGCGTCCTTGGCCCCTTCAACAACAGCGTCTGCCTTGGTGGTCAGACTGCTTTCGAGTGTTGCTTCCGCAACCAGTGCCCCATCAAGATCCAGGGTGATGCTATGAGTCAGAATCCTGGCAAAGACATCATTGTTGACCATCGAGATAGCTACAACGGGTGTGATGGCTGTGGATCCAGTCGCCTTGGCGCCAGCTTTGGCCTTGGTGCTAATTATGAATTTACCTTCGGATAAAAGCGTTAAACTATTTGCATTAAGCAGATCTGCGTTATCCCGCAGCTCAGCTTTAACGATGTTGTCCACCAGGTTGATGGCTACCGATGCGCCCAGGCCGAGTGAGCCACCGGACACAGCTTCTTTAGAAGGTTTGGCTTCAGCGCTGCTTTTTGTTTTGGAAGTGGCAGTGATGGTTACATCAGCACCATTCACATCCACCGATGCTCCGTCGGCAATGTACGCCTCAGCATTCGTTGTGGCAATATTCAGCGCCAGGGAACCTGCTACACCTACCTTTTCAGCGCCTGCCCCTGAGGTCGCTTCGCTGATATAAGTACTCTCTTTTTCGGTCAGGCTGTGATCGGTCCCGGATCCAGTGGATGTGAGCTCGATAGCCAGGCCTTTCTTGGCATGTTCTTCAGACTTGGCCAGCTTGACCAGGTTGGGAGTGGTCTCATCCACGATCAGGTAATAGGAATCCTCATCCGTCAGCCCATCCAGCGCTCCCCCACCCCCATCGTCGTAGACAACTTTATAGCCAGTCGGGAACAGGTGCGGCAGGCCAAGATCAATGGTGCCATCTGTCGTATTTACAGCGCCTACAGGATCAAAGCCCCATTTGCGCCCCTTAACAATAGCATCGAGTTTGACATTTACAGCACTGATATCCGCTGCGCCGGCAATGTAGGCCAGGCTGTCAACGTCAACGACGTTGATAGCAACAGCAACTCCCACCCCGGAAGTCCCGCTGCCGGTTTCCGTGCCGTCAGCTACCGCCCGGCTGCGATTGGTTGAGGCAGCGCTGATGGTAAGATCACCATCCGTGACAACAGGGGCACTGGTCGCCAGGTAAGCTTTTGTATCACTGTCCAGGTAGCTGACCGCCACCGCTCCGGCGAAGTCCACGCTGCCGTCAGAGGTCTTGGCACCGTACTTGGAAAGCTTCTTTTCCGATTTGGGCTCATCGTTTGGATCTGTTGAGGTATTTTTATCCGATCCGCCTTGAGTTGATTTTGCTACGGCGGAGACCGTGGAATCCGATATAGACTTGATCAGGATCGTATCCGCTTCATTGCTGAGGGCATCCACAGAAGCAAAATCTGCTAAGTAGGCATTGGTGTTGCTAACAATGATCGCCAGGGCCAGGGAAGCGCCTTGAGCATTCATGCCGCCGGCTGATCCATCAGCGATTGCAGAAGCAATCGAAATATTCTCCGCTGAGAGGACCACATCACCCGCGACAGATATTTGCGAAGCTCCCGTTATATAGGCATCCACGTCGCTGAGAATGACCGCCACTGCAATGGCGGCATCTGTTTCGGAGTTCGTGCTTGTGGTAGAAGCGTTTAGCGTGGCAGTGGCTACCGAATCGGCTTTGGCATTAATCTTTAAATTACCGGTTGCCGTGATCACTGTCCCGTCCAGGATCACTGACGCTTCCGAATTCACATAGGCCACAGCGGCCGTAACACCGGTGAATGAAAAACCCGAAGTGTTCAAGTTCACAGTAGAAGTGGCGTCAAGGGTGATATCCTTACCAATCAGGCTGGCCCCGCTGAGATCGATCTCGGCATCTGAGAATGCCATCACTGCCTCATCAAAGAACAGCTCCATTACCGTATCAGCCAGGACACCGATCAACCCGATACTAGACGCTTCGGATGTAAAGGCGATGTTCTTGGCCGTGATCGTGCGACCGCTGTTAACCACAATTTTCTCAGCGTTAATGGCAAAGTCCATCCCGGGCTGGTTAACATCAACATCAACCGTGACGATATCATATCCATCTTGGCCATTGATTGTCAGCAAGTCAGATGGAAGACTGAATGTTAATGTTTCAAATGTTGGAGAAAGGCTGCTGCTGCATTGAATCTTGTAGTCTGAACCGGAAGCGATCAATACTGCGTCATCTGTGTAATCACTTAGATTAATCGTTATATCGGTTGCTGAGCCCGTTTGGGTAATGGGCTCTAACCCTGTATAAACGATGATGCTATCACCCAGATTGATGTTTCCCGATTGAGGTCCATAAGCGGTAAACGTGATGGAGTTATACGATCCACCAGCAATCACTAATGTGTCATAACCACCTGCTCCACCATCGACCAGACCGCTTAAACTTGCGCTGGGCAGGAACACAAAGGTGTCCTGATTGTCCGCCGCCCCAGCAAGATTTTCAAAAGAGATGAACTCAACACCGTTCACTTCCCCGCTGTTGGTCCCATCGATGATCCAGGTGCTGTTTACTGCTGGACCGGCAAGGGTGTCATATCCCGCCCCGCCATCCACCGTGATGTTTTCAACACCGTTCAGGCCAACCACGACTGGCGCAGTTGTCCCTACCAGGATCTGCACCGGCGAGAGCTGGACGGTATCATCATGGGAACCAGCCTGCACCTTAACAGAATCTGATTCGGCAGGATCTACGCCCGTGTCATTAATAACGGCGGTTGAGCCCGGGTCCGCCCCCGCAGCATCCAGTGTAATCTCATCCGCACCGTCTTTTCCATCCACGCTTAATTCATCAATCTGCCCTTCAAGAATAATCGTAATAATGTCATCTGAATCCGTGCCTTCAATATTCACCTGGCTAGAATCTGCCACAGTGATCTCCCCGCTAAATTGCAGCCCATATAAATTTATGCCCAGTAAATCCCGGAGCTCTACCGTTCCATCTAAATAGGGATCCCCATTGACACCGCTGGCCTGCAAAGTTAACGCATGAAGTGAGGGGGAAAGAGATCCATCGATAGTGAGATCCCCCTCATAAGTGCCACCATCTACATTAATAATGTAATCGTCCGGCGCACCGAGGACAGCGATATCATCAATAGCCGCCTGAATGGGGGTCAGGCTGAGGATGCACAGAGTCGGGTCGGTACTCAGGGCGCAATCTGAATTCTGGGGCAGGAAAGTATACACTTGTCCGTCCCGCACAAAATATGGATCCTGGAAAGCAGCAGCCGGAATAGAAACTTTCTCTTCTTTTACCGCACTATCTGATGATAAATTTTCGGAAGATACTGCTGGAGCAGGTTCGTTCTCAGTAGTTTCCGATTCTGGAGATGTGTTTTCATCAAGAATTTCCTCAGAATCTACAGCTGCTTCCTCACCGGTCAGTTCAGGTTCAGGAGTTGGCGATACTGCGGGAGCGGGATCCTCTTCATTATCTGCTGGTGAATCAGCGGTTTCGCCATCTGTCCCATTTTCAGGGGATTCCGGAGTAGGAGATACAGTCGGGGCAAAATCATCCCCGGGGTCAGCTGTTGGTTCAGGGTCTGCCGACGAAGCAGAATCATCCCCGGGGTCAGCTGTTGGTTCAGGGTCTGCCGACAAAGCAGAATCATCCCCGGGAATCTCTTCCAGAGAATCAGGGTTGACCTCATCTGTAGGTGTCGGCTCGGGCGTTGTATCACCCTCAGCATAAACTGTACCCACAAAGGGGGCAGCAAAGACCATCATTAAAAGAAAAACGGCTGCAACCATTATGTGCAGCCGCTTCCATCTAACGCGGTCTCTTTGTGTCTTTCCCGTATACGAGAAAAGAGTATTAAGGGAATGAATGATATTCATGGCTCCGCTCCTTTTTTTACAAAGTAACACGAAACGGTGCCCGTTAGGTATGCGGGCAGCATAAGTTCATTATTTAGGTTTTAACTTATTAAGTAGTGGGGGATATTAGATATGAATGAAAAAGAAGTGTCTTTACAACCCTCAAAAAAGGATTGACGGAGCCTAATGGGCTCGCGTTTCCCAGCTCTGAAACCCTTGCCCCCCTAAATAATTGCTAAATATACTTCATCTTGGCAACGGGCCAGATCATTGCTATGCTTCGCTTGATTATCCCTCACAATAATCATAGAATAATTTCATATTAGCAAATTTTACTAACCTTGTCAACTTGACGGATTATTAAAGTATAGAATGTCACACTCCATGAGAAACTATGGAGATGAGACAAATAACAAAGATTATCATTGCCCATGAGTTATTGGAAGATGGCATAAATAAAAGCCATATAGCCAATCACCTCGACGTATCTCGGCGAACTATTATTCTCTGGTCGCAAGCCATAGATAGGCACGGCAGCTTGAAAGCTTTCCTGGATTATTACAATCAAGCTAAGAAAGGTGATCAGCAGAAGCGGGAAACAGACCCGATCTTGAAACGCCGCATCTGGGCCTTGCGAAAAAAACACTATCACTGTTGTGGGCAGATGATCCAATACTTCCTGCAAAAAGAGTATGGCATGCAGGTGAGCGTGACAACAATCAACAAGGTTATCTCAGAGAAATATCAATTACACTCGAAGTGGCAGAAGAATCAGAAAAGAGGTCCTATCCCTGCTGCGCAAGCTTCCAGAGAGGTATAACAGATGGACACAGTGCTTGTTAGAGAGATTTTTGCCTTCACTGCCATTGATACGAAATCTATTTGTGCGTACTGGTAAAGCAGAACCCTGATTTAACAACCTGAAGGAAGTTCAGGATGCAGATAATGATGATTTGTCTTGTGAAAGAGTTACCAGTCTTCAGTTATATTTGGATGTGTGTTCTCCAGTTTGAATACTGGTTACCCCTCTCTTCCTAAAATTCGCGGCGGATCTTAAATCCTGTAATCCAGAGGATAATCAACCAGGATCTCTCCCCCATCAGGTGTGACCCGGTAAACATCCTCGAACCGGACGCCACCATATCCAGGGATGGCCAGGACAGTATGCCCAATGGTCATCACCATATTTTCTTTTATTTTTTTGTTTTTGTGATTGGGCAAGATCGTTGAGGCAGGTGTCTCTTCAAATCGCAAGCCAATCCCATGGGATATCCCACTCAGGTGATTTTCTTCAAATCCGTTCTCAACACAGATTTCCCTGCCAATTCGATCTAACCTGCCCACAGTGACTCCCGGTTTTAAGGCTTTCCGGGTTGCAGAATTGATTTCAAAATAAGTATCGATCAGTTTCTGCTGTTTTGGTTCCGGCTTCCCGACCACAAAGGTCCTGGCCAGATTACCGCAGTAACCCTGGTATTTAGGTGTCAGATCGACCACCACCAGGTCTCCTTCTTTGATCACTTCATGATCCACCTTCCCGTGGATCCAGCAGCTGCGGATACCGGAGTTTATATGAATCGGTGTGCTCGTCCCTGAAGCACCGGCCTTCATCATTGTATAAGTTATCTCCGTGGACAGTTCATGACCAGTCCGTCCCGGTTCCAGCATTTCCTTGATTCGGTCCATGCCCAGGGCCGCAATCTTTTGAGCCTGGCGGATCATTTCAATTTCTTCGGTATCTTTTACCATGCGCAGGGGATCCATCACCGGATCAGATGGCACCAGATCCAGCTGTGGATTTAGTTTCCTGAAAAGGTCTACTAAAAACGCCGGGGTTTGGAACCACATTTGCATACCGACCTTCATTCGCTGACCATCTGGCAGCTCCATCTGGGAGGAAAACTCATCAAATATCTTCCGGAAGGATTTGCTCACATTGGACATCTGCTCACCAACATGAGAGAAAACTTTAATGTCCTCATCTCCCAATGCTTTCCGGATCTCGTCTTCTTCAGCTTTAAAGCAAATAAAGATTGGCTCACCAATCGCGGGTATGATAGCCCGCGGCTGAACCCTGGTCTCACCGAAAAAGTACTGGTAGTCATCCCTGGTCATGATCATGATCCCAATCATGCCCTGATCACGCATTAAAACCTGGGCTCTATTTATTCTTTCACGATTAATTTTCATAACAACTCCTTCCATTTCCAATCACCCGTGCCAGGTCTTTTCATCTCCAGGAAAAGAACAATTTCCTTCCCAATCAACTACCCTCACAGGTCCCCTTCGAATTCCAAGACAAGCAGTCTTGTGTGTGGAATAAAAATCAAGGATTGATCCCCGACCAGGTCATGAGCCGCACTGACACGGGAATAAGTTCCGATTTCAACTGGCCGGACCGGATCTTCAATATTAAGAACTTCGATATTAAAATTGTCAGCAACAAAAAGGATATTTCCCTTCCCCCATACAGCAAGGGCTTCACCACCATCATTATCCAGATAGCTCCCGACTATTTGCGGGTTATATATATTTTCAACATTAGCAATCTTGATACCACGCTGGTGGCATGCAGCAAAAATATACTTATCTCCAATATAGACTCCCTGGACACCTCCTGTGTCAGGAATGGTCGCGATCAAATCTGGCACGGCAGGATTGGAGATATCGATCACCTGAACGCCGCGATCAGGAAACCCTACATAAAGCAAATCCCCATTTAGAACGATATCTCTCACTTCTTTACCTTCCCCATAAGCTGCCAATAAGATTGGCGAGACAGGGTTCACCACATCAAAGATATACAATCCTGTACTGGCTCCCAAATAGGCGTAATTGCTCCCAGCCTCGACTGTATTTGCAATGCCATTAATCTGATAATGCCCTACTTCGCTCGGATTTGATGGATCATTCACATCCACGATAATCAGGTTCTGACTGCTGGCTAGATATACCAAATCACCATTCACACGCAGTCCAAATGAAGTATCTGCCAGAAACTTGCCAACTCGAACAGGTTTTTCAGGATTCTGTACATTAACGATGGAAAAGCCATCATTTCCTGATATGTAGACAAATTGATCTTTGATATCAATACTATAACCAATACCAGTTCGGACGCTTCCGATCGGTTTTAATATCCGGGTATCCCTACAAGATATTAATACCAGGGCAAGGAATAAGACGAGTGCCAGTAGAATAGACTTTTTTCTCATATCACCCCTCCTCCATTTCACGATAAAGATACCAGCTACCTTCACGGTCAGAGGCATCCTTCGGCGCTCGATCATAATAGAGGTCAAATATCTGTCCATTTACCGTCCTCACACGGAAATAGAATCTGCCGACGCCCCAGGAACCGCGCCGTAAAGCTTTCGCCATATTCGCCGGCCGCATATTGTGGGTCATGTTTCCATTGCGGCTGTAGTCATGCCACTCGCTAAGCTTATCAACCACAGAGAAGGTTTCTTCCTTCCAGATAAACCTGTCCGGGCAAGACGGTTTTTTCTTGTGAAGAAGTTCTTTGTCAAACTCAACCTCGACAGAAGCGCCAATAAAATGTATAGGCTTATATTCCTGGACCATCTTTGTATTCCCTAAAAAAGAAGCGCAATGCCGCCAATGATCAGCCCACCAGCGATTGATAATACACTCCCAATCAAAAATCCGCGAAAGTGGAACCAGTAGTCCTTATAAGCGACTGCTCCTTCGCTTCCAGGAAGGACGACAAATGCGGGTGTGATCGTGCAAAACATCAGCCAATCAAGTACAAGCCAATCGAATATATTGAAGGCAAAAGCAACGGCGAAGGCATTAAAAGCCAGGGATAAATATGAAAATTCTGGATTATGGTTTTTTAACAGGATGGTGGATACCAAAGGGACCCCAAATAATAAAAGTAAGAACGGAATACCCAGGATCAAAGATAAGCGCTTTTCCCTGTCATCCTTAGAGGGTAAAAGGTCCTGGATGGATTGGGGGTAATCCTGCAGCCAGATCCTGGGATTAATGAAAAAAGTGATGATGATGTATGAGGAGGCAATAAGGGATAAGGCCAGTCCATGGAGGAGAGTATGGCTTATTTTCATAAATACAGTTTTCCTTGGTTGTAATAATCAATTTTTAGTTACTGAGAAAGCGACCCATAAACGACGTCGCCTTCCTTTAGGACGATCAGTGAGCCTGGGATCAAATCTGTCCAGGTTTCATTTTTTGTCAGGGGGTGAGACGCGATCACAAAACCCCTTTGGCCTGGGCTCTTTTCTGCTGCCAGATCGATCTCCCAATCCTCGTCCTTAAGGGATTTAACCCCAAATGGCGAGATCCGTTCTGTCATACAAAGTCCGTTATGACCTTCTTTATCACGGTAGGCAAAAAGTTCATCACCTTCTGAAAATAACAGGTTCATCTTACCCAATTTATTGAATTGCTGGAGGATCCCCTCAATCTGCGGATAATCAGTGAACTGGATTTGATCGGCAGACATCAATGTAAGGAGTGCGCAGAAGAGATGTTCTGAATCTGTTTCACCTACAGGGAGGAAGCTCATATCTTCTTTTTCCAAAGGTAAATATTCCATGGTGCCGTTATGGGCCAAGATGACTTCCTGAGAGCGAAAGACTCGCTTGAATGGATGAGTATTTTCCAGGTTGTGGTTTCCCCGAGTCGCATCTCTAACATGACCGACAAATATTTTGCTCCGGAACAAATCATAGTCACGGACAAATTCTGCCAGTTTGCTTTCCTGGGCGTCTACTGCTTCTTTAAAAATCTGGCAGGCGTTCCCCTCGTACCTGGCGATACCCCAGCCGTGAGGATTTCCTTCACTGCGGTGCCTGAAACCGCGAAATGAGAATGACGGTGATGCAGGCAATTTAAAATTCAGGCCAAGTAGTTCACACATAAAAACTCCGATACAGTAATTTTCCCTATTTATGAATTAGTTTACACCCATCCCTTGCAGTGTGAATAATTCATTATAAAGTCCATCCAGGTTTAGTAAAGATTCATGTGTTCCTTCTTCGACCACATACCCTGCCTGCATCACATAGATCTTGTCAGCATGCTGGATAGTTGAAAGACGATGGGCAATAGCTATAGTAGTGCGCCCTTTCATCAGAGTTTCAAGTGCTTGTTGAACAACCTCTTCAGATTCTGAGTCAAGAGCAGAAGTCGCTTCGTCCAGCAGCAATAAAGGGGAATCCTTTAACAGCGCCCGGGCAATCGCTATTCGCTGTCGTTGTCCACCCGATAGCTTAGTGCCCCGTTCTCCCACTAGCGTATCATATCCATCCGGTTGATCGATAATGAAATTATGCGCATATGCCGATCTGGCAGCTGCGATTATTTCCTCCATACTGGCCTCAGGTTTGCCATAGCGAATATTCTCCTCGATCGTGCCATCAAAAAGGTAAGCATCCTGGGGCACATAAGCCATCAAGTTTCGGAGTTCTTGAAGAGGATAATTAGATAGAGATTTACCATCAATTGACAGCATCTCTTCCCCGACATGATACATACCCATCATTATTTTAACCAGGGTGCTTTTGCCTCCACCACTCGGGCCAACCAGAGCTGCGAACTCCCCTTTCTTAACATTCATGTTGATCTGATCGAGAAGATTTATTTCTTGCTCTGATTCATCAGTATTGTCTGAGGAGGAATAACTGAATTGAAGATCTTTGATTTGGATCATCTCATTACTCTCGAGGATAATTCCATTCATTTTGGAAACCTGATCAGGTTGCATTTTTTCCTCTGGCCAGTTTAGCAGTTCGAAAACGCGGGCGGAACCAGCCAGTGATCGTTGAATATTGGTCACAAAATCACCCAGGTTGGTGAACATAAAACTGGCATTGCCTTGCAGATGGATTGCTGCCACTATGGCTCCCAAGCCAACTTCTCCATTGCCCAGAAGATAAAGACCAAATGCAAGGGTGCCAACTGATCGTATCCAGTTGATCAGTGCATTAAGGGCATCGTAAATTGCCTGGGTGCTGGCATGGTCAATTGCAGCATCAGTAGTTTGTTGATTTGCCTGTTGATAATACTGATGTGTAACCTTTTCAAGATGGAACATCTTTGTTTCAGTCAGGCTATTTAATATATCACTCAAATATTGAGTGAGCTCGCTGAGGGATTCCTGGATAGTTGTACTTTTTTTCCGGAGAGGTTTAGCAAGTGCCGTACTGACCCAAGTTGTGATCAGACCCATAATCAACGCCAGTAGGCCAATCTGCCAGTTGAGGACCAGGATCGATATGATGCCAACCAAACCGAGCACCAATCCCAATAGCAGTGTGGGAACCAGCCGGGAGAAGATGGCGCCGAGTGTATTCAAGTCATTGGTGGTGCGAGATACCAGATCGCCGCTATGCTGCATCCCAAATTTATCAATTGGGAGATTAACAATATGGGAGAAAGTGTTTATCCGGGCTTTCGTAAGGGCTTTTTTTTCAAAGACGTTAATGACATAATTGGCTCCGATCAATAAGGGCACACCAGTCAGGAAAGTGACCGCTGCCAGAATCAAGGCCCGCCTCAATAGGGCTTGTTCTCCACTGACTGCCGCATTCATCACATCCATCTGGATAAAAGCCAGAACAAGGTTGAAGGAAAATCCCAGAACAACAGCTCTGATCAGAACAAATATAAAATAGATCCAGATCCTGGGACCGAGTAATGACAGGACACGAAATAGTTCCCGTTCACGGAAAGGTTTAGACATAGAGATCCTCCGGATCGGTCTGTTTGAGATACAGGCGCTTATATAGGGTATCGGCCGCCATCAATTCTTGATGGGTCCCACGCTCCTGGATGCGGCCTTGATCAAGAACGATGATTTCTCCAGCGTTTTTGATGGTAGAGAGGCGATGCGCGATTACCAATACAGTTCGGCCTCCCATGAAACGTTCCAAGGCTTCCTGAACGATGGATTCGGAATGAGCATCGAGAGCAGATGTAGGTTCATCAAGAAGTAAGATTGGGGCATCTTTGAGAATTGCACGGGCAAGCGCAATTCGTTGTTTTTCCCCTCCTGAAAGTTTAAATCCCCACTCACCGACCTGTGTTTGATATCCATCAGATTGAGCGGTGATGAAATCATGGGCATTGGCAGATTTAGCTGCAGTTTCAATTTCAGCCTGAGTGGCCCCCAAGCGGCCATAACCGATATTCTCAGCTATTGTTGTTGGAAAAAGATAAGTCTCTTGAGATACCAGTGAAACTCGTTTGCGGGCGTCCTGGATACTCGATTGAAAAATATCCCTGCCGCCAATTTCTATATTGCCGCTCTGGGGTTTGTAAAAACCGCACAGCAATTTTAAGACTGTGCTCTTGCCGCATCCACTGGAGCCGACCAATGCGATGATCTTTCCCTCAGCCACTTTGAGTGTGAAATCTTCCAGAATTTTAGAGTCCTCATTGTATTGGAAACTAACCGAATTGAAACTTATGGCCTGGGATTGAGGATCAAGCTTAGAGTCGCTAAGCGCTAAATTTTCAGTGGGTTGGTCAAGGATCTCAAAAATACGTTCTACGGCCGGGGCTACCTCACGAAAATTCCTGATCCATCCTAACATCGTTTCAACCGGAATAAATACCATCCAGATCAGGTAATTACTGGCAATTAATGTACCTACGGATATTTCACCTATATAAGCCAGATAACCGCCGTATAGAGGTGATACCAGCTGCGGAATATAGCGCAGCATAAGAAATACAGCAAATTCCACAGCCCGGCGTCTGTCAATCGCCAGACCTTCCTGGCGGACATTTTCGGCGATTACCTGATATTTTGCTGTGAGTAATTTTTGGAGATTAAAAGCTTTGATGATGTATATACCGCGAATAGCATCTTGTGTGACTGCATTTGCCCGGGCAAGATGCTCCATTTCTTTTTGCGAGTGAGCTTGCATCGGCTTGACAACCTTATCAAAGAGGATCGCGGAAATAGGGATCAGAATGCAAGTAGCCAGAAGTAGCTTCCAGCTTAGAATGAACATATAGCTGAAACCCAACACAAAAATGATCGGCTGCTGGATCAATTCATGAATTCTTTTGGGTAGGATAGCGATCTTATCGATATCATTATTCAGCCGGGAGACCAGATCACCTGAATGAAAGGTATCCGTATAAGAGATCGGCAGTCGTTGAATATGAGTTGTTACCTGATTCCTCAGATCGCGGATGGTGTAGGATTGGTAACGGACAGCAATAATTCGGGTGAAATATTTCAGTGCCACATCGAAAATCATGGCCACCAGAGCCCACGTTACCAGTTGGCGAAAAGCAGCGTTTTGCCGGGCAAGGGCTGTATCTGTCAGCGTTTTCAGTAAAAAGGGATTGATAAATTCCATGATCCCGGCTATAGCTGCTGTCAGAAATATCAGCCAAAGCCAACCCTTGTGTACTTTTAGATCAGGGATCAGGCGGCGTATGGTCTTCCAGGCAGGTTGAGTCTCAGCTTTTTCCATAAATCTATCCTCTTACTTGGATCAATTTCATTCTACTATTGTACTGAAATAGATTTCCCATCCAATCGAATCGTTTTCATTCCCAACAATCAGGTCGTAATCATCATCTGCGTCCAATTTTCCAGCTTCAATACGAAAAGCCCAGGTGGTCCCAATTAATATTTCAGAAGAGGTAAAAGACCCACAACCTGTATTCAGCCACACTCTGGTTTCATCTTTTGTTGTATTGCCAGCGACCAAATCCAGATCCCCATCAAGATCTACATCTACTAATTTAATTTTAATGGTGCCTGGATAAAAATAAGATCCAGTTTCAAGAAATTCCCCGGTATTATCTGAATTCAGCCAGGCTTTGATCCCTCTTGCAATGGTTGTGATGACGATGTCACTATCACCGTCTCTATCAATATCTCCTACATCGATCCCATCACAACCATTTTGAGCACCGATCGGGTAACCGGTTTCCGGGAAATTCCCCATTCCATCATTGATCATGACCTCGGGTGGGCTGTCTAAATAACAATATATTACGTCAACTGTTTTGTCTCCATTTAGATCGAATAAAACCATGGAAGGCGCAGAGTTACCCCCGTATTCAAAATCGGATCTTTCAAAAACTCCCTGGCCATTATTCACCCAGAGGCGGTTCGGCTTACGCGAATAATTGAGGAAAGCATCGACATCTTTATCACCGTCAATGTCGCCGAGGACGATGGTTTGAGGATTTTCACCTTGGCTGCCTATTTCTTGGCCGCTGTCGGAAAAATTCCCTTCGCCATCGTTGAAGAATATTTTACTGGTATCGTCATGGAAGATCAGGAAGATATCAGGATAAGAATCTCCATTAAGATCAGCAATGCCAACATCATGGGCCTGCCGATTATATTTGCCAAAATTTTGCCCGCTTTCAGAAAACTTGCCTGAACCATCGTTGATCCAGAGTTTGCTCGGCCCGATGTAATTGGTCACAAAAATATCCAGATCGTTATCAACGTCAATATCAGCTATATCGATCCCAAAAGTCCTTCCACTTCCAAAACTTTGATCGCTTCGGGAAAAATAGCTGGTGTCCGGATTGGGGCTGGATGATGCAGGGTTTTCAGTTGGAATAATTGAAGATTCAATATTATTCCAACAAGAAGATGAAAAAAATATTACCGCAATAAACAAAGTCAAGGTTTTGATGTGTGTTTTCATTATTATCCCTTAAGCCTTATTTTTCGTTCACGATCATGACAGAAGGCACGGATCTCCCAAAGAGATAAACCTCCCAGTGCTCAAAAATCTATCAAAAGTGAGCACTTAAAAATTCGAAAATTTTGCGCCAGCTGTTTTTATTCATAACGATCTGGTTATGACCACCTCCGAGAGCGAGATGTTCATAAGAATATATAAAATCATGAGCCTGTAAATGATCCGTTATTTGTTCACCCATATCAGCTGCCGGCCAAAGGCGATCCCGCTTTCCAGAGATAAGCAGTACAGCTCCTTTGATTTTTTCCGCCTGGATCGTTGCTTCATTCGCCCTACCTGCGTCCTGGAGAACGCTGGTATGCATCTTATTGAGATTTAACAATCGTAGATCCCAATTGCTGATCGAAGGTGAATAGGGAAGAAATGGCAGACCCACTTCCCCATATGACCAGGAAGATTTGGGATCCTTTGTAAGCTCAAATCGGTCCGATGGAATTCCCTGCCAAATAACGCTGCTGGGTGAGAAAGCAATTACTGCCTTTACCCGAGGAAATTTACTTCCCACTAACAGAGCAGCCTCAGCCCCTTTGGATCCGCCCAGGATCGCATATCCATCCGGTACAATACCCGGCTGATTTGATAACCAATCAAAAGCTTTTTCAAAATATTCCAGGGGAATTTCTTCCAGTGTGTCTGGCAGACCTTCATCTTTGAAATAAGCGAGAGATAATAAGGCATATCCCCGCCGAATTAAGAGCTCGATCGGTTTTTTGATTCGGCTCCATGCTTTTCCACCTTCTGATCCCCCCAGCATAATGATGGCTTTTTGGGGCTTCTTTGATGGCAAATAGAAAAAATCAGCCCGGATACCAGTTTCATCAAATATATTATTATTCATTAATTTCCCCTCTCAGTTTTCAAGTCAATTACCTGATTGCTCAACGAATGAAAATCCCCAAGCCTGCATTCGATTAGATCTCCATGTTTTAACACTGCCGCGCCGGGAGTCCCGGTTGATAGGATATCTCCCGGTAGCATGGTCATTATTTGGGAATGATATGAAACCAAATAATCGAGCGGAAAGGTCATATTGCCGACTATATTTTCGGCTTGTATTTCGCCATTGATCACAGTTTGGACCGGGAGCTGGGGGTAATCATCCACTTCGTCGAGGGTATAAAAGATCGGTCCAAAACTGAAAAAAGTATCAAAGCTTTTTGCCTGGGTCAGGTTGCGTGGATTTCTCTTTAGAATATCTTCTGCCGTCATATCGATTATGGTTGTAAACCCAGCGATCACTGATTGCCAATTATCCCGATTTACGTTTCGGCATTTTTTTCCGAAAATCAAACCCAATTCCGCTTCGCCAGTGGTCCTATGGGAAAGCTCCGGTATTTTGATAGTATCGTTATGCCCGATGATGGTTGTATCGGGCTTCATAAAACTGGCCGGTTCTGTATCAGGCAGTTTTGCAGAGAGATCTTCGGCATGGGCTTTAAAATTTAACCCTATCCCCCATATCTTCCGGGGCCGGCGATACAGGGGCGCATATGAGACTGATTCCTGAGGAATAAACAGCTCTTTGAAATCAGTGGACATATGAACGCTATTAATTTGAAACCATTTTTTTATCTCTTCCAATTTCTCATCCCAGAGAATGGTAAACAGATCAGCAGGCCACTCTTTTTGAAACCGCTGATTAATGAGGGGTATTGGCAAATATCCCTGATCCATCTTAATACATGCAATTTCTTCCCCATCCAAGTGAATTGTAGCAATTCTCATTAGTCGATCCTATTCGAAATTTTCCCAACTGAGTTCTAGCGCTAAACTCAGCCCTGGCAGTGAGCGAGAAACGGTTGTTCTCTCAAACAAACCGTTCCCGGAATTCCAGCCCCTATCTCCAAACTATAATATTATATCTTCTCAGGATGATCGCTAATTTCCTGAAACGGGAACACCCCAGATTATGAGGCTACCATCATCGTGAGGTGCATCATATTTACCGCTGCCAACAGCAATTTTAGTGCCATCAGGAGACCAGGCAGCACTCCATAATGAGGAGAAATTAGCTCTGGTTTTTGATAACAAAGCGCCAGATCCGGCATCCCAAATACGCAGCAGAGCATCTTCCCCTGCTGAGGCAAGCATGAGACCATCAGGTGACCAGGTGATTCCCCGCTCCCAGCCACCATGACTTTCAATAGTACGCAGCAGGGTGCTGATCTCAACATCCCATAAGCGAATTTTGCCGTCTTGATGCGTTGATGCCAAAATAAGTCCATCAGGTGACCAGGCCATACCATTCACATCGCTTCGAGCTTCAGTGCCAATCAATGTAGGCAGTTGTTGGCCAGTTTTTACATCCCAAAGGAGGATCTTGCCATCCCATTGCCCGGCAGCGATAGTACTCCCATCTGGTGACCAGACAACGCTAATGATCAAGGAGTTCCCCCTCCAATTTTGGCTCGCCTCACCCGAATTGATATTCCAAATAGTAACCCTGCCGCTCGTTGTTCCCGATACCAACTGCTGCCCATCTGGGGACCAGGCCACACAAAAAGCTTCCCCGGCACTCAGAACGTTCAATTCTTGATAAGACACAGCATCCCAAATCCGCACCGTCCCATCCCTGCTTGCTGAAGCAAATGTTTTCCCGTCCGGAGCCCATGCAACACCCCACACAAAACTGCTGTGGCCTTCCAGGGTAGCCAATTCTGTATGTGTTTGGGCATCCCAGAGTTTTAATAGCTTATACCCTGTTGAAACCAGCATTTTGCCATCAGGTGACCAGGCGATACTATAAATCGGTCCATTGGGTTCCGAGTGTTCAGCCAGATTGACTAGCGGTTGCAGAGTTGGCAGTGGAATCGGTGATGACGTTGGATCAGGTTCCGCAGTTCCCTGAAATACAGCTGACTGCTCTAAACCGCATCCAGTTTGCAGCAGTGCAACCAGGATCATTACCAACCCCATTCGTGAAATAATTTTTGATTTCAATCTGGCCTCCCAGGTCCATTTTCTTTGGATAAGAATTGTTCCTTCAGTTCCGAATTTTGAATCTTATGCTCGAGCCGCAGATAGGGAGAGCATCAAGATAATCAACAAGTTTTACTATTCCCAGTCAGGAAGATAGAATTCATTTATGTTGGAAGTATCAGGACTTCTTTTTGAAAACGCAGCTTTGGCTGATCTCTGATAGTATTATGATTTTCAATTCTGAGATCTATAATCCTCAATCACACTAGCATCCACCCAATAGGGCAGCTGAATACCGGTGCGGCTACTCAGGAAGATCAAAAATCGCCCATCCGGCGATACATTGGCATAGAGATCATTGCCATTCGAATTTAAAGCTTCCATGCTTACGGGTTCATCCCATTCACCAGTCTCATTCTTGAAGGTGATGTATAGATCGGCGTGTGTAAAATCCAATCCCAAGTCAAAGATCAAATAACTTTCGTCCGGTGCAATAAATGGTGAACCCGCATAAGCATTGTCTGAATCATAAGAAAATTCCAGATTTTCGGCTGTCCTATAATTACCGTTTTCAAAGGTAGAAAATAATAACTTCCCCTCAGAGCCAAAGTACAGATTTCCGTTATCAGCCATTGATGCCTGCCAATGGGCCCCGTTCTGATTGACTTCATCAGGTAGTTTTTGGGAGCTGCCCCATCCATCATCCTCCCTTTCTACCTGCCAGATTGCTTCGTTGTTAGAACCGTATGATAAATAAAGCAGCCTTGTTCCATCAGAGCTAATAAAAGGAGAATCTCCTCGTCCTCCTCTGTCAAAGGGAGCGGGCGCAGGTTCTGACCAGGCTCCATTTTCAATGGTCATGTACCGCACACCCCGTGGCTCATCCATAAAACTCCAATAGACTTCCTTTCCGTTGGGGGTGAAGATCGGAGGTGCATGCATTTCCTCTCTGAATATTGCAGGGGCAAAGCGCGAGACGGTGGAGGAAGGAAAATCCAGTCCGAAATAGGGCTGGGCTTCATCCACTGCAGTTGGGTTGGCTGGCTCATCCACACTGGAAGGTTCTTTAGCACATCCCGTTGCAAGGATCAAGCAGGTCAGGAAACATGTCAAAATCAGGGTGATCCTTTTACGACCAGAGTTTACATACATCAGGTTCTCCTTCAGGATAATACAGCCTTCTTGTGATCTTGATCCAAGCAAGCAGTAATCAATTATCGGCAGGTTGCAAACGGGTAAAAGGGAAAATCAATAAACAAATTGTAAAAATGGGAGAAACTGGAAGACATACCTGATTTTAAGGGAGGATTCTATTATGTAAATACTTCTAAGGAGGGGATTGTCATCATCCAAAAGAAGGGGGTGGAATAAATGACCAGATGGGATTTGTATCCCTGGAAATACACTTATTGCTGGTGTTCATACACCATCTAGTACTTTCCATAGGTCCTGTTAATCTAACTGACTATTAAGCCAAACTTTCTCCCTTCCATTATAACGAGCAAAGAATACATCTACGTCCTGATCATGATCGAAATCCCCAACGATGAGTGTTGTAGATCCAGGCTGTTCAGGCATGTTTGCAGCCAGGATAAAAACCCCTTTACCGTCATTCAGCCAAACCTGATCCTCGATATTATTATTAGCTATAACGATATCCAGATCGCCATCCAGATCAAAATCGGCAAATTCGGAGTCATAACTCCAACCTTCAGAGAGGGCTTCACCACTATCTGTGAATTCAGAAAACCCGTTATTGATCCAGATCGAATCTGGGCAGCCATGACAATTATGAAGAATATCCAGATCTCCGTCACCATCAACATCCCCCAGTGACGAATTAATGCCATTGGATCCAGCTGTTTCTATTCCGCTGTCGATCAGAGTAAATCTTCCAACTCCATCATTAAGTAATACAACCGACGATTCGCCAAAATCTCGGGGTACCACAACATCGAGGTCACCATCCGCATCGAGATCACCAAGGGTAACCTTGCGATTATTCGCCGTTTCGAAAACCTGTTCTGAAAGTTCAAAGAAACCTGCTCCATCATTGAACCAGACCTGCAAAGGGGCTTCGTAGTCGGTGAAGATTACATCCAGGTCCCCATCGATATCAAAGTCCGCAATACCAACTCCCACACTGGGTCCATTTCCGAATTCCTGGGCAATTTCCGAGAATTCCCCCGCTCCGTCATTCAAAAGCAGCAGGTTCGGCTCATCATATTGCACGAGTATCAAATCGAGGTAGCCGTCCAAATTCAGATCAGCGATGCCGCCGTCCGTGAGATGATAGCGCGGGAATTCCTGATCGCTTTCCAAGAAAACACCTTCCCCATCATTGATAAAGATAGAAGCGCTGGCATTCTTCCTGACAACCAAGACGTCCAAATCCCCATCATTATCCAGATCTCCCGCGGTGGAACTCATACTGGGGGAAGCATCTACATCCAATTCCATCGCTTCAAAAACCAGCTCGTTGGAAGTCGAACAAGAAGCCAGGAAAGCAAGTACAAAATAAAAAGGAATTCTTTCTAATAAAGGCTTCATATTTACTCCTTGTCCAGATTACAAGGGGAGAAAGATTCGTGTAATTTCCGAAGGGTCCTTCAAGGAATCCGGTTAGCTCAGAAATCAGCCATCATAATTTTTGGTGTTTGTCATTTTAAAGCAACAATATATTCTATATCGCAAAGCAGGCTACTGATTCCATACCTACTTTATATCCAGAGCTAGGATAGTACGCTCAAGAAGAGCAATTAATTTTCCCGAAACCAACTAGTAATATAAAAATACCCTTCAGGGACATCAATACTGAGTTCTGTAATCCGCAATTTTCCAGCAATCCCAATTTCGTCAAGTCCAGCTTTAAAGTGATTAAAGGCAATACCAATGTCCAGATATTGAGGTTCACACATATAAAGCGGATGATCTGCCAATGGGTTGGTGACAAAAAAATGAACTTGTGACATGTCACTGCTAAAAAGAAGCCGCCAGGGTTGTTTATTTTGTGCTGAAGGTGCCACCCTGACATAATGGAGCGCTCTTTGGAAATCTTTTCCTCTATCTCCCAGGGGCTGTTCAAACTCTTCATAAAAGAACAGCTCATCGTTGGGTTTTCTTGTCCTCGCGCCCAGAACCCTTCTGATCATCTTTTCTTTCGGGCGACCCTTTTCGTCAGCATAACCAATTGGAATGATGGCCGGAATAATCTCGTTTTCTGCTAGAGATAGGCGGCTCAGCGCTTCTTGTTTTTTAAATCTTCCCCCCAGCCAACATGTGCCAATCC
The DNA here is from genome assembly GCA_964582965.1 of uncultured Anaerolineales bacterium. Classification (GTDB taxonomy): domain Bacteria; phylum Chloroflexota; class Anaerolineae; order Anaerolineales; family UBA11858; genus B10-G9. The sequence goes on along the minus strand of CAZOUN010000011.1, from coordinate 2,717 downwards.
CCAGAGAAGTCAGGTAGAGCACAATATTCTCCAGAACAAATGCATAGTCAAAAAGGCTTTTTAATTCCAGACTGCTGCTGCCGAGAATATATCCTTGCGGATTTTTGATAAAGCCATAAGTGCCAATTTGATCCTTTTTTCCTTCATCGGGTTCTATCAGCAGTTCAAATTCGAATTGATGTCCAAGTGGTCCAATTAAATTCTCCGACTTATTCAGATAACCCGATATCTGGCCCAGATCATCCTGGGTCAGTGGTTTATTCTGGAAGGTTCGGGTGCTCTTACGAACATCGATTGGATTTAGGGATGAGCCAGATTTCATATAGGTCACCTGTAACGTTTAGTAAGCAGCAATTAGGATTCAGAAAGTGGATTTGATTTTAACATGGGTGGTTTTATTCTGCATGAATTGGTTCTTTTTTCGACTTACAAGTCTTCATCTGACTGCGACGCACCCGATTCATCACCTATCTTGAGCGAACCCCGAGCTAAGTCACTGGGGCAGTCGAAGTACCGGGTGCAGCGGGGGTTAGCCATCCGATGGAGCGTATTGTTATTCAATTGCTTTAAATCCTTCGTGAAACAAGACATTGCCTTTTGGAATATATCCGTCAAATGAAAGAGTGAAGAACACTTGCTGGGGAACGCCTTCATGGACTAATCCTTCAACATTGTTAAACCCAAATTGTCG
>CAZOUN010000011.1:0-2016 GCA_964582965.1 uncultured Anaerolineales bacterium | reverse complement strand
CCCGACCAGGCAACAACCTTTCGCCTTGAGGTTTTTCAAGCGTGACAATCCTTCCTGAATTAGTGCCTTTCCAATGCCCTTGCGTTGAAAGTTTGGATGTACTGAAACCGGACCAAGGCCATACCAATCTTTGGCGCCGTCCGACATGGTTACAGGAGAGAATGCTATATGTCCCACCACTCTGCCATCTACCTCTGCGACCAATGATACTGTTAAGGCTTTCGCTGATCGTAGTGCCGCAATGATGAACTGCTCAGTGTGATTACTAATATCCATCGTTTCAAATGCTGCGAAAGTCACCTCGGATATAACTTCAAAATCCGTGCTTTTTTCGTCTCTTATCATAAATTTTTGGATCATTTTAGCAATTTCCTTATTTTCGTGTGATTGGCTCTCGAACAAGCTTTGCGAAGCATCCTACCCTTCGGGTAAAGGGCACCCGCGAACGGTCCAGTAAGTAGTATGTTGTAAATAGTATATAGTTTTGACCTCAGCACAATATTCATGTTTATTCTAGAATTTGATCGGTTCACTACTTGCTAAACTACTACTTACTGCGTCGAAGGCACCTCCTCTCGGGTGGATCGGGGATTAATTGGCACATTATTTACTAGCGTGTTTTATTGAATATTACATTTCTCAGCCAATCTCAACTCGGGATGGCTTTTGATCCTTTACACCCATAATCAAAAGCCACAAACTAAGCCCAAATTCCGCAATAAATCCAAGTGGATAGCTTATATAGAATATTGCATCGAAGTCTGGGAACAGGAAGAACTGGAGAAACGTTATAAGCCAAAAAGCACTATGTGTCATCAGCACAATTCCCAAAATTCGGGGAAGGAAGCCCGACTTGAAAACCAAATAACCAAGCGGCAAGAGCCAGGCGCCGTAAAATATCTGAGCCATCATAAACCCATTTTTGTATAAAAACAGCATAAACATTGCCAGTGCCTGCAGTTGATTGGTCTGGAATACTTGTAAGTACTCAGCACCACTCAAAAGCATTTGGCTGGCAAGCAAAAAAAGATCACTGTTAACTTGGACAGCGACACCACCTAGGTTTAATAATAAGAACAGCAAAGCAAGGTTTTTGTTAACCGGTTTCAATAACACGTATAAAGCCCAGGCCGCCAAAAAAAACAACACTGCCGCGAGTAGGTCGCTCATAAAACCGATACGAAATTGCCACTCAGAAGCCATAATATTTTGGGCTGTTGTGGCGGCATCTCCGAAAACAATAAGTTTAGAACGCCCAATCACATCTGCGAAGGCGTGAATTACGATGTAAATAATATACAGGAACCCTGCAATTCTGGCGTTCTTTTTGTTTGTATTCAATGTGGATCCTCCTATTTTGAGAAAAACTATAAATCGGCTATTTTTAGATTAGTTTACGATATTCCATCCTGCAAGGATGCAATAATGCCACCTAACGGATGAGCTTTGCGAAGCATCTTGTGAAGGGCAGCCGCGGCCGGGCCTTGTTTGAATGATCCATTTTCCTACACGTCCACCTTAACCGGCTGTCGGGTGGAGCGGGGGTTATGTACGCGATCCAGATTCCCTTTCATACTCATCAGACACAAGATGAAAGTGAAGGTGATCCACTTCCTGGTTGCTGCCGCCATTTGCAATTAATCGATATCCCACAGCTCCCAGGTCAAATCGTTTAACCAATTTCTTTACAGCCATAAATAAACCAGACTCAAATTTAAGGTCAGTTGATGGTAAATCATTCAAAGACCTGAACTTTGCTTTCGGAAGGATTAGGATATGAAGTGGATAAGATGGTTCGGGGTGATGAAAAGCCAATACAGAATCCGTTTCAATCAATTTCTCCCCAGGAATTGCAAAACTAAAATAAGCTATGATCCAGTGAAGGAGCAAGCCGCCTATCCATGTCTTTGCAAGTGAAAATAGTAAACGGTTCATAAAGTTTATGAGATTGGCCCAATGTACATAACGGTTAAGTATTGATGTGGCGCAAAGCCGCCACATAATCAAGGTTGAACA
>CAZOUN010000010.1:0-52522 GCA_964582965.1 uncultured Anaerolineales bacterium | reverse complement strand
GCCCGGTTTTCAGCCCAGATCTCAATGTTAGGGAAAAAGTCAAGTCTGTTTTATAACAAAAAGGATACAGTCTCCTTTAAGAAACCGTATCCTGATCTTTAATTTGATCGGTTCGTTTACTTTTCCATCATCATCCCTGCTGCCCGGCGGCCGATCTCAACCGCGAAATTTGTTCCCCGGTCCCAGGGGTAGACTTGACTCATACTGGCGAAATATAATCCTTTGATGGGTGTATGGATAGGTGGGATTCGCTCAGAATGGTTTAACTCCGGTACTGGTTGGGCATATTTGGTGCGGTGCAGCCAGGATTTCTTTACCCAGCTTGGATCAAAATCGGGGTTGATCCTCTTTAATGGCGGCAGGAATTCTTCCAATATCTGTTCCTTGGTCATCTCAAAATAAGGATGGTCTGCATCGCGATAATCTCCGCAGTAAATAATATGATCTCCCCCGAAATAGTCCGGGGAAAGATAATTGGTATGCTCCACAACGGCCAGGAAAGGATATCCCTGGTCTTTAGGGATGTTGTACCAATAATAACCTTGGGTAGAAAGTTGTTTGGAGATCGACATGGTGAGCACAATCGCTCCCATACTCTTGAGGTCCTTCAACCCGGATTGGTAGCTTTCCGGCAGGGCAGGCACAAGCCTGGCTAGCAACGCCGGAGCTGTTGTTACCAAAACTCGATCATATTTTTCCTTGCCGGCGTCTGAAGTGATCTCCAAACTTTCAGAGATCTCTTTCACAGGGGTATCGAGGCGAATCTCAATCCCAAGTTCCGTCAAAACGCCAATCATGTCATCCGTAAATGCCTGAAAACCTCCCACGTAAGTGCCCAACCGAGAGGTGCGGGCATGCATTCTGGCCCACATCCAGGCCATATTAACATCTTTATAATGGGAACCGAATTTTCCTTTCATCATCGGTTCCCACATGGTTTCATATACCTTCTTTCCAGCCCATTTTCGCATCCAGGCATCTACAGTTGTTTTCTCCATCGCCTGCCAGTTATTGGTCAAGCGCAGGTAAAGCCCGACTAAACCAAACCGAACCTTATTGATTCCCCAACCCAATCCCGGGTACATCAAAGCCTGCAGAATGGAATCAAATGGATACCATTTTTCTTTATGCATCATTACCGTATACGGCCTCGGGAAACGAACCTTTTCCGAGAAACCCAGCTCATCAATCAAACCCAACATGTGTTCATCGGAAGCGAACCAGTGATGGTAATAACCCTCTACTGACCAATCCCAATTGGGCTCTTTAAAACCTACAGCCAGGCCACCGGGCCGATCTAAGGCTTCATAAATTACAACATCATGTCCGGCACGCGCTAAATCGTAGGCTGCCGATAATCCGGCATATCCAGCCCCAACAACTGCAGTTTTCATTAAGAAATCCTTTGAAATTGAAGATTAACCAAACTGGCGAGCCAGACGCCCTGCCAGCACCTGAAGTTTCATCCAATCCTGGCGAATGATGTACAGCATAGCCAGGGTCCGAAGCCAGCGCACTTCACACTTGGGATTTGCCGCCAACTGTTCAAAAACCTCTAGAGCCTCATCATCCGTCCGTCGGGATCTGGAATATTCCGTCGCCAGCTGCAGCAAATAAGAAGATCGCTGGTCTTTTAATCGGCCAGCAACTTCTGCTTTTTCCCGTTCGGTTTTAACAATATCGCCCACACGTTTTACTGCATTATTCAATTGATATACCGTAAATGGTTTAACCAGGTACTCCCTCGCACCAACGTTCATAGCCGACCGGAAAGATTGATTATCATCTTCAGCCGAAATGATCACGCAGGCCATTGTGGGAAAGATCTTGTACATTTCTTGAAAAGCTTCGAAGCCATTCATCTCTGGCATATTGATATCCAGCAGGGCAATATCTGGCTGGTGTTTTTTTGCCAGCTCAACTGCTTCGCGGCCATTATGGGCAATGGCAACGATATCCACCATGGGATTATCAGCCAGCATAAGGCGGGTATTCCGGCGTGTTTCCAGGACATCATCAGCGATCAATACGCGGTAGGATGATCTTTTCTTAGCCTGATTCATGAAATGTACTCCTTCGAAAAGACATTTTCATAACAAAGAATGCCTTGCGGTTATTATAACGCCTAAATTAATCAGGAACTTCCTCGCTTGTATCCTTTTGGTCAACCACCTCACCCCCTTGCCAACGGATCCCCTCTCGTACCATATAATAAGCGCCGAGCAAAGTGATCGGGAACCATAAAGCCGCATGTAAAACCAGCGTATATCCGGCTGCCATTCCTTGATCCACGCCAAAAGCAGAGAGGACCGCGATTCCCGGGGCATCAAAAGTACCTACATATCCCGGTGCAGAAGGAATGGTGGTTGCCAGATTAACAATGCCGTTCATTAGCATCAAAGCAAAAAAGCTAACCTGAAAATCAAACGCTTGCATCACAAACCAATACTTTCCGGTTTCCAGGAGCCAGATCACAACTGATGTAAAAAACACCATCACCGCATCCCTTGGTGAGCGGAGGGATTCCAGACCGTGTAAAAATTTTATGATGATCTCTTGAACTTTTTCTCGGAATCGTTCAGGCAGGAAAATCTCAATCAACCGATCAGTCACTTTTTCAGCCTGAGTAGGAAACATGGCTGCCAGCATAAAAACCGCCAATGCTCCTAAAAATGCTACAGATCCCCATAATGCCAGTGTTTGGATATTACCGATAAAACCCGATGTTCCGGTCAAAGTGGCCAGCTCGGGCAGGTTGAGGAAAACAAATCCCAGCATGACCACGCCATCAAAAATTCGCTCAACGATCACAGTTGCAAGGGAGGCGGAAACCGGTATCGCTTCTTTGCGTTTGAGAACTACAGCCCGCAGAACTTCTCCAGCCCGCGCAGGGTAAATATTATTTCCCATATAACCTATGGCAACAATAGGGAACATCTTTCTAGTGGAAACTGGTTTCACTGGACGCAGCAGGTAGTGCCAGCGCCAGGCTCTAACCCAGACACCAATAAAATATACCGCCACCCCTGGTAAAAGCCACCAATACTGGGCAGATTTTAACGGTTCCCAGATCTCATTTATCCCCAATCCTCGCAGCGCGAAGTAGAGGAAAACGGCACTTAAAGCCAGTCCAACCCAAAACTGCCAGCGTTTCATAGCTATCATTCTAACATGAACTAAACCCCGATTTTCTTTCCTCTCAAAGCTGTAAAATCACCTGCTGGTCAACATTTCGAGACCAAATTGGAGAGAAACTACTGATGAATGATGTCGATTATAATTGGGTCATGAGATGGAAAATCGGGCTAGTCGTGGGTTTTGTTGTTTTGCTGATAGTAATTTTGATCGGCTGGCAGCTTGCGCCCCGTATTGAGGACCTTCAACCATCTGACGGAGAACTCCACGGCCGGCAGCCGCTAATGATCAGCTTCACCAGATCCATGGATAGTGAAAGCGTTGAAAATCAGATTTCATTGGTACCATCTCAGCCTGGTGTTTACAGCTGGAACGAAAATAACACCCAACTCATATTCACCCCCAATAGATCTTGGCCAGCGGGAGAGATCATCACCTTCCACTTGAAGACGGGAGCCCGTTCACAGATCAGACTACCATTGCAGAGCAAATTGATTAAAGAACTGACTGTCAGCCCAATCTTACTGACCTACCTATGGCCAGCGGACGATACCAGTAATCTCTATCTGGTCAATCCAATTAGTGGGGAGAGTCAGACATTGACAGAAGAAGTTAACGGGGTCCTGGATTATTCCATCTCAGCTGCTGGTGAGCAAATCTATTACAGCTCCACCAGTGAAAATGGCACCAGCAGGATCATGGTCCTTGATCGTTTAGCTGAGACTTCCAGACAGATTACGTCATGCTCTGATGGGCTGTGTACCACTCCCCGAATTTCTCCTGATGGATATTTTCTAGCCTACGAATATATTCCCAGTGAACCAGGTATGCTTCCCACAGTTCAGGTATTGGACCTGGAAGTCATGACCCTAATCGAATTGGAAGAAGAGGATCAATATCTTGAAAAACCGCTCTGGTCCCCATCCGGGTGGCTTGCCTATTACAACCAAACAGAAAAAGGGTATCATTTTTGGAATCCAGTCACTGAAGAGAAAAAATTCCTTCCCAACGAAACCGGCGGGGACGGCAGCTGGTCACCAGATGGTCGATATTTCGTCTGCTCCGAGATACTGTTTCTGAGCAATACCCTCGCACCTCGCCATCTCCAGCTATATGACCTGAGGGAAAACACAATCCTTGATCTATCACACGGCAGCTTCCCGGAAGACCTCAATCCCAGCTTCGCTCCAGTAGGTTTGAATTTAGCATACAGTCACAAATCCCTCGATCCCGCTCTGTGGACTCCAGGACGGGAGCTGTGGATATTGAATATAAATAGTGGGGAAAACACTCAGTTTTCAGAAGTTATAGATTATCAGCATACATCCTTTGCCTGGCACCCAGACGGAAAGCAATTATCGTATGTGCGCTATAACCAGGCGGCTCTCTCCGATCCACCAGAGATCTGGCTGATCAACACGGCCGGCGGCGATCCTTTACGCCTGATCATTAACGGCTTCCAGCCGGGATGGGTGCCCTGAAAATGGAAAAAAGCGAACTCAGCCGAAAGATCAAAGACAAAGCCATCGAGTTAGGATTTCCACTGGTGGGAGTGACCACGGCCGACGCCCCGAATCACCTGGATTTCTTCCAGGACTGGCTGGAATCGGGATACAACGCTTCCATGGGTTGGTTGGGGACTGCACGCTCCCTGGAAAGACGCTCGAATCCGCGGAAGATCTTGCCTGCGTGCCAATCGATCCTGGTCCTCGCCAGCCCTTATCCTACACCGAGAGGTAATGTAAAGGGCGGCAACATCGCCTCATATGCTTTGAATCAGGATTATCATGCGGTACTTGAGAAACGGCTTAAAGAATTGGTGGAAGCCATAGAAAGTTTGGTTGGAGATACTGTACCCAACCGCTGGTATGTCGATACCGGGCCGCTTCTCGAAAAAGAGCTGGCCATGCGCGCTGGATTAGGTTGGATCGGTAAAAACACAACCCTGATCAACTGCGATCATGGATCATATTTCCTCCTCTCTGAGATCCTTCTTGGCCTGGAACTGACTGCTGATTTACCTTTAACTGAGTCTTTTTGCGGCACCTGCACGCGCTGCCTTGACTCTTGTCCTACCGGTGCTCTCAAAGAACCTTACACCCTGGATGCTTCTCGTTGTATCTCTTACCTTACTATCGAACACCGGGAGGAAATCCATGTTGAACTGCGATCAAAAATGGGCGATTGGATATTTGGCTGCGATATCTGCCAGATCGTCTGTCCCTGGAATAAACCTGGAAAGCAGTCATTTTCCATACTAGAGGCGCTGCAGCCGCGAATTGAGCTGACGGACATTGACCTCATTGATGAAATGCGGCTCAACCAAGAAGGATTCAGTGCCCGTTTTAAGGGCAGCCCTATCAAAAGGACCAAACGCAGGGGATATTTGCGGAATGTCGCAATTGCTCTCGGAAACCGTGGCGAAAAGGATGCTATACCGGTCCTGGAAGCAGCTCTGAAGGACGAAGAATCCCTAATAAGCGAAGCTGCTGAATGGGCTCTCAGGAAAATCAGGGAATCCGCTGTCAAGTAAATCAAAGACAAAGCCCAGAAAAAAATTTATTCCAGAGGAACACCAAGATGGCCAAGAAGTTTGAAAAATATCTAGAAAGTTATGCCGAGCTGATCATGAAAGTCGGGCTTAACTATAAAACAGGACAGCGGATCAGGATCGGGGCTTTACCGGGCAGATCAGCCAGGTTTTATACTCCACTAGAAGCTGCTCCTCTGGTCAGGAAGCTCACTGCCAATGCTTATCAGCTGGGAGCGCCGCTGGTTGAGGTGTTCTGGGGAGATCCGGAACTCGACCTGATCCGATACAAAAATGCTGCCCGGGATTCCTTCCTGGAAATGCCTACCTGGTCTGTAAATGAGATCATTGAGGCGGCCAAAAGGAAAGATGCCAGGGTCTATATTGGGGGATCTGATCCTTATATGTTTAATGATATTGACAGCTCCCTGCTCTCTGAAATGCAAAAGAGCCGCTCAGAAACATTCCGGGAAGCGAATGAATATCTGGTTCAGAATCCAACTCCTTGGATCATTATCCTATATCCGACCACTCCATGGGCTCAAGCAGTTTTTCCGGACCTTCCTCCGGAAAAAGCAGTAGAAAAAATCTCAGAATATTTAATCAAGTTCTACCGGCTGGATAAGGACGATCCCGTTAAATATTGGGAAGGGCATTTTTCCTCCTTGATCAACCGCGCTGACAACTTGACAGAGAAGAGGTATCAATACATCCATCTTAAAAGCCCTGGAACAGATCTGAAAATCCAGCTCCCAGAAGGTCATCGCTGGAAAACCGCTGTTCTGAAAGATAGGGAGGGTCGGGAGAACGCCGTCAATATGCCGTCTGAGGAGGTTTTCACCCTGCCAGACAGGATGGGGGTTGAGGGGTATGTTTCCTCTACCAAACCATTCACCATGGGTGATGGATTCGTGGACGGACTCTATCTGGAATTTAAGGAAGGCAAGGTCACCAAAGTTCAAGCCAAGACTGGTGAGGAATTTGTAAAAAAGACCATTGAAATCGACGAAGGCTCCTGCCGACTGGGAGAACTGGCTCTGGTTCCAGATAGTTCTCCAATTTCCCAGGCTGGAGTGATCTTCCACAACACCCTGTTAGATGAGAACGCATCTATTCATATTGCGCTTGGAAGGGGCATTCGCGAATGTTTAGCCGGGGCAGATGATATGGCAACGGACGAATTTGTAGCTGCGGGCGGCAATCACAGCACCGTCCATTATGATTTCATGATCGGATCTTCCGAGATAGACGTGGACGGATATGATCAAAACGGAAAATCACATCCCATAATGAGAAAAGGTGAATGGGTTTTTGAGATCACATAATCTACTTCCTCCGGTTTAGCACATACAAGTTCTGTGATTAAACCAGGGGGTTGACAAACTGCCTCGCCAGAAGTAACATATTCATTATTATGAATATGACTAAAGGTAACGGGGAATTCCGTATCGCTGAATACTTCAAGATCCTTGGATCGCCCTTCCGCATCCAAATCTTATATACTATAGGTTATGGAGAAGCCTGCGTTTGTCATTTAGAAACAGTGCTTAACAAACGACAGGCCTTCATCTCTCAGCACTTGAGGGTGATGCGGGACACCGGCATCTTGGAGACCAGGCGCGACGGAAAATATATTTACTACCGCGTAGCCAATCAAGGTCTTTTTCAGCTCCTGGAATCTGCCGCGGATATCTTCAACATTCCAAAGAACACCTTCCCAAAAATCACAGAAACGAAAAAACACGCTAAGTGTGATTGTCCCCACTGTATTCCTGAACCTAATCCGGTAAATAAATAGGAGTCATCATGTTAAAAATAAAAATTCTCGGCACAGGATGCCCTAACTGCAAAAAGTTGGAACAAGAGGCTAGAAAAGCCGCTCAGAATCTTGCCATCGAGGCCGAATTTGAAAAAATCACGGATTTCCAGAAGATCATGGACTACGATGTACTAAGTACCCCCGGCCTGGTAATCAATGACCAAGTCGTCGTCAGTGGCAGGATTCCCTCCCAAAACGAATTAACCTCTTTTCTGACCAACGCATTGGGATAAAAAAAATTCGTTCTATATTTCTTCCCGCCATTGCAGGTTTTTTTATACAGACATATTCAATTTTTCGAATATCTTACAAGGAACTTGAACATTATGGAATCAGTCTTAACTCTAATTTACAAACTGTTCTTCAGCGGTCTGAGTAATCTAACTTCCTATTTGGCCGCTCATGTTCTGTTGTGTTTATTGCCCGCTTTTGTGATTGCAGGCGCGATGACCGCTCTGATCCCAAAAGAAACTGTGACCCGCTTCTTGGGCAGGAATACACCAAAATATATATCATATCCTGCCGCTGCTGCAGCAGGTTTCCTGCTAGCCATCTGCTCTTGCACAGTAATCCCACTCTTCGCGGGCATCCACAAGAAGGGTGCTGGATTGGGACCCGCCATCACTTTCCTTTTTGTGGCACCCGCTGTGAATATTTTGGCCCTTACCTATACCGGGGCAGTAATTGGCATCGACCTGGCCATCGCTCGACTAATATTATCGATCTCGTTCGGTATTGGGGTGGGCATCATCATGGCTTTGATCTTCCGGAAGGCTGATGCCGAACATGATAAGAGAACCGACGCGCTTTTTGCCGGCCAGGCCAAAATGAAAAAAGTCGCTGTCATATTCCTGCTAGTACTGGTTGCCTTGCTGGTCGTAGGCACATTTCAGATCGACATCCTCAAAACTGTTTATTATCAACTTGACCTTTCAATCCCCGGAATCCATCCCCTCCAGGAAAAATTGATTGACCTTGTGCCTTTTGATCCCTCCAGGGGAGAAGAAGGAGTTACGGTTCAGGGGCTTTTCTTAATAGGCATGCTGACTCTGATCGGCCTGGCTGCCTGGAAAGGAATTGAGAAGATCCATGACGGGATCACTGGCTGGACCTGGCTTTCTACAATATTGGTAGGTTTAACTCTGATATTCGCAAGCCTGGGAATCAGTCCATATCCCGGAGGTGTATCTCTGCTCCTGACTGGCAAGTTCTTCGGGGTACTAATATTGATCGTTGTTTTAACCTGGATGATTCCCACTCAATTGACCCAGGATGAAACCAGGGATTTCTTGTGGGAAAGCTGGCGTTTTGTAAAACAGATCTTTCCCCTCTTAATCTTAGGAGTATTTGCTGTTGGTGTGATCCGAGAACTGATCAAACCAGAATGGATCCAGGCAATCGCCGGTGAAAATACTGTTCTGGGGAATTTTGCGGGAGTGATCTTTGGCGTTTTTATGTATTTCCCAACCCTGGTTGAAGTACCAATCGCCCGGATGTTCCTGGATCTAGGAATGCACCGCGGGCCGCTATTAGCATACCTAATCTCAGATCCGGAACTCAGCTTGCAAAGCATCCTGATTACATCCTCCATAATCGGACGACTTAAGGCCTGGGTCTATGTGGGTTGGGTTGCCCTATTCAGCACGATAGCAGGTCTGCTGTATGGGGCATGGGTGGATGGGACCGGCCTGGGGTTGGTAGCAGTTTACCTGATGCTATTCCTGGGTCTACTGGCGGGACTGTTCTGGTTTATTGAATCCAGATTGAAAATTAAGCAGGCCTGATCTCTTGTTTGGAATCCGAGATAATCCGTTGGGTCCGAATTTTTGAATACCCCCAGGCCATCACGAAAAACCCGGTTGCAACCAGCACTATGGCTGGTCCGGATGCGACATTGACATAATAAGAAATATACAACCCGATCACACCGGAAACTGATGCGATGATCGCCCCCAGGATCATCATAATTGGCAAGCGCTTGGTAAGCAGGAAAGCCGCTGCTGCCGGAGTGATCAACATAGCCACCATCAAGCCCACGCCCACTGCCTGGAACGAGACTGCAACGGTTAAGGCAATTAACACCAACTGCAGATATTCAAAAATGCGGGTGGGAATCCTCAAAGTAGCTGCAAGTGTGGGGTCAAAGGTCAAGACCAGAAATTCTTTATAAAAAGCGATCACCAGAACCACGATTAGAACACTGAAGATTGCAATAGTGATCAACTGATTCCCGGAAACCCCCAGCACATCCCCAAATAGGAAATGAGTCAAATCCACGGTGTAGCTCTTTACGGTGGAGATGATGGCTATACCCAGAGCAAACATACCAGCAAAAATAATACCGATCGCCGTGTCCTGTTTGATCCTGGCACCTTTACTCACCGCGCCAATCACCAGCGATACCACAACTGCGGTGCCGGTTCCCCACCAAAAAAGCGGCTCTCGAGCTCCATCTGTGATCAGGTATCCAACCGCTACGCCAGGCAGTATCGAGTGGGCCAGGGCATCACCAAAAAAAGCCAGTCCCCGGACCACAACATAAACCCCGATCACAGCACAAACAATACCAGTCAGCACCGCTGCGGTTAAGCCACGCACCATAAAGGAATAACTAAGGGGTGTTAATATTAGATCAACGATATTCATGATAGTCTCCCTCACAGCAGTCATCTCCCACAGCCAGTGTATCAAATTCCCCTTCCACAAAATGAAGGTGCCCCTGGTAAGCTTTCATGAGCAGGTCTCTGGTAAACACTTCTTCCGGCACACCAAATCCCAATAATTTTTTATTCAGAAGCATTACTCGATCAAATTGTTCGGCTGCCAAGCGCAAGTCATGCATCGAAATCATCACGGTTACATTTTGCTGCTTTAGGGTAGCCATGATCTCGAGGATCTTCTCTTGGGCAGGGACATCCAGGCCATTGAAGGGCTCGTCCAGAAGCATTAATTCAGCTTCCTGTGCCAGCGCTCTAGCCATGAACATGCGCTGCTGCTGCCCTCCTGAAAGTTCGCTGATCTGGCGTTTGGCGTAGGCAGACAGGTTCACAAAATCAAGCGAGTGATAAACCACATCCCAATCATCTTTCTGAGGCCATAAAAATGGACCCATCTTGTTTATCCTGCCCATCATGACCACGTCTGCCACTGTAGCCGGAAAAGTCCAATCTACAGTGCTCCGTTGAGGCACATAAGCTATACATGTGTGTCCGCCAGGTTCATGTCCGGAAATCTGGACCACCCCTTCTCCGGGATCAAGAACGCCAGCAATCACCTTAAATAGGGTGGTCTTTCCAGCTCCATTTGGCCCCACCACGGCCACAGCAGAACCCCGTCGCAAATCGAAGTTGATCCGGTCTAACACCAATCCTGTTTCATAATGAACCGATATATCCTGCACGGACAGGAGTGGTGCATCCTTCATATGTGGAGCATATCGTCTCGAAAAGGATTTTTTTCGGAGAGTTTTAATCAGGTTTTTCATAGTATTTGCCTATCGAAGTGCCTCTACAATGGCACTCACGTTATATTGCATAAAAGAGAGGTAGGTCCCGGCTGGTTCTCCATCAGTAAGCGAGCCAAAATATAAAGTGACCAACTCCACCCCGGTTTCATCTGCAACTCTCTGCGCCAGATTGGGATCAAAGTCCGCTCCTATAAAAATTGCCTTGGTCTGATACTCTCGTATAGTGTTTATTAACTCCGCCAGTTCCATACCCGATGTCTGTGCTTCTGTTGTCAAGGCCGGGATAACAGTCCCGATCTGGGCCAGGCCGTACTCGTTTCCAAAATAACCCAGGGTAAAATGATCTGTCACCAGCTCACGTTGATCTTCGGGAATAATTTCGATCTGCTCACGGATCCAGACATCCAGCTCCATCAACTGCTTCTGAAATTTATCTAAGTTTCCCTGATAAAAGGCCTCATTCTCTGGGTCTTCTTCTGCCAGCGCAATAGTTATATTTTCAGCCCAAACCAATATATTGTTGGGGTCAAACCAGACATGGGGATCCTGGCCCAACACGGCCTCCAGAGGATCTTCCGAGCCATGATCATCCTCGCCTATAATATGTCCACCCATCATCAACGGAGCGATGCCTTCAGATACAACAATCACTTTTGCTTTTGTGTCAGAACCAGATAGCAGGTCTTCTAGAAAATCTTCCAACCCAAAACCATTGACCAGTATCAAATCAGCCTCTGACACTGCAACCAAATCCTTTGGTGCAGGTTGGTAAGAATGAGGATTCTGCCCTGCAGTTAGCAGCGCATAAACATCTACTCTATCTTCCGCGATATTTTTCACCACGTCACCAATAAAGGTTGTGGTTACCACTATCCGGGTTTTACCTTCCTGCGGAGTTAGATTTACATCAGTTTGCCTTCCGCATGCAGAAACGAGAAATACAGCAATAAGATATAAGCCTAATCGGAAAACTCCGTTCCAAATTCCCTTCATATACAAATTCCTTCAAACTCTACTTAGCGCATTTACCGCAAAGGCCAAACAATTGCAGCCAATGTTCATCCACTTTATATCCAGTATCTTTCTCTATCCTACTGATGTACTCAGTAATCCCTTCATTACCTTCGATGACCTGCATCTGCCCGCAATTTCTGCAAAGGAGCAGGTGTTTATGCCCATCCACTGCAGGCCAGATCCCATGACAGCCATCCGGCTTGTGGATTTGTTGGATCAAACCCAATACATCCAGCATCTCCAGTGTCCGGTAAACACTGGCTATTCCGGGAGGAGAATCTAGATCCAATGATTTATGGTAAATATCCTGAGGAGTGAGAGGGACTGGGCTGGCGGTGATGATTTTCATCACCTGCAAACGTGGTTGTGTCACCCTGTAACCGTGCTGATGGAGGGAATTCTTCCAATTTGAGAGAAGTTGGGTCATCTGAACAGTTGACATGATCTATTTCCTTATTGATAATGGTTATCATTATCAATAAGGAGTATATCACACCCAACAAAAAAGGATACGGTTTCCTTAGAGGAAATCGTATCCTGATTATATTAATTCTAAATCTACTCTTTTACGGTGTCGGCGTCAGGGTAGAGATCGATCCGGGTGTGTTTGCAGGACCCTCGTCAGCGCCCTCTTCAGTGGGCTCGGGGGTGACTAAATTGACCCGAACCAGCAGGATCTGACCGGGATATATTGCGTTGGGATCTTCCAGCTCGTTATATTCCAGTATATCATCCACGGTGCTGCGAAGCTGGTAAGCAATCGACCCAACAGAGTCCCCAGGGCGGACCATATATTCCACCCTGAATCCAACCAGGACATCAAACGGGATCGGAGTGGGTGTTGGAACGGTCGCACCGGGAGCTGGCACCAATACATCGTCGCCTACAAACAGGATCGGATTGGACATATCGAGGTTCAATCGATCTTCCCCAGCGTTATAAACCAGCAGGGTGAAGATATCCATATCAAAACGTTCGGCAATGGAAGCAAAAGTGTCATTTTCTTCAGCAATATAGATCACTGCTCCGGAACGCGTCGGTGTTGGACTCGGAGCCGGGGTGTCTGTCGGAATTGCTTCCGTAGGTGTAAATGTTATTGTGGCAGTAGGTGGAACAGGGCTGGGCGTATACGTGATGGTGGGAGTGGGTGTCTTGGATGCGAATATCCCACCAATTTCAATCTTCGCGCCTGTCAACCAGGTGATCAATAAAGCTGCTCCTAAGATGATTAATAGGGCAGCTCCCACAAACATAGCGATATTCTGCCAGGATTGGTTTTGTTTTTTCCGGTAAGAGTTGATGATCTCTTTTGTTGATTCTTGTTTACTCATAGGATCTTTTCCTTCCTATTTTGAGCATTAATTGTACCACTAGCGTTGTGCTCTACTCGGCAGTCAAATTAATTCTACCTTAATTTCAAAAGGCTGGCACAGGACAGTTTTAACGATGGATCGAGAGTGAATCCCAAACAGCAAAGTTTTTAGACGAGTCAGTATTCGCAATCGCAACCAGGAAGATCTGCACTACCTCACCCTTGAAATCGTCCAGGTCTATCTCAAAAGATTTTAACTGGTTGTCACAGACCTCATTCCAATCCCAAAGAGTGACCATAGTTGCCGAATCTCCCCCTACCATCAGGTTGATTTTGAACGTCACATCTCCATCTCCGCAGACCCCATTGACATTTGTTGACAGGCCTACTCGGCCGAATAACAAATCGCCCCCATTGACTTTATAGTTTGGGAAGCGGCCGATGATATATTTTCCCGAACCGTGAGGAGGGTAAGCAGCCAGCAATATCCCGGATATTCTCCCACCTTCCAGGAACTGCTGGTCCAGCAGAGCGACATATGGATCTTCTGGCCCTCCGGGGTGGTCAAAACTGAGGATATTTCCACCCAAATCAGTGTAATCGACCGGAACAGATCCACTACCCCAGGCAGCCTCATCAGCCCGAACATTAAAATCAAGCATCATTCCGGCCCCTTCAACCACATTGATCTTCACCCAGAAGGCTTTTGAGTACTCTCCCACACCAAAACCTTCACCTTTTACATTACGAAGTTTCCAGAATCCTTGATAGGTTCCTGTTTCTTCGGGTGCCACAAGATCAACAGAAATGTCCAGATTATCACCCGGCTGAATAGTTTCGGAAGTCAAGTCCCGCGAAGATGGGCCGCCCATGATATCACCGCTTTCAAAATATAGCAGGTAGCCAATTCCCCAGGGGCAGGATCCAGCGTTTTGCAGGCGCCATGTTTTAGTAAATCTTTCCCCAGGCGCAATGTCCATTTCATCCGGGATGGTTACATCTTTAACAAATTTCACCTGATCGCAACCCTCAGGGGACGCATCTCCCACTCCATCCGGCGTAAAAGTTGAGCTCGGAAACGCTACTAGAGTGCCATCTGGCGCTGGTGTGGCAGGAAGCTGGGTATTCTTTGAGAGGTCGATTCCGGCCGCGGTAAGTTGGACCGAGACGGTCATTGCCGCCTCAGTATATAACGCACCCGGTTTACCTTCTAGTCCTGTACTCACATCAGGCAAGTTGCAAGCGCCGAGAATGATTACTAGAATAAATAATAGGGATAAAATTTGTCTTTTAGTTTTCTGGGCCATGAGTGAATTTTATTGTACCCGCAAATCATCCCCCATTGGCTCTCCCCCCACCTGTTTCAAGATACCAGGGTTGGATCTCACCTTGTCGAGGGAAAATTTCAAATATTTATCAACCGGGTATTCATCAACTTTATCAAGGTCCACCCAGGTATACTCCTGGGCTTCTTCGTTAAGGCTGACTTCTCCACCCGCTACCCGGCAAACAAAATCAAAAAATATAAAATGTTTTTTCTGCCAGAAACTGTCATCGTATATAAACTGTTGGTGACATAGATAATCCGCCTTGATCAACTTCAAACCAGTTTCTTCGTTGGCCTCTCTTATAACCGCATCTTCCAGTCGTTCGCCCAATTCCACATGTCCACCGGGGATTGAGTAATTTCCTTTCCATTTATGGGATTTAACAATCAGAAGCTGATCCTTTTCGTTAAAGATCAATGCGCCAACAGTAGGTTCGGGATATTGTTTTATTGATTTCATATCAGGCCTTTCCCCCCTAAACTAATCCTCCAACAGTCGTCCCTGCATGGACCAGGGACCAGCCCAGGTTATTGAAACAGGTTGGATTTTTCCCAGCAGATCCTGCTCGCTTTCCACGAACACGAGTTTATTCGTTGGCGTTCTTCCTCGCCAGCGCCCTTTCTTAATCTCCTCAAACAGGACCTCCACAGTTTGATCCTGATAAGCTTTGTTTATCTCGGCAGAAATACCTTCCTGAAGCTCCTCGATCAATCGGAAACGGCGCCATTTCTCTTCATCCGGAACATCGTCTTCCATTTTCCGTGCGGCAACGGTGCCGGGGCGAACAGAATAACGAGCCAGGTGCACAACGTCCAGCTTCAATTCTTTCAGAATATCGAATGAACCCTGGAAGAACTCCTCCGTTTCTCCCGGAAAACCCACAATCACATCTGTGGCAATGCTTACACCGGGTATTCGATCACGAATTTCATGAACAAGCTGTCGGTAATCATCGACACTGTACTCCCGCTTCATGGCTCTCAACACTTCATCATGTCCGGCCTGATGGGGTACCTCTATATGAGGCATGAGTTTAGGGAGCTCAGCAACGACGTCCATCAGATCAGGGCTGAACCAATTGGGATGAGAGGTTAAAAAGCGGATCCTTTCCAGGCCTTCCACATCATGGATCAACCGCAATAAAGCAGCCAGAGTAGTCTTTTCTGGCAGATCAAACCCGTAGCGATCCACGATCTGACCCAACAACGTGATCTCCTTCACTCCCTGAGACGCCAGGGACTGCACCTCATTAACCACGTCTTCAACCGGGCGGCTGCGTTCAACTCCGCGTCGGTAAGGGATAATGCAGTAGGTGCAAGCATGCGAACATCCCAGAACGATCGACACAAATGCTGAAACCAGATGGTTTTGATCTGCCGCGGGCAAAGTCAGCTCTCCATCCATATAAGCAAAGCGCCGCGAAGTCGTTTCCTGTTCCCATTCTTTACTATTGTCCTGGGTCAGAAACGCCATCAGCGGGCCAGGATCTGAGGGAGCTGAGAACACGTCCACATGGGGAAATTGTTCTTCTAAATCTCTTGTGCCTTTAATACCAACCAGGCAGCCCATAACATTAATAACAACATCCGGCCGATGTTTCTTTAAGTTTTTTAACGAACTAATTCGCCCCACAGCGCTGTCTTCCGCGCTCTGGCGAACCACACAGGTATTTATGACAATAACATCTGCGTCTTCTGCACGAGCGGTCGGTTGATAATCTAAATCTTCCAAAGCAGATGCCACACGGCGAGAATCAGCCACATTCATCTGGCATCCTGATGTCCATATGTGATATTTCATGGCAGTCATTATATCGGTTGAAAAATATGCGTCAAGTTGGGAATTATTTAACAAAAGCGCTCCCTTCCAAGTTGGTGCCTTTTCAGGGAGCGGATTCTATCAATAAAGTGTACCGGGGTCGTTCGGGTTTAGTCAAATGTTAAATCAGCTTCCTGCACCAGGATTCGTTCTAACGCCATTGTATGACTGCAACGTCCTCTGGTCTGGAAAAATTCGCAATCACATTGCCACTTGCCGTCTTCAAACGTTACTTGATGGCCGTTATTTTGTCCTTGAAAAGTCACCGAAAGAGAATTGATCTTTATTCGTTCCGGCTCTTCAGCATATAGCTTAGATTTTTGAATTTTTCCGATCAATCCAGAATCCATAATTATCCTCCAATAATCATTAAACAAAAAGCACGCTGCCTAAGCAAGCGTGCGTTTAGAATTTTCCTTCAGTTATTCTTTTTAATCCCGACACTCGCATAATGGACCGCCTTTCTTTCAAAAACAGTATACGCCGTTTTAAATATAAAGTCAACAATCAGCTAGACAGCGATCTTCCGCCAGGCCGCAAAAAGGACCTCTATAAACTTGTCCAGGTCATTGATAAGGACCGGCATATTTACGCTCCCAGATCCATCCGGTTCCGCGGGGAGCAGGGTACCATTTTCCAGATCTTCCACATCGGATAGGATCTCCACTTGATAATCAACAAACAGTTCGGGGTGAGAAATGTAAACAGCGGGCAGCAAATCCCACAAATAGAAATTAGGAATACTACAGAATACAGCATGCAAAACCAGCCAATCTCTTATCATTCGACGAGTTTTTCGACTCCAAAAATCCAGCCTCTTATACTCCCTCCAGCGGAAAGGTGCCTGCAGGCAAATCTGGGCATTCATCAGCGTGACCGGGCATGGTCCTTGGAGTACTTCGAAGGAAGCCTCAGGATCCGCAGATAAATTCAACTCGTTGACATCTCTTCTGCCAACTTTAATGGGATGCAAATAACCGCCCATACAGGTAATCCCTTTCAGATTAGAGAAGAATTTTGGATCAAGCTCTGCGGCACCTCTCAAATTTCCCAAAGGACCCGTTGCCAGGACAGTAATTTCACCGGGAAAAGCTGCTGCCTTTTCTGCCAGGAATCGGGCAGCTTCGGTCGGGTCTTCTCCTCGCTTTCCAGCCCCCTTCATTACAGGTATATCTATGCGCCCTAATTCGGCAACCAGATTAACTGTTTGACCGTAAACCTGGTCAATTGTCCCGTTCCCAAAAGTAGTTGTAATACCGACCAGGTCAATATCTGATCTACCAAGCAGATAAAACAGGGTCAATCCATCATCTATTTCCTTGGTCCGAAGGCCCATGGTATTGTCGTTATCAAAAATTATCTTTTCCATATAACTATTCTATCTATCTATTTCTTAGATAACCGGTTCCGTTACGTGGGCTTCTCCCCTGGTTACCAGGGTCATGGCTATTAAACCCAGCACAAAAAAAGCTGGGCCGGTGAGGAAGATGGTTTTAAAATTGGATCCAAACAGGTCGATCACAGACCCCATCATCAAAGGAGCAATAGCAGCCCCAACTTGCGAGGCCAAATAATACATTCCTGTGTAAGTTCCCAACAAACGTTCATCCTCAGAAGTGTCGATCACCATTGGCAGCGTGTTGACGTTAATCAACGCCCAGCCTATTCCACTGATCGCCAATACTATGCCCATCTGGGTCGAGCTGGTAACAAAGTAACCCAGCATCATATCGATTCCAAACAGCAAGATGCCCGCGATGATAGTCTTGCGGCGACCAAATTTCTCGCCAATAAAACCGGCCGGGATTGTGAATAGAATAAAAGTCACACCGGCTAAACCAAACAAAGTTGGTGCAAAGCCTTCGCTGACACCCAGTTCATTGACTGCGTACGAAGTAAAGAAAGTCCCAATGCCTTCATACGCAACAAATAAAAGAAAAATGGCAGCGAGCAAAGAAAACAAAGATTTGCGGTATTTTTTAGGGACCACTGAAACACCTTTCAAGGCTCCAACGGCTTGTTCCTCTTCACTTAATTGATGTTCTTCAAGATGGGGCAAATCATTGACTGCGGGCTCCTTGGTAGTGGTGAATAACAGCACCACGGCCAAAATCAAGATCCCCGCTCCACCAATAAAAGGGTAAAGCGGTTTGAGATCAAACAGGAGGGCCAGGCCAAAAGCACCAATAATAAAACCGATTCCACCCATAAAATTGATCACACCATTGGCTCTGCTGCGCAGGGGTGATGGGATCAGATCAGGCATAAGAGATATCACCGGGGTGCGCAAGATCGCCATTGCCAGAAGCACAACTGCTGCAGCAATCATAAAAAGGGAAAACGCGCCCGTATTCCCGGCAATCATGCCATTGAGTTCGGGCTTGATCAACCCTGCAGCTATCGGCATGGCGATAAAAGCCAGGGCGGCCAATGGCGCAGCAGTGAGAATAAAAGGATAGCGGCGACCGATCGGGGTCCTGATCCTGTCGCTCCAGATACCGATCATAGGCAGGATAAAGATCGCTGCCAAGTTATCAATTCCCATAATCGCACCGGTGGTTGTGGCGTTCAGACCAAAACCCAAAATCTCCCTGGAACTGGCAAATCCGGGGTGTCCAGTTTGAAGGAAGATGGGTACAAAAGCATTATATATTTGCCAGAGTGCCGTAATACCCAGAAAACCGAAGCCGATAAAAAACGTTTTCTTCCAATCTAATTTCATCATTCCTCCAAAATTGTCGTGGCAAATTATGATCCGGCTATAAATCGTAAGCTGTGAGTCGTAATGAGTAAGACGATTAAAAGATAGCGACTCCTATCTTTGATTTGTTTCCTTGTAGTTTGCGAATTACCTATCTGTCATACTTCATCCAGATCAATGTGCGAGTTGGTTTGAACCAGTGAGTTTCAAGGCTGTGATTGGTTTTCCGGGCTGGAAAATTCAGTCTCAGGGATCTTTTGAAACCAGTCCCATTCATCCAATGCGGTAAAAACGCATCCAGCAAAACACCTTCCGTTTCGGGAGAAGAGGCAATCCAAAGCCAGTCGGCCTGGGTCTTGGAAGATTGCCAGGAAACCACCCCGATCAGTTCATTACCGGCTATTACAGACCACTGTGATATTTTAGGGTCCAAAAGCATTAGACGGGAAAATCGACCCGGAAGTCCTCCCCGCAGGTATTCCGGGCGAAACGGCAAATGCCAACGCACTTCAGGAGGGTAATTATTCTCCAGCCATCTGCGCTGCTGGGGCCAATGCCTGGCTTTATGTTCTTCTACAGTGAATTCAGGGACACGCCAATCAAGGAATTCCTGGGGGATGTCAGTGGGTCGTAACATCCAGGTTGTCCTGCGGGAAACTTCAATAAATCCATGCCTCAGATAGAGGTCCACCGCTGCCTGATTGCCCTGGTCCACTTGCAGCCAGATTCCATCCAGACTTTTTGGCAGCAGGAAATACAAGGCCTGACTGACCAACGAATAGGCTATACCTCGTCGCTGGTATTCAGGATGGACCGCTACGTTGGCGATCATATAGAATTGTCTCCCGCTCACATGGTACGGGATTAAACTGAGATTTCCAATGATCTCTCCATCCTCTTCCCAAACATATCCCGTAAAGGGCATTGACGCCCGACCAGCCATTGAATAAGCCCATTCCTGAAAACGTTTGTTATGAGCCGAGGAGCGCATTTTCCGCAGCAAGGCTTCCCCGTCAGGAGAGAGTCGGTCCGCAAAGCACAGCTCTACCAGATCGGAAACTGAAAGCAAGTCCGTTCGGACATCAAAGTCACGTATAGGTAGTCCGTTGAAGTGATTGGTAATCTTGACAGCCATGGAAGTGATTTTACCACCGGCAGGTAGGGGCGGGAGACCGCAGTAAAGGGACGGGAATAGTGTGGCCGTGACCAAGAGACGGGAGAGTTCATGCTCCTCTTCCAATCTAAATTAAAATTAGATTTGATAACTCCCTATCGAATACGAGTTTGTCATTCTGAGCGTATGCGAAGAATCTATATTCACTTTTTTCACGCGCAAAAATGGCCCTTCCAGTTTATGATTCGAGAAACCTATTGCTCTATGGATCCTTCCCTTTCTCTGGGTTCAAGTTCTGGATGACAAAAAAAGTGGGCTCTACGACTGCAACCCTTCGACTATACACAAGTCCTCCGATTAGAGACTTGATCTTCACTCCTCAATATCTCAACTTAACAAAAAAAGGCGACGCACCGCGTCGCCCCTACGTATATGCCAACTATTCAAGTAATTATTATCCGTCCGGCCCCATCCAGCCGCACAGCTAACCTTAGATCTCCACCTCAATCGTTACTGGACCATCATTGTGGATCTCAACCAGCATGTGAGCGCCAAACTTTCCTTCCTGAGTGGGAATCCCCAGCTCTCGAAGTGCAGAAGCAAAATAATCAGTTAGCGGTTTAGCAATCTCCGGGGGACCGGCGCTGACAAACGATGGCCGATGTCCTTTCTTTGTATTTGCAAAGAGGGTGAATTGCGGCACTACCAACGCCTCTCCACCAACATCCAGCAAAGAAAGATTCATTTTTCCATTCTCGTCCGGAAATATTCTCATTTGGGCCAGTTTTAGGGACAACTTGTCCGCTTCGGCCTTTGTGTCGGCTGGACCAACACCCAGCAAGATCACCAGGCCAGTCTGGATCCCGGCAATCATATTTCCGTCTATCGAGACTTTTCCCGATTGAACACGCTGAAGGATCGCTTTCAACACCTACCCCTTGAGTCCATAAAATCCGATCGCTTCTCTCACCTGTTCCATGGTTTCAGCAGCGATCACTTTCGCTCGCTTGGCCCCGTCCAAAAGAACATCACGAACATAATCCGGATCTCCTTCCAGTTCTTTTCTTTTAGCCCGGAAAGGTTCCAGATTCTTGTTCAAGTTAGCTGCGAGTATTCGCTTGCAATCTACGCAGCCGATACTTGCGCTGCGGCAATCTTTATTTATTTTTTCCACCTCTTCTGGAGAGGAAAATATATTGTGTAAGGCGTAGACGTTGCAGATATCCGGATTGCCAGGATCAGTGAGGCGCTGTCTCTGAGGATCTGTTACCATTCTTAAAACCCGCTTTTCGGTTTCCTCGGGGGTGGAAGCTAATTCAATATGATTGTCGAGACTTTTGCTCATCTTGCGTTTCCCATCAATGCCCAACACCTTAGGGATCTTGGTCACAACTGCCTGGGGCTCAACCAAAACATCCGTGTCATAGCGGAAATTAAATGAACGAACCACTTCCCTGGCAAACTCAATGTGGGGAATCTGATCTGTGCCCACAGGTACAGCGTCCGCCTTGTATAGCAAAATATCGGCAGACATCAGAACAGGATAACCAACCAATCCATAGTTAACGTTATCGGGGTTATCACGCACTTTTTCCTTAAAGGTGGGCAGAGCAGTTAACTTACCCAGTTGAGTCACCATA
The DNA here is from genome assembly GCA_964582965.1 of uncultured Anaerolineales bacterium. Lineage (GTDB taxonomy): Bacteria > Chloroflexota > Anaerolineae > Anaerolineales > UBA11858 > B10-G9. The sequence continues at coordinate 30,645 of CAZOUN010000010.1, read as the reverse complement.
GACAGGATAGTGTGTAATTCCATCACTTCTGGAACATGGGACTGGACAAAAATAATGCTTCGTTTGGGGTCTATACCCGCTGCCAGCCAGTCCAAGGCCATTTCCTGAGTATTAAACGCCAGATCTTTGGTGGTTTCAACTGTGGTCAGGGCATGGATATCAACGATGCAGTAGACACAGCGGTAATCTTCCTGCATAGCCACATAATTCTTGATCGCTCCCAGATAATTTCCCAAATGCTGCCGGCCTGTCGGCCTGGCACCTGAGAAGACCCTGCCTTTTTTTGCTGTCATTCAACTTACTCCTCAATATATGCTTTAAATAAACCCAGGATTTCCGGTGGGTCCGCGTGGCGGCCGGTTTCCAATTTCGAATAGATCAAGTCCTCATTGATCTTGATCTCAAAAGCTCCACCGTCGGATTCTATCAAATCGATATCAGAGATAATATCTGAGAATTGTAATTTAAGTGCAGCTTCCAAACTGAAAGCTCGGGGGTGGTAGTTTCAAGGCACACAATATTCTATTGAAACCTTATACATACTAACTCCTTTAATTAAAACATCGAAAAATAGTATAACATATGGCCTCATCAGTGATAGATTTCGGACTAATTTAATAAAAAAAGACCTGCAGGAATCCCTGTAGGGCTTTTCGTTTCAAGAAGTAGCGCTCAATTTGTCGGGCTTACATCTACCAGAACAGCCTGAACTATGCGCCGGTACCCATAATCAACCCAGTGCTCTCCATAGTCTTCACAGGTAAAGAGTGTGATCCAATCGCCGTCCTTATGTTCTAGAACAGCTTTTGGAGCGAGAGGAGATACTCGGCGATTGACAGTGCCCTGGTAAGTACGATTACCAAATGCATTAACTTCCTTTTTAGTGGTTAATGAGGCATCTTCAAAAAATTCAAGTTTTACTCCCTCTTCAAGAACTTCATTCCAATTGCTTACAGCCACGACCAAATAATTATAATAACCAGTACTATCCCGAGGAGTATTGAAAAATTGTAAATTATCTGTAGCAGGAATCCTGGTTCCATTTTGTATACTAGCGGCTCGAACCCAGGCAACACTGGTACCATTCTCCCGGGAAATTGATACTGAAAACATCAAAGTTTTATTTTCTTTGGTTGGCCCAGCCTCACCAATTCAACCTGAAAACCTATATATTACTCAACCGTCAACTTCCCTATTCAAGCGTAACCGAAAAAGGGTACACGGGCAATTATTTTCAGAAAAACAGGATGAGCAGACCTTCAGACTTTTGATCCCAAAGCAACTCTTTCAGATAACCTCGCCTGTTTTTTTTGCTTCACCGCGTCCAAGTCTTCCAGTTCATGATTCTGATCCTCTTCCAGCATCTCTATGAACGCTTTTAGAACCACTGGATCAAAATGCTTTCCAGCCTGCCCTTCAAGATGACCCAGGGCTTCGGTTCTAGAAAATGCTTTCCGGTAGGGCCGGTCTGTCTGCATCGCATCCCAGACATCGACCACCGCAAAAACCCTGGCAGACAGAGGTATTTCTTCTCCCTCAATTCCATAAGGATACCCTTCTCCATCCCAGCGTTCATGATGATAAAGAGGAATATCCAGGGCCCCTTTAAGTACGTCTACAGATTCGAGCAGTTCAAAAGCATCTACAGGATGCCGTCCAACCAATTTCATTTCCTCGGCATTCAGAATAGATCCCTTTAACAACACCTCATCCGGGATACCCATTTTCCCAATATCATGCAGCAAGGATCCTTGCCGGATATCCTCCAGCGCTGATCCGGAAATTCCAATTTTTTCTGCCAGGCGGCTGGCAAGGTCTTGTGTCCTGATAGCATGACCTTCAGCCTCAATCCCTCGCAGCTCCAGAGCTGTTGCCCACCCCATGATGACGCCATCGAATGCCACCGCAATTTTCTTACGAGATCTCTCAAGATCATTGGTTAGATTCTGCAGGTCGATCGCAACTGCCACCAAACCGGCAATCAGCTTGAGGAGATCAACCCAATAAGTTTCCGGATCTATTGCTTTTCTATTGAATATTTCTAGCACACCAACCAATCGGTCTTTCACAAGTAAGGGAACGCCAAAATAGGTCACAAATTTTTCAGTTGAGAACTCTAATGACCGGTTGATGTTTTCGGTTGAATTTGCCAGGTTCCGAACATGAACAATATTCTTTGATAGCGCAGCCCGGCCTGCCAGACCCTCACCTATCTCCTGTCCGCTATCTCTGAAGACCTTCTGCCTGAATCCTTTTTTAGAAATTGATCTCAAAGATTTTAAACCGGGATGAAGATACAAGATATTAACTGCGTCAACTCCCAGCTCGGTTACAACCTGATCAACCATCATATCTAGAGTAGTGGGCAACGATAGATTATCAAGGATGATCTGCTGGACACGCTGAAGGCTGGCCAGCTTTTTCACATGCGCTTCAGAGTGCTGCAGCAAATAAGCTTTCTTAAGGCAAATGGCCACAATATTGGCTGTTCTTGTTAAGAAGCTCAGATAGTCTGAAACAACCGCTCTATTGTGGTCGAAACTTACATGGATGATACCGATCACCTGGTCATTAATCAATATAGGTGTTAATACTATGGATTGATGGTCATGGGGCAGGTTTGCTTCAATATCCCCATCAATATTAAAATATTTTTCAGTCCAGGCCGAATCATCATGATCCTGATACAGGCAGTCATCCATCATCACCACAGCAGTTTGTTTTGTTTGGGATGTTTGCTTCATCAAGGCTTGAAAATTGTCTTCAAAACATTTCAGCTCTTTGGCACTGCAGGCTCTATGATTATTCATCCCCCATTTAAATTCAATTTTGAATCTATTTTGAAACCCATCAAATTTCAGTAACCTGATCCATTTTGTGTCAATAATTTCCTTAATGTGGCTGGAAATACTGGGGTATATATCATGTAGTTCGAGTAAACTCCCCATCTCGCTGGTAAGCGAATCGAGGATGGCAAGATCCTTTTGGAGCTTTAGGTTCTCACCTTTTGCCTTCAGTTCGTGAGTCATATCGCGTATCAGGCCCTGGTATCCAATCACATTGCCGCCGATTTCATATGGCATTGCCGTGATCAAGGCATCTATTTCGTCGCCATCTCTTTTTCTAAACTTCATTGGAAGGTCATTCACAAATCCATGTATTTTAAGCTTCAGTGAATATTCACGGCCTTGTTCGGAGTCCCAGTAATAATTCAGCATTGTGTCTGACCAGATATCTTCTTTATCTTCATATCCAAACAATGCCAGAGCGGATTCATTCATGTCAATCCAGCGCCCATCAACTGCTGTAATGAAGACGGCGTCTCTGGAAGTCTGGAAGAATCGCCGGTACATTTCTCTAGATTCTCTAAGTTCTTCCAGGGCCAACAATCGTTGATGGGATTCTTCCGCCAACCGCAAGTTGACATGGTGAAGTTTATTCGCGGTCGATTGATTTTCAGATAAGGACTGCAATTCGTTTAAGCATGTATCATTCTCATAATTCCAGCGCTTCAAAACATCAAGAATAATACTCTCAAGGTCTGGTACAGATGGGCCAAGCCCATCCCACACTAAATAGTCCGCAGCTCCATATTTAAAAGCATCCTTGATAACATTATGGTCCTTCACATCTGACACTACTATCCAGGGAAGATGCTGATAGATTTCCATTAGATCGAAAATTTTCTTCCCATTAATTTCTAGTTCAGCGACCACCAGATCAACTTCCGAATCATCAAGCAGCGCTCTTGCCAGATCCAGATCATCCTGCTGGATGATCTGGGTAATCAAATTTGAGCTAGTCAGGGTTTCGACTATCAGTTGTTGTTTTGTCTTCCCATCATTCAAAGCAAGTACTGCCAGTTTTCGTTCTGGATCTGCCATCCTACTCCTCCTGCCGAACTGCTCCGCTATCGCATATATTAATTCACTCTACTCAGTATACAGATGAAAATATAGATAACAAGCGAATAATATTACAGAGTTGTTAGCCTTGGAACGAGTTATATTTACCCCATATTTCCTTAGTAGTTGTTTCTACCCTCCAGGAAGGGAAAATCAAGGATTTTTACGGTAAAAATACAGGTCAGAAATGAGAAAATTTCGTTCAAATATGATCTTTTACTCAAGTTCATTTCGATTCGGAACTTACAAATACCACACGGGATTAAGTACGCAAGCTATAACAGATCTCATATCATGCTTTCCAAACACCCCTGTGCTACAATCGGATTAGACCATGAAAACAAACATCGATATTCGACCTTCTCCGCTGGCTGGCCGCTGGTATCCCGCCCAGCCCAAAAAACTGGCGGAGTCAGTAGATGGCTACATCCAGGCGGCTCAGACCCCAGAGATCAACGGGGAGATCCTGGCCTTGGTCTCACCACATGCCGGCCATCTCTATTCAGGACCCGTGGCAGGATATGCCTTCAAAACCATCCTGGATTTGCATCCAGAGCTGGTTGTGATCCTGTCTCCTTGCCACCAATATCATCCGGGTGCCATCCTCACCAGTGGGCACCAAGCTTATCAAACGCCGCTGGGAGAAATTCCTGTTGACCGAGAAAGTTTAGATTTTGTAAATCGGTCGCTGAAGGAGAAAACTGGCGAGGAGCTAATTGAGGTCCGCAATGACAGCGAACATGCGATTGAGATCATTTTGCCCTTTTTGCAGCGTGCCCTAAAGGGTAAATTTGCTATCCTCCCATTAATGCTCCGCCAACAAGACCCCGCCCTGATGCAGTCATTGGGCATTATTTTGGCAGAGCTGATGGTATCCATGAAAACCCTATTGGTCGCGAGCACAGACCTATCCCATTTTCAAAATGCAGAAAAAGCCTTTCAACTGGACCAGACCATTATTCATGGCATTCAATCGTTGGACGTAGAGAGTCTTTATCAAGCCCAACAGGAAAACACCGGCTCTGCCTGCGGGTTGGGAGCCTTGGCGGCAGTGATATGGGCTGTAAAATCAGGCGGAAGCGCAGCAGGTCAAATATTAAAATATGCCCATTCAGGTGATATCACCGGCGACAATACCAGCGTGGTGGGATATACTTCGGCTGTCTTAACCCGTGAATAACATTACCAATAATTCCCCCATGCCCCCAGAAAACCGGACGATTCTTTTTTACGCCCGTATTGCTGTCAACGTTCCACACGTGCAGGGAATATTCGATTATCACCTGCCTGAAGAACTAAAAGATGACTTCAAGCTGGGTCAACTGGTGGAAGTACCCTTTGGCCGGCAATCAGTTCAGGGAATTATCATCGATTTTCCCGAAAAACCAGGTGTAACCCAAACCAAGGCTATCCAGAAAATTATCGATCCCACACCTGTTGTAACACCAGACCAGATCGAACTTGCTCAATATATTTCCAGGGAAACTCTGTCACCGCTTGGTGTCACGCTGCAAGCCATGGTTCCAGCAGGGTTGAGCGTCCAGGCGGATATCCAGTTTCGCCTTTCGGAGCGAAGCGAGAAGTTGATCGAAGAAGGCCAGCTTCTGCTTCCGGATCCATCCCCTTCCCAAACTCGATTATTGGATCTTCTTATTTCACGAGGACCTCTGCGCGGCCGTCAAGTTGACCGGGCTCTACCTCAAAGAAATTGGCGCAAAACAGCAGGATCACTAAGCCGAAAGGGTATTATTGAAAGCCAGTCCACCCTGGCAGATCCCAGTGTAAAACCGAAGTATGAACGACAACTCCAGTTCACTGGTAATCCAGACTCAGCCCATGAGAAAATGAACGATCTGGCCAAGAAAGGCTATCCGGAAGCCTTAGCTCGCAGGCAAAGTGCGCTGAAGCTGATCATGGAGAAGACAGAACCAGTAGCACTTTCTGTCATATACAACATAACTGGTGCAAATCTGAATGACCTTAAAATCCTCGTCAAAAGGGATCTGGCCAAGATCATTGAAGTTCCAGTGTTAAGGGACCCCTTAGCTGGCCTGGATATCAAGCCTCAATCAGCCCCTAATCTAACCCCAGCCCAACAGCAAGTTTGGCAGTTGATCCTGGAAGGATTTAAAAACGGGATCTCCAAACCGTTCCTCCTGCATGGCGTGACCGGATCCGGAAAAACAGAGATCTATTTAAGGGCTGTGGAGGAAACCATTGCTGCGGGAAAGCAGGCCATCATCATGGTGCCAGAGATCGCATTAACCCCTCAAACAGTAACCCGCTTCATGAGCCGCTTCCCCGATCGGATAGGGGTGCTGCATTCAGAACTCTCCCCAGGAGAGCGCTATGACACCTGGCGGCTGGCTCGTCACGGGGCACTGGATATTGTTGTGGGTCCCCGCAGCGCTATCTTTACTCCTTTCCCCGACCTGGGATTGATCGTGGTGGACGAGTGTCATGATGATTCCTACTACCAGGGAGACATATCTCCCCATTATCACGCTCTGCATACTGCTATATACCGGGCAAAAATCCGGAGTGCTGTTTGTATATTAGGGTCCGCTACACCTGATGTAACCAGCCGGTACCAGGCTGAGCGCGGAAACTGGAATTATCTGGCACTGCCGGAACGCATTCTGGCCCACAGGAAATCCATTCAGGTGCAGTTGAACCAGGCTGATCACGATCCCGCATTCTCTCGCTATCAAGATCTGGACGATGACCTCCTGATGGCAGATCTGCCATCAGTAAATGTGATTGATATGAGAACGGAATTAAAGGCTGGAAATCGTTCCATTTTCAGTGCCAAGCTTCAAGAAAAATTGACTGTAACGTTAGATAGAAATCAACAGTCGATCCTGTTCCTGAACAGGCGCGGCAGCGCCACATATATTTTCTGCCGGGATTGTGGATACGCCCTGCGCTGCCCCCGTTGTGAAACTTCGCTCACTGCCCATCTTTCAGATAACGAGCTTCGCTGTCATTTATGCGGCTACCGCAGAAACATCCCAAAAATTTGTCCAAGTTGTGGATCTCAACGCATCCGCCATTTAGGAACCGGCACTCAGCAGGTGGAATCAGCTCTCAAAGATCTCCTTCCGGGTGTTCGCACTTTGCGTTGGGACAGAGATACAACCCGCAAAAAGGGCGCCCACTGGGAAATCATGGATAAATTTTCCTCCCATCAAGCTGACGTGATCATTGGAACACAAATGCTGGCCAAAGGTTTAGATCTTCCGCTGGTAACGCTGGTGGGAGTTGTGCTGGCGGACAGTGGGTTGAATCTCCCAGATTTCCGGGCTGCTGAACGGACCTTCCAGGTCCTGACCCAGGTAGCGGGCCGGGCAGGACGCAGTCCCCTGGGTGGAGAGGTAGTCCTGCAAACATTTGATCCGGATAATTATGTTATCCGGGCTGCTGCAGGCCATGATTATGGGGGTTTTTACCAGCAAGAATTGGAATACCGCCGCAGCTTAGGCTACCCACCTTTCCAAAAAATCGTCCGGCTTGAGATCCGGGACAAAAATCAAAGGTCAGCTGAGAAAAAAGCTGGTGTATATGCCGCCACATTAAAAGGCTGGATCGAAAGGGAAGGTTATCGATCCACACACCTGGTAGGACCAACACCAGCTTACTTCAGTAAGATCAGGGGGAATTGGCGCTGGCAGATCCTGGTCAAGGGACCAAATCCGCTGGCTCTGATCAAAGACCATCATCCAGGTCCGGAGTGGATCGTAGAAGTGGATCCACCAGTTATATTATAAATATGACTGCGGACGTAAGACTGGAGACAGAGGTCTCTGGACTGAGTAAAATAAATAATTCTTTACGAACCACGGATAAGGATACAGGAGAAGAAATGGAGCGATATCGCGTAACACCAGGCAAAAAAGTAGACCTCAGCAAGTGGGATCCTAATGACAAAATCGTCTTCCCTAAGGGGAAAAAAGTTGGCAAAGAGCATCTGCAACAGCTGAATAAAGAATTGGAAACGCTGCAGGAATTGCTTTTTGCGGAAGGGAAACACAAGGTACTGATCGTGCTTCAAGCTATGGATACTGGTGGAAAGGACGGCACCATCCGCCATGTCTTTGAGGGCGTTAATCCACAGGGCGTGAAAGTGGCAAGTTTCAAGGCGCCAACCAGGGAAGAGCTTGCTCATGATTATTTATGGCGCATCCATAAGCACACTCCCGGGAAAGGCGAGATCGTGATCTTCAACCGCAGCCATTATGAAGATGTGCTGGTAGTGCGAGTTCATGACCTGGTCCCTGAAGCGGTTTGGTCCAAACGCTATGAACACATCGCCGCCTTTGAAAAAGCTCTCGCTGATGAAGGCACTACAATCTTGAAGTTTTACTTGCATATTGACAAGAATGAGCAAAAAGAACGTCTTCAGGCCCGGCTCGATGAACCCCATAAAAACTGGAAATTCAGCCTGGGCGATCTAGAAGAGCGGAAGTTATGGGATCAATACACCACTGCCTTTGAATCCGCCCTGGAAAAGACCAGCACCGAGTCCTCCCCCTGGTATGTGATCCCCGCTAATCGGAAATGGTATCGAAATCTGGTGATCTCATCGATCATCATCGAGAAGCTCAAAAGCCTGAATATGTCCTACCCAGAAGCGGAGGACGATCTCAGTGGGGTGGTTATTGAATAATAAGATAAATGGGGGGCAGATCAGCCAAATCGAATATCAGCAACCGGTTTTCGATCTGGCTCAAAGGATAAGTTAACTACAGCGTTTTACAAAAGCCCCAATCCGGTCCAGTGCTTGTTCGATCTTTTCATAATTAGTGGCATAGGAGCAGCGCACAAATCCTTCTCCTCCAGATCCGAAAGCCGAGCCAGGCACCACTGCAACCTTTTCTTCATCCAGCAGCCGCTGGGCAAATTCTTCATCATTTAACCCTGTCCCGCAGATCTTCGGGAAAGCATAAAAAGCACCTTTCGGCATAAAGGTTTCCAGTCCAATCTCATTTAAACCCGAAACGATCAGCTTCCGGCGGCGATCATATTTCTGACGCATTTCTTCTGCGGCATCCGCTCCCAAATTTATAGCGGCCAGCGCGGCCAGTTGGGATACAGACGGGGCTGACATTACCGTATATTGATGGATCCTGACCAGGCCACTCATAATATTTGCTGGTGCGACGGCATATCCCACTCTCCAACCTGTCATAGCATAACTCTTGGAGAACCCTCCCAGGGTAATGGTGCGTTCCTTCATGCCTGGCAGTGACGCAAAACATACGTGCTCCACGCCGTAAACCAGGCTGTCATAGATCTCATCAGAAATCACCACGAGGTCGTGTTTTTCTGCGATCTTGCTGATTGCCAGCAGGTTCTCTCTAGTGGCAACCGTCCCGGTAGGGTTATTCGGAAAGCCAATAAATATAGCTTTGGTTTTGGGTGTGATGGCTTGTTCAATAAGTTCGGGTTCAGGCTGAAAACCATTTTCAAAAGTGCCGGGGACTTCTATCGGCACACCACCAGCCAGCAGCACCTCTGGCTGGTAGGACACAAAGCATGGTGTAGGGATGATGATCTCTTCCCCTGGATCGATTACTGCGGTTAAAGCCAGGTACAAAGCCTCTGAAACACCGACAGAAACGACCACCTCGTCTGCGGGGTTATAACTGACTTGATATTTTTCTTCCAACATATCAGCAATTGCTTCCCGCAGCTCATAGATCCCAGCGTTGGACGTGTAATGGGTCTCTCCCTGCCGGAGCGCTTCAATACCAGCCTCAAGGATCGGTTTCGGTGTTGTGAAATCCGGTTCCCCTATCCCTAGTGAGATCACATCATCCATAGTTGCAACAATATCAAAAAATTTTCTAATTCCCGATGGTTTTAGTTCAGCAACTCGCTTGGCAATAAAATCTCGAGGCATGGGACTCCTTGGACTTTCAGTAAAACTTTATATTTCTATTTCGGTATTATCTCCAACATTAATTGAGGTTGATCCTCCCTTAATGGATGTGTTCTGTCCGATCAAGGATCCATTCAATAAAACATCCTTAACCAGGGATTCTTTTTCAACGATAGAATTTTGGATAATGCTGCCTATAATCTTGCAGCCAGCGTCCACAGTAGAATGAGGTCCTATTACAGATGATTCCACTTCCGCCTCCGGGTGGATAAATACCGGCGGGATAACATGAATACCAATACGCTGGGCAGCTTTTTCGGAGTTATCATGGCCATGTTCAAGCAGGTAGCGGTTAGTGCTTAGCATCGCGTCAAAAGTTCCTGCGTCCAACCATACTTGCACTTTTTCGGTTCGCATTTTACTTTTTCCACCCTCAAGCATGATATTAATTGCGTCTGCCAGAAAGAATTCTCCCTTCAATTGCACCTGCTGTTCGATCTGTTTTTCGATAGCCTGGATCAGGTCCTGTCCCTTCTTGAAATAGTAAAATCCGACCAGGGCCAGATTATTATCCATAGCTTTGGGTTTTTCGATTAACCTTGTCACCAGATTATCTTTTCCCACTTCTGCAACGCCAAAGCGTCGCGGGTCAGGCACAGGTTTGACCCAGGCAACAATATCTAATTCTTCTTCATCAAGAAAACCTAGATCAGTTTCGATCAATGTATCAGCAAAAACCATGATCATGGGGCCATTAATATAATCCCGCGCCAGGTATATAGCATGAGATTGCCCCCGCATTTCATCCTGAACGACAAAGTGAACAGTTATATCCGGATGCTCTTCCGCCATATAGGTTTTGATCTTGTCACCCAGATAACCGACAATAAAGACATACTCGATTTTTATATCCTTTGACAAGGAGGAAAAGGTATCCAGTACATGCTCGATGACAGTTTTTCCTGCCAGCGTCAACAATTGTTTAGGCCTGCTCCAGGTATGGGGCCGAAGCCGTTTTCCGTAACCTGCCATTGGTATAACAACTTTAAGTTTTTTCACAAGATCTTCCTCTTAATTGAAACCATTTCTGGATTTTCATTATAACGGAGAGGGGGGCTGTCAGGTACTGACAAAAGACATGCCAATCCCTTTCCATATCAAATTAAAAATATTTTCAGGCTAACCTGGTTTCCAAATCAGCCAGATTCTCCTCGATCAAATCTACAACTTCTCCCAAAGTCTGTGCGTCAAAGGACAGGTTCGCGCCCGATGCCCGGTAAAGGTCAGGCAGGGAAACTTTTCCGCCCAATGCGAGGGCATACCTGTAATCTTTAAGAGCTTTTGCCTGGTCCTGGCGAGCGTTTTGCATGATCTGGAATGCTCCCAGCGAGGCCAGGCCGTATTCGATATAATAGAAGGGCACCTGATGAATATGAAGTTTTCGGTGCCATCCTGTCATCTTGATATCTTCAAATCCATCCCAGTCAATGCCTGGCATATATTCATCAACCAGAGAGGACCATTTGGCATCACAAGCAGCAGGATCTTTTCCCTCTTTGTGGTTTTCATAGACCCAATGCTGGAATGCGACCACCACGGCCATATAGGGCCAGAACAGCAGCTTCTCTTCCAGATTCAGCAGCCGGGTCCTGGCTGCGTCTTCTGTACTCATAAAGCCGCCCTTGTCTTTGTCCAGGTAAGGTTCTGAGAGTAATTCCATAGCAGTGGATGCAACTTCTGCAAATTCCAAACCAGAGCGCCACTGATGATGATAGGGCAAATTGATTCGTTCAAAAACATGGAAAGCATGCCCGCTCTCATGGAACAACACTCGCAAATCTGCGCTTCGTCCGGCAGCATTCATAAAAATAAATGGCAACCCGACGGTGGCAAACGAGGTACAGAAACCTCCGGGACCTTTCCCTTTGCGGTTCACCAGGTCAAAGAGTTGGTTATCACGCATGGTCTGGAAATATCCTCCCAAGACCGGGTCCAGCTTATTGAGAATATCCCCCACCCGTGAAATAAATTCCTCTTCTGTATCAAAGGCCTTGATGGCCGGTAAGCTGAAGGTAGTCTGATTATTCAACAAATCCCAGGGACGCACTTTGTCAATATTCAAGCGGGGTTTATATCTCTCGTAAACCCGAGTTGCTGCTGGAACCGCTACTTGTTTAATTGCTTCGACAAATTTCTTGCTGTCCTCAGGTGTGTAATCCAGCCTGAGCCGCTGCTGCCAGCGGAAGGATCGATAATCTGGATAACCCGCATTAGCGGCTAACTCAGCTCGGATATCCATGAACTTTGCCCACAATTGGTTGATAGCATCCCGATCATCCAACTGGCTCTGAGACATCAATTCCCAGAGTTTTTTACGCTTATCCCTGTCCGGTGTCTGTAATTTCGATCTGACCTGGGTCAGGGTCAATTCCTCCCCCTCCCAATCTATGGTCTGTGCTCCTAGTATTTTGCTGTACTGGGTGCCCAATTTGCTTTCCTCGGTCATTAAGGGCAGGTTCTCTTTACAAAAGAGGTTTGCTTCCGTTTGCATTTTTTTCAAGATCAAATCCATACCGGCTGGCACAAGTTTACTGGCTAGAAGTTTTTCCTTAAGTTTCTGGTCGGCGGCCTGTGTGACCGGGTAGATGTTTTCCAGAAAATCATGGTATTCCTTTTCTGCCTCTTCATCAGTGGTATCGAGCTCGGTAGCAAGCGACAGCCTGGCATATCTTTCATCGACCAATTTTCGCAGTTCTGACCAGCCTTCCATCCAGCTATCGAGAGATCCTTTTTCTAGCTCCATTTCCTGAAGTACTTGATAGAGCGGTGGAATGGAATCCTGATCCATAGCCATGAATTCATTAAATGTTGGTGTTTTCATCACTAACCTCTTTGTTTTTTGAATTAATAGTGTAAACCTATTTTTCAGCCCAACCGGCGCTGTACCATTTTAGATATTCCCCTAGATGGGATTTCCAGTATTTTTCATCATGGAGTCCGGGATATAAGCGCCATTCGTGGGAAATTTCCTGGTCCAGCAGAGATTCGTGCAAAGCCTCTGCGTCAGCAAGATTATTATCACCTTCCCCAATATCCATTAATATCCGGGGAGTTTGGGAGGCAGGAATGATCTCCACCCATCCCGGTACTCGATTCAAATCGCCAAGAAATAAGGGAGTGCTGTGGGCACCTATGGAGCCAAACAAGCCCCAGTGTAATAAGCCAAGCCGAACAGCCCAGTTGCCCCCACGCGACATCCCTCCGATAGCCCGGTAATCCCTGTTTTCCAGGGTTTGGAAATGGTCATCAATCCAGGGGATTATCGCTGTAACCAGATGGTCCCCGAATGGATTTTCTGGCAAAATGATCCAGGTGATTTCCCTGGGCATGATGATAATCAAAGGGGGGATCTCTTTTTCGAAGATCAAGGTGTCAGCCCATTCATCCAGGCCCAGGTCATCCCACTGTTGATCTGTCTCGGTAGCCCCATGCATCATATATAAAGTTGGATAGGCTAGATCTGGATCCTGACCATAACAAGGCGGCAGATAGATTCTTCCGGTTAATACCTCGTCCTTCCAGGAAATTTCGTAATTATCTATTGTCCCTGAGGCCTCTGAACAAGTTCTGTCCGGGACAGCTGTAGCGTACTGAGGCGTCGCAACAATTTCTGGAGCTTCCTCCAGCTTTGTAGGAGCAGGACTATTTACCACAGTTAAAATGGGCAGAGGAATTTCTTCTCTAAAGGTTATCAACCCGCTGCAAGCAGACAGCAAGGATATAAAAACAAATCCCGCTGCCAGAGATTTCTTCAAGTTAGCCCTTCTTTTGAACAGATTTTTTTGGTTTTAATACTGGTCTTGAGGTATCTGCTTTTTTAATCTCCGGGGCCTGGCCTTCTGCTGTCAGTATATCTTCAGGGCTTTCCTCTTCCATTTGGATCTTTCCTCGCAAATAGGCGCCTTCTTCCGTAGTAAAACGAACTGCTTTTACATCTCCCCAGACTTTGCCGGTGCTGCGGATCTCAACCCTTTTCGCCTCAATATCACTCCGTACAGACCCGCCGATAATCACTGTATCCGCTTTGATCAGTTCACTTTCAACCCTCCCCGTCAGGCTGACAATGATCAGGCCATCCAAGTCGATCCCCCCCTCAAAGAGACCCTCAATACGGATGCCGCCCTTGCCGGTAATTTCCCCTTTCCAGCTGGTACCTTCTCCCAGGATGGAAGTAACCCGGCTCTGGATTGGCGCAGGGGTATGGTCCTGGGCTGGTTCTTCACGTTTCCTAAACATAAATTCTCCAAATTTTCATATCTTATCAATTAATCAGGTGTTGATAATTTACCACAAATCGCCAGTGGGTGCTCCGCCAGGGTTCCGGAACGGCATCCAATCCAACTCGGGGGCTGGTTTTTATCAGTGCCGGATTAAGATCCATTCCATTCTCTACGAAAATCCGCGCTTGTGAAGCGCAGGTGTTAAGGCCATTTAGATTCCCGGTGATTCCCAGAGCTATGGAAATCTTCCCCGGCCCATCTGTCCAGTTTTTTTCAGGCTGGCTTCCTCTTCGCTGAGCAATTGTCTGCTTGCCTTCCTCTGGAGCTATAGCGCGGATCAATACAGCGCCAGGTGAGCCATCGATCTCGGTCACGAAATTAAGCAGCCAATACATGCCATAGATAAGGTATATATACGCCCGGCCTGCTGGCCCATACATGATCTCGGTCCTGGGCGTCCGACCTGCCCTGCAGTGGCAGGCCAGGTCCTCTTCCCCCCTGTATGCTTCAGTTTCCAGGATGATCCCCGAGATCCTCTGTTGCCCCTCCAGGCGTACCAATCTCTTCCCAACCATATCCTTGGCTACCTGAACAGTATCCCGGGCGAAAAACGATTCGGTGAGTCTGATTGACATAGGATAATTTTATTATAGAAACAGGGGATACGAAAGGTGAGACTAGCTTGCAAAAATAGTGAGTGGAAAATAAATCGTCGATCGGATGCCGAACCTGGTTAAGGTAATAACCGGGCTGTTCATCAAATGCAATCCTTCGTCTATCCTCAGGGTATTCATTCTGAGATTTGGTGAATTCTCGGGGGCTCGCCGACCCGTCATCGAGGAGGCACCCACTTTAGACAAGAAGCGCCCGGGGAAGGGCGTTTGAGCAGAAAGGATATACAATCATCTGCCGGTTTGATTCCAGTCTTGATATTTATGTCACGGCGAACAGAATAAATATGACTAATCAGTCGCTCTAAATCGGGGATCCCGCTCCAGGGTGCGCGCCAGTCCTTCCGCCAGACTAATCTTTGGTTTGTATCTCAGAAGCTGGGAAGCCCGGGTGATATCTGCCCTCATCCTGCAAACACCGCCAGTTGCTTTGTGGTTATAAATCGTTTCAGTATCCGCACCTGTGAGTTCAATCACGTTGTTTACCAGGTCAAGAACACTGTATTCCTTTCCGCTGCCAATGTTAATGGTTGTGCCATCAACACCAGTGGCTGAACCAGCTTTGGCTAGCGCGTTTACCACGTCATCCAGGTACACAAAATCACGTGTCTGACTTCCGCTATTATGAACGATCAAGCTGCCGCCCTTTACCGCCTGTTTGAGAAAGTTGGGAATAACTGGCGGATGATTTGCAGGCAGATGCTGGCCTGGGCCATAAGCATTAAAGATACGTAAAGTCACTGTCTCAATCCCCCATAGCTGACCGATAGTTTTGACATAATACTCTGCCGAGAGTTTTGAAACCGCATAGGGTGAATCCGGGGAAGGAACCATTAGTTCATGCAGTGGCTGCGCTTTCTGGGCGCCGTAAACAGCTCCGGATGATGTAAAAACCACTCTTTTGACACCCACGTCCCGCATGGCTTCCATGACACTAACCGTACCGCCAACATTTGTGCTGTTATACTCCCGGGGGTAAAGAATAGACTCCTGAACAGCAACTTTGGCTGCCAGGTGATAAACACATTCTACATCCTGCAGTAGTGTCCACAATTTAGGGCGATCAAGCATATCCCCCAGTTCAAATACTACACCCTTGGGAATAGCGGCTTCTTTTCCAGTAGAGAGATCATCCAGGCCATGGACTTGATGTCCATCCTCCAGCAATTGCTGGGCCAGGGCTGATCCAAGGAATCCGGCAACACCTGTAACCAATATTTTCATACAGTAAACACCAACCTGATAATAATTTTAACAGCGAGAGAATTATAGCATGTGCCGGTAGCCGAGAATAATATTATCTCAGAAGTATATAATAATGGATAATGTATATGAATAATATGCAGCAAACTTAGTACAATAGGTTTTTCGCAATTGGTGTTTTTGCACCAGACCGAGATCTATTGATACAATAACTGGAAACCTTATGAATTCTTTCTTTTCTCGAACTCGACGAAATCACGGGCTGGAACACGCCACACTTAATCTGCTAGCAAAAACTCACCCTGGAAAGCCATACGCTGGACATTCCGACGGGGTAGGTTTCTGGATACTGGGTGATATCCCAACAACTCTTCTGAGCAGCACTGTTAGCGAAGCTCTTGGCAAATTGAACGCTGGCCAGTCTCACCTGGCTATACACAAAAATTGCGGCACGAATCTACTGGTCTCTGGTTTTGCCGCCGGAATTGCTGGCGCTGCAGGATTAATCGGTGTTGGGAAACGGCCGCGCGATAAATTCGAGCGCATTCCAATAATCACTTTATTGAGTGTGCTCGCTTTGATCACCTCCAGGCCCTTGGGACCCATGCTCCAGAGGAGAGTCACCACCAGCGGGGATCCCGGGAATTTAAAGATCTCTTCAATTACAAAACACACCCTAAATGGCACTCCTGCCCACAGGATAAAGACACTGGACTAATATGAGCGACCAATCACCTTCGATCTATCTTCTACATGGAAACGATGAGTATGCGATCCGCAGCTTTCTGGAAGAGCGCATGAAACCAAAAATGGGCGATGAGACTACCATGGATATCACTACTGTGGACGGTAGATCTAAAACCATCGAGAGCATCGTTACAGAGATCCAGACTGTACCCTTTCTCACCGAACGCAGGATGGTGGTGGTCCATAATGTTAAATCCATGACCAAAGGTAAGGCGAATCAGGAGAAATTCACATCAGTGCTTGATTCAGTACCCGCTACTACAGCCCTGGTGTTAATTGAAGATGAACTTCTGGAAGATAAACATTTTCTGATCAAATGGATAAAAAAGAACCCGAAACGGTCCTGGAAGCAAGTATTCTCTCTGCCCAAAGGCCCTGCGATGACCCACTGGATCCTGGATCAAGCCAAGGAATTGGGAGGAAGCTTCGAAAACCAGGCAGCTCAGTTATTAGCCAGTTATATTGATGAAGACCCCAGATTGGCAAAATCGGAGATCGATAAACTTCTCACCTATGTCGATTTTTCTCGACCGGTGACAGAAGCGGACGTCAGGGACCTGGTAGCGGATGTCCGACAGGGTGACGTCTTTGAAATGGTGGATGCCATTGGCTACGGAGACGGTCAAAAGTCCATGTTCATGCTGCGCCGGCTTCTGGAAGACAACAAACCTTTGGCCCTGTTTGGAATGGTGATCCGTCAATTCCGGCTGTTGATCCAGGTACGGGAAATGATGGACCAAGATCCCGGGCAGGATCATTACAAAATAGCCCAGAAGATCGGGTCACATCCATATCCCATCAAAAAAATCATGCCGCAAGCAAAATTGTTCACATTGCCCCAACTGAAAAAAATCTATCATCAGCTTTCAGAAATCGACCATTCCATCAAAAGCTTCCAGCTGGAAGAAGAACTGGCATTGGACCTTCTGATCGCTTCACTCACACAATAAGTAAAATCCTATGAGCTTACTCGAAACCATTCCATCCGTTTTTCTTGATAATGGACTAGAAATTAAACTTAAAGAAATCCGCTCCGCACCCTTGATCAGCAGCTGGGTCTGGTATCGGGTTGGATCCCGGGATGAGATCCCTGGAAAACACGGCATTTCTCATTGGGTGGAGCACATGCAGTTTAAAGGTACGGAAAAAATCTCCCCTGACGAAATGGAAAAGTCCGTTGCCCGTTCAGGTGGTGTCTGGAATGCCTTCACCTATCTAGATTGGACCACTTACTTCGAAACCATGCCGGCCGACAAGATCGATCTGGCCCTGGAACTGGAAGCGGATCGGATGGTGAACACCACATACGACGAAAAAGAAGTCGATTCCGAACGTACTGTGGTGATATCAGAAAGACAGGGAAGGGAAAACAGCCCCGGGTTCTGGCTTTCAGAAGCCCTTCACAACGCCGCATTCCGGATCCATCCATACAATCACGTCATCATCGGAGATCAAGTCGACCTGGAATCTATCCAGAAAGAAGATTTGCTCGGACATTATAAAACCTACTATTCACCAAACAACGCAGTAGTAGCGATCGCCGGTGATTTTGAAAAAGACAAGATGTTACAACGCATCACAGAGCTTTACCAGGACATACCATCCGGAGATGATCCTCCCAGAGTCAACCGACCAGAAAAAGCCCAGCGTGGGGAACACAGGCTGACAGTAGAAGGACCGGGAGAAACAGTGCTGGGCGATGTTGCTTACCATACTCCCTCTGCTAGTGAACCTGATTTCTTCCCCCTGCTTATACTGGACAGCATCTTATCCGGACCGCAGGGATTGAATATGTTTGGCGGAGGAGGAATAACAAATAAAACATCGCGATTGTACAAACGAATGGTCGAGGACAAGGAAGTGGTAGTTGATATTCATGGCGGCCTTCCAGCCACCATAGATCCCTATTTGTATAGTCTGAATTTTATACTTCATCCCAATTCGACAACCGAGGATGCTCTCAAGATTTTGGATGAAGAAATCCAACGGTTACAAGATTCACCTCCTCAAGCTGATGAAATAAAGCGGGCAGTCAAACAAACACAGGCATTATTTGCCTACGGCGGAGAAAGTATTACCAACCAGGCTTTTTGGATGGGTTTCTCAGAAATGTTCGCCAGCTATGAATGGGTGACGAGCTATCTGGATAATATCGCAGCCGTAACACCAGATGAAGTTCAGCAAGTCGCGCAGCAATATCTGCAGCCAAAAAACCGCATTGTGGGTATTTATCATCCTCACAAGAAGGGAAATAGCAACCAATGACCAAGCAGGATTTTTCAACTCTAAAGAGCAATTCACTTCCCGGGTCGGATGACATCACCCGGATCCAACTTAAGAATGGAATCACCTTTCTTTTTCGACCCAATATGAGTTCCATGACCGCCTCAATCGGCGGGTATATCCAGGCGGGCAGTATCTACGACCCACTGGAAAAACTGGGTTTGGCTGATTTCACAACCTCAACTTTGATGCGCGGTACCCAGACCCAAAGCTTTCAGGAAATTTATGATTCTCTAGAATCGATAGGGGCTAGCCTGGGAATTGGCTGCGGACCGCACACTTCCGGCTTTGGCGGAAAAGCATTGGCAGAAGATCTACCTACCTTATTAAATATGCTGGCAGATGTGCTGATGAACCCGGTCTTTCCAAAAAAGGATATTGAACGGGTCCGGTCCCAACTATTAACCGGTTTGGATTTACGGGCACAAGACACAAACTCGATGGCAATGCTGGAGTTCGATAAACTATTATTTAAAGATCATCAATACCAATATCCCAGTGATGGTTATATTGAAACAATCCAGGCTCTCCAGGTGAAGGATCTGGCCGCGTTCCACCAGAAGCATTTCGGACCCAAAGATATGACACTGGCCATAGTGGGGCCATTTGAGTCTGAATCTGTGATCTCTCTTGCAGAAGAACATCTGGGTGGCTGGCTAAATGAAGTTCAGGCCGAAGCCATGAAAGTCCCGGATATGCCGTCACCGGAAAACTCGGTCCAGATACACCATGCCATTGCTGAGAAAAGCCAGACCGACCTGGTCGTCGGCACAATTGGTCCCTCACGCAATTGGGATGGTTATTACTCCGCCTTGCTGGGCAATAGTGTACTTGGGCAATTTGGCATGATGGGTCGAATCGGCGATTCAGTCCGCAATGAGGCCGGCCTGGCATATTATGCCTACAGCTCACTCAGCGCCAGCATCGGTCCCGGTCAATGGATGGTGTCAGCAGGTGTAGCTCCCGAGAATCGAGATAAAGCCCTGGATCTGATCAAAACAGAACTGAGGAAATTTGTGGACCAGCCCATCACGCCTGAAGAACTGCAAGATGTGCAGTCCAACTACATCGGCAAACTACCCCTTTCCCTGGAGTCTAACGCTGGCGTAGCTTCCGCCCTGCTCACCATGGAACAACATCAGTTAGGCTTGGACTATCTAAGGAATTATGAAAAAATGATCAGGGAAATAACCCCCGGAACGATCTTGGAAGCAGCCAGGGAATTTCTAGACCCAGATCGTTTGGTAATTTCCAGTGCAGGACCGGAATCATGAATATATCCTCCGGCATTGACCTGATCGAAATTGAACGGATTGAAAAAGCATTGAACCGCCACGGGGAACGATTCCTGAAGAAGATATTCAGTGATACCGAACTGGAAAGGCTGGTTAAGTTCAAAGATCGACAAGTCAATTCCAGGCTGATCGCAGCCGAAGTGGCTGCCCGTTTTGCAGCTAAAGAGGCCTGCTCCAAAGCCCTTGGTACTGGTATTGGACCTGTTTCTTGGAGAGAGATGGAAGTTTTAAATGAGCCTTCTGGAAAACCCACCCTGCGCCTGATCGGAAAGGCAGCCCAGATCGCTGGATTCCTGGGATATACCAGCTGGTCAGTCAGCCTGACTCATTCACGAGGTATGGCAGCGGCTGTGGTTGTTGCTGCGGGGGAATAGGGGTGTAAGTTGTAAGACGTAAATCGATTAATAAACTCGCGGATTAAAAAGGGCGACTCAATGAGTCGCCCTTTTCGTAAAAAAACGCCCGCAGACGGGCGTTTGAGCACTTTTGAACATGAGTTTTCGGTGGCCTAAATCAAATACGCACACTGCTCGACACCCCAGCAACTCGACGCTCGTCGACTCGTCCTCGGGGAAACAAAATACAGAATCATCTGTAAATCTCAATATCTCATAATTTGAACTAGAATAAATCGTTCTTTGTCTCATTTTTTACGCTGTCTGCAAAACAAAAACGCCCGCGGACTGGCGTTTGAGCTCTTTTAAACATGAGTTTTCGTTGACCAAAATCAAATACGCACACTGCTCGACACCCCAGCAACTCGACGCTCGTCGACCCGTCCTCGGGGAGACAAAACCTTAACCCGCTTCAAAACACAAGAACCGTTGTGTAAAATACGATCAAAGGGGGTAATCTTGACATTTCGGCCCATCCATTTACATGGTAGCTTATATTTCGTGACAGGTACGATCGTCAACTGGGAACCAATTTTTCTTGATAATTCATTAGCAACAGTTATTTTGGAATCCCTAACCTGGCATAGAGCAAATAAAAGGATGAAGCTTTTTGCATTTGTTTTAATGTCTAGTCATATACATTGGATTTCCTTACCAATTGAGCCATTCACGATAAATAACAATATCCAATCTTTTACTTCCTATACAGCACATGAAATCCTTAGTAAAACTCGAAGTAATAACAATACTCGCCTCATGGAATTATTCAAAGAGGAAGCAAAAACAGGGAAACATCATAGAATCTGGTGGAATTTCCAAGCAAAATATATTCTGAATTACAGATTCCTTCAACAGAAACTTGAATATATACATAACAATCCAACCAAGAAATCCTGGTTTGAATCTGATACTAGATCCGATTATCTTTATTCCTCAGCTTCATTCTATGACGTGGGGCGAGAAACCATTATTCAAGTTGATGATATTTTTGAATATCTAGATGATATGTAAATAACGCCCGCGGACGGGCGTTTGAGAAAGTTGAGATTTACAGGACTTTGACTATCTATGCTTCTATTTAAGCAACTTCCTTGCTCTCTTTCCTAGCTTTGATGACTTCCAGAACGGGCGGAATAAAGGAAATGAATATGATTGCGAAGATAACCAACTCGAAATTTTTCTTCACAAATTCTATATTGCCAAAGAAGTATCCCATAAAGGTAAAAATAGCTACCCAGGCGATGCCACCGATCACATTATAGGCAATGAACTTGCGGTACTTCATTGTGCCAATCCCTGCCACAAAGGGGGCAAAGGTGCGGATGATGGGAATAAAACGGGCCAGGATGATGGCTTTTCCGCCGTGTTTTTCATAGAATTCCTGGGTTTTATCCAGATGTTCTTTTTTCAGGAATTTGATCTCACCGCTAAAAGCCCTGGGGCCAATGTATTTGCCAATGGAGTAATTCACCGTGTCACCCAGGACAGCAGCCACAGTCAATAACAGAAATAAGTAAAGGGGATTCAAAGAGCCCAGTGCAGCAAAGGTACCCGAGGCAAACAATAATGAGTCTCCTGGCAGGAACGGGGTGACTACAAATCCGGTTTCCATAAAGATTACAAAAAACAGGATGGCATAGGTCCAGACACCATAGTTTGAGATGATCTCGTTCAAATGGACATCCATGTGCAATATAAAATCGATCAAAAACTTAATTATTTCCATAAATCCTCTCTTTTTTGGTTAATCCTGCGCAATTATAGCACGCCGCAAGAGCGAATTTGCGCGAACCAATCCTGCGATGCTTCCCAACGCCAGTAGTATCAAACCCACAGGTGCATATCTGGCAAAATTCACAAAGAATGGACTGATCTGTTCTTGATAAGAAGGAAAATCAGCCATGGCAGTGAAGATATTAAGGCCATTCCAAACACCATGCAGTACCACGGCTGCTATAAAACTACCAGCCAGCCGGCCATATTTCATCTCCGTCCAGGCAGATGCCAACCCCCAACCGACCAATCCGGTAGTCAGGATATGAATGGCAGATGTACCCATCCGCGAGATCATAACAAAAGTCCAGGTATCCGCCCCGGCTCCAATGGTCAGGTTTTCAAACAAGGCGTAGCCGGCACCCGCAGTTGCTCCGATCACAAATCCCTCCCAGGGCCTAAGTTTTTTTCCTAACATAAAGTAAACCGCTATCGGTTTCAGGAGTTCTTCCACGAAGGGGACCAGCAGGGAAAAATAAAAAAACAACGTTCCAGATACTTCAGGGCGAGCCACAAATTCAGCAGCCCACTTTGTTGAAATCTCAGATTCAGCAGAGGTTTCATTCATCAAATTTAGAAAATAAAGAATATCTTGTTCCAAATCAGGACGAGCCCCGATTAGGACAAGCCAGATCACACCGATGATGACCAACAGCAAGACCTCAATTACAAAGATAATAGCCGGAGTCAGGGTCAATCCCGTCCCAAATGCTCCCCAGTTCCGCTGCGCGCTTTTTGCCGGGAACTTCATCCGCCCAAGGTTGAGAACCCAGAAGATGCTGACTCCATTAGCGAGCACATGGACAAATGGCAGTAAATATATGCTCCAGGTAGGACTATTTTGAATTAAGTAACCAATCAGGATGGGGATCGGGAAAAAATATGCCAGCCAGGTCATTTTATCCCATTGTGCTAAGACTGGCGGTTTATTTCCAAACAAACGTTTACCGGAATAGATAGCAGAGGGAATCAACAGGATCCCTGCAAATCCCAGTCCAGCTGAAAACAATATGGATGATATTACTTGCGTATCCAACAAACCAAGATCACTGAATGCTCCCCCAATCAATACCGCAATAACACTGACCAGAGATAGAAAAAGAAGGGAAAAAACAGCAAGAAGGCTGAACGCAAATTGTGCTGCGCTCAGCCAATCAAAGCTCTTTGCTTGAAGAGTTTCTTCCACTAAAGATTTTTCTATTGAAGCGGAAGCCTCTTCGATTGAACTATCTTTATTGTTTTTCAATTGTGATGCTGATTATCAGATCTCCAAGAGGAAGATCTGCTCCTTGTTGGGGATCTCTGGGAGAAATGGTTTGTACAACTTCCATTCCTTCCACAACCTCTCCAAAGATAGTATATCCGCCATTCAAATTAGGCGCAGGCGCATAGGTGATGAAGAATTGGCTGCCGTTGCTGTCCGGGCCTGAATTTGCCATAGCAACCAGGCCAGCCCGGTCAAAGACCAAATCGGTTGTTGCCTCGATGCTGAATCGATATCCAGGGTTGCCGTACCCCGTTCCGCTGGGATCTCCCGTCTGGGCAACAAAACCAGGGAGCACCCGGTGGAAAGTGATACCATCAAACCAACCATTTTCCGCAAGGTAAACAAAACTATTCACAGCCAAGGGAGCTTGATCAGCAAAAAGCTCCATCACAAAACTTCCCTGGTCAGTCTCAACCGTTGCCATATAAGTTGCTTCCTGATCAATTGTCAAAGGCGGGCAGACAGTGAACTGCATTTCCTCCATCTTGATCAGTTCCACATAGTCAGATAGCATCTGCGGATCAGCTTCGGCTTCGTACAGGCTGTTGATCTTTATATATGGTGTACCAGGGATGCCTAATGATTGCCCATCGATCCAGGAGGCTTCCGCCTTAGTAAAGATGGCTTCACTGTTGTAATCAGCTTCAAATTGCACCGGGTCCAATCCAAGCTCTGCGGCAACTTCTACAACCCAGGCAGCAAAATCATCAACTGAATATCCAGCCCAGGCACTCTGCGTTTCATAAAGCATGTCATGAAAAGCCCAGAATGCATCTTTGCTCTGCAGCCCGGCAGCTTCCACTGCCTGAGCAGCTGGGATCGCTTTGTCATGGATACTTGCCAATGGGAAATGCCGGTAAACAACACGGACATCATCCGGGTACTGTTCCATCAAGGTTTTAAGATTCTGGGAAGCAACAGAACAGTAAGGACATTGGAAATCTGCATATTCAACGATAGTGATAACTGCATCCTCTGGACCCTTGATCCAATCGGTTTCTGGATCAGGCGAATAGAGGGCTAGATCCTCCTCGTTAGGAGTAGCCGGGGGTGGATTGGGGATACATGTAGGTGGCGATGGCGGGCCTTCCGCTACTGGTGATGACACATCAAGAGAAGCAGCGGGTTGGTCTGTCGGCTGGATTTCCTCGGTCTGAACTGCTGAAGCAGTCGTACACGCCCCCAGGAGGGTGGTCAAAATCACAACGGATAAAATTAGGGTAAGTTTCTTCACAAATCCTCCTCGGATTATATGTCCCCAAATTGTACCAATAATCCTTGTCCCATATTACAGTTTTTCATTTCTAATAAAAATATTAAGACCGGTTTATTCTAGTGGGAAGATTTAAAAAGAGCATCAAATTGGTCCAGTCGCCATTTCCAGGCTACCAATCTCATGAACTCACGATAGGTAGGCGTTTGCTGTTTCAGTTCTCTAATCTCTGCTCCGAGATCCACTCCCTCTTCTCCTGCTGCTCCTCCTGGCTGGGCGGCATAGGAACCATGAAATGCAAAATAAGCCTGGTTCAATCTGCGGATCAAATAACCATGCTCCCAGAATAGGATCCTTTTTGACTCCATGTAATTTTCAGCTTCATTGATCTTACCCTCTGCAAGCAGGCGATCTACTTCAAGGCGAGTGATATGCATCTCTGCCCGGAAGTCAAAAATCGTTTCAGCCACCGGAGCCGTATCTACCTCGCTATCCTGAGTATGTGGATTTTCTTCTTTCTTTAACTCCGGGACAGGGAGAATATGTTCAGGGTAATAGAGTTCAAAAGTCCTTCTCTGGATATCGTCTGCAGACAGATCAGCAATGGTTTCATTTATAGTGGTCAGTTCCGGGCTGGTACCATAAAACATTCCAAGCGGACGAAGCGTCAGATAATTATGGGTCCATTCATGGCTGACCACATGGATAAGCCAGTCAAGATTTCCGGTCTCTATGATCATCGAAGGATAAAGACCTACTCCCCCAATACCCACAACCAGGGCTGATAAATTCAGGTCGTTTTCAATACCCTCTTCCAGACGGATGATTTCATCCAATGTTAAACCCCGGACCAGCATCAAGTTGGCGGCCTGACGGATCTCGTCCCGCGGAGAGACAATCAGGGCATAGGAATCCGGCTCGGATTTGTACAAGACGGGCGGCACGAGCTGCCCACCATAACCCAGGTCTAGATCAACCAGGGCACTGTTAAGTTGATCCTGAAGGACCTGTTCGACAAAAGGAACCAGTTCGATTCGCAAAGTGTCTTTTTCGTTTAACTTAGCTCGGAGGGTTGACTCTCTTTGCTCACGGTTCTCCTGATTTGGGTCAGATATAAGATTTGAGAGTTCTATATGCAGGCGAGATACTTCATTCCTTAATTCAAGATATTCAAGGATGAGTTCGCGTTTTTCCAGTTGAGGGAGATATTGATTTACTTTCAGCGTCGATTGAGCCAACTTTCTGGCCAGCGCTGAGACTGTCCAGGAAACAAAATCGAACTCATACACCCTTGAAAAAGCCCTGATTTTCTCCAGCTCTTCAGCTGGGTCGACTACAGAACCATTAACAGGTAAGATCAAGACCAGCACGATCAACAAGTTGACAAAGATATGAAACAGATGATAGATCTGCTTCATATCGAATAAGGGGCTTTATTAGCCTGAATACTCTGGGCGCTGTCGACCCGGTCTGTTAGGATCATTTCTCCCATTTGATCACCAAATTCAGTCAAAGCCGGAATCTTCTCAGGATCATCCATAGGATACGATCCATCCAGATCAACCTGAAATCTCCGAAAGTCCAGCTCAGGAAAGAAGGTTTCTACCAAATGAACCTGCTGATCATCGGAGGATTCCTGAAATGCACCTAGAACTGGACCGATCCAATGCCAGGGCCAGAATTTTCGTATCTGGTCAGGCTGGAGTGCGTGCGGCTCGCGTCCAGTACCAAGACTGATCAATGTTGTTTCGGCCGGATCCCATCCCAGAACAAACAAGGCTTCATACGCAGCCACATAACATGGATTGTGATACGATCCCACCCCTCCATCGACAAAACGATCGTCCACAGGAGGAAAGAAAGAAGGCACAGCGGATGAGGCCAGCACCGCCTTTACTACCGGCCATTGATCATAACCTTTGGACAGATTGAAAGGTTTGATAAATAAGGTTTTATTTTCTATGAGGTCAAAGGCGGTTATGACCAGGTCAATTGGCTGGCCGGTAAACCAGAAATCACCCATCACCTTACCGCTCATTCGGGATTCCAGCGCTTCCTGAAGGGGCTGAAGTGGGTAGCGATAGCGAGTTAGCGGCCAGAAGGATGAGCGCCAGGTTTTACGAAATATTTCTGGTCCCATATCGCAATACAAATTGTGGATTTCCTCCCCAAACAAGCCGGTAGCAATTCCAGCCGAGATGATCGATCCTGTAGAGGTCCCGGCTAAAAGCTTGAATATTTCATAGGATGGTTTCTGGAGATGATCCTCAAGTATGGCAATCGCCCGGGAGGGAATCACTCCCTTGATCCCCCCTCCATCGACAGCCAGTGCAACATTCTTTCGGAATGGTTTCATATCTGCCTCTGATTATTTATCTTTCTGTTTCAACACTTCCAGCAATTTTAAACTATTCAGTTGTGATTTTTCTGCTCCTGGTAGGTCCGGCGCCCATGATGAAAGGGAGATTCCGCAAATTAATCCCGTGTTTGCCAGGTATTGAAAGACATCTTTCA
Organism: uncultured Anaerolineales bacterium; assembly: GCA_964582965.1. GTDB lineage: Bacteria > Chloroflexota > Anaerolineae > Anaerolineales > UBA11858 > B10-G9. Next base: position 3,218 of record CAZOUN010000010.1, on the reverse strand, counting down.
ATTCATCCACCCGGATCCCGCCCGGGGCCGGGTAATTCTGGGCCGGTACATCTTTCGGATCGAGAATATCCGTATCAAAGTGAATCCAGAGGGGTTGATCAGAAAAGGAATAGTCCATCAATTCCCGTGTTTTTTGTAAGTGCGTAACGGACGATCTTCCGACCAGGACGCTCTCTTCCTGATCCAGGTCCCTGCCGTCGGTCAATATTACCCGTTCTTCCTCAATTGGGTCCAGATCCAGCGCTTCCAAGAGGGTTTGTTCTCCCCTGCCAACCAGCATAGCCAGAGGCATTCCTCCCAGGAAACCACTCGGTGATGTTTCCATGGTATTAAAATCACCGTGAGCATCAAACCAGATCAAGAGTGGATTCAGAACAGCTCGCCGGAGTCCCGCCAGCATCGCTATCGCAGTACAGCAATCACCCGCAATGGATACCGGAATTTCACCCGCCACACAGATCTCTTCGACAGCATCTGCCAGTGAAGCATGCAAAACCGACATTCTATCCAGGACCGTAGATTCAGGAAGTGGTTCACGATTGAGGACCCAATCCCATTCTTTTAATTCTTCAAGGCCTGGAAGCAGTTGATCTAGGAAATATGGTGTGAGGACTGTATTGGTTTTCATGCTGCAGCGCTCCTATTATCCAGAATATCTAGAACCGTATCTGGCTGCCGGGTAGTGAATACCAGCGCCTGGACCCATCCTCGTTTCTGTTTAAACTTGATCAAAATTCGCGGATATTCAAGGAAATTATAAAATGCCATGTATTCTCCGTCAACCATGGCAAAATGCACACCAGCACCGCCATATTTGATCCAGAAAGGAGGATCGAACAGGGTACTACTCGCGATATTTTCAATATCCGTTCGCCAATGGATCAGGCCAAAATTCAAGTGCAATGTCTGGTCAGTTATCGATATAGTTAGAGCCCAGAAATTGATCACATAAAAACAAAAAAACAATCCAAAAAACACGTACAAGCCAGGAACAAACCGAAAGCCCACAACTGAAAACCTCCAAGCGAATAGGGCAAAAAAGATTAATGCCAGATACAGAAATAGAAAGCTGGTTGTTTTGGATCTAATTTTCTCACTATAAAGCGGCGTTACCATACCGACTCCTTTCAAGCCGCAGATCAGGGCTCAGGTTTACAGAGATGAATGCAAACGAAGATTGGGATGTCCAGTAATGAAATATATTCAACAGAACTGTTCTCTCCGAACCCTGATCCCCTGGCGAATTTCAGGAGATCATCTCTGGTATATAGATTTAACCCCACTTTACTGCCGGGTTTCAAGCCAAATTATTTTAACTGAACCACTCCCCAACGTCTGAGAGGGGATCTATTAGCCATTTTCTGCTTTATTAGATCCAGCGCTCCTTCAACGTCAATATCCTGATGGGGCTCAAACAACTTTACCACACCACCAGGTTTCAGGATGCAGAAAATCTCATTAAAACATTACAGTAGGCTATCCCAATAGAACATGCTGGAATTGCGGGCAATCACATCAAAAAAATCGTCTGGTTAACTGGTTTTCTCAATACTGCCAATTCTGAGGGCTGGCGTCAAATTACTTATAGTATGGTCGGCGACATCAATAGCTACCGCTTAAAGGTCTATTCCAAACAGGCCGACCGAAGGATATAATTGATAGATCGCACGCAGCTGCAGACCGGTTCCGGTTCCAATGTCCAAAAGACGTTCAGCGCCTTCCAGAGGAAGATGTCCAGCGATTTCAGTATATAGTCCGATTTCTTCCCGGCGTTGGGAAATGATATACTTACGCCAGGTTGTAAATTTCCTCTGAGCAAATTAGGGCATTTCAACTCACTGGGGATGAAAATCCTTGGAAATGATAGGGGTTGACAATATTGTTATCGTATGCTACGATTCACATCGTTAAAGATGAAGTAAGAACTGGTTGCACTTTCGAAACTGCCCCAACTTGCGGAAACTGGGCAGTTTTTTTGTTCTCTCAGCTCTACTTCAATACTATCAAATGTACCAAGGAGTAACAACAGTGTCCGAAAAAGAAACAGGAACCGTGAAATGGTTCAACGATGCAAAAGGTTTTGGTTTTATTTCCCGCGAAAGTGGCGATGATGTATTTGTTCACCACACCGCAATCCAGATGGAAGGATTTAAGACCTTACGCGAAGAACAGCAAGTTGAGTTCTCCGTTGAGCAGGGCGACAAAGGTCTTCAGGCCGTTGACGTGAAACCTCTCTAAGACTTAAGAAACCCACCTGGATGCATCAAGAAATTGAAGCAGTAAGGTAAATACAAACCGCCCGGAGCTTCCGCAAAACCGGGCGGTTTTTTTATTTAAATCTAACACTGGGTCAAGAATTATTCGTTTTCGTCAATCGGGGTTGTCGCCCTGACAAAACCGATGAAAATCAGGATCGCTCCCAAGAATTCAGTGACATAAAGCGCTCCACTGAATCCCATCCGGCTGAAAGTGCCGCCAAAAGCGGGAAGCATAGCACCAACAGCAATAAGGATATTGCCAATTGATCGGTGCAGCAGGACTCGCTTTTTGAAAAAGATCCAAGCTGAATAGGCGGCGCCCCCAACTAGGGCAACTGTCCCAAACAAGTTGAAGAAGGGAGTCAGCGAACGAACGCCCGGGGTCATAATGGCATGTCCGCTCATTTCACTGCCAGTATGCAAGGAGGTAGTCATCAGGGTTGGATCAAGTTCGGCTCCAATAACTTTAAACGCGCCGTAAATTGACCCCAGAATCAAAATAATCATCATTCCGTGAGCCCAAGACTTTTTAGCCAGCAAATAAACGGTTCCCTGGCCCAGCCAGGCGGCCACAAGAATCGCCCCGAATAAATACCACATTCGGAAAACAAGCGGATTCCAACCAAAGGCTCCATAATAACCTTCACAGAATCCGCCTATTCCATAAAAAACCATGCCGATTCCCCATAACAATAGGTGCAATCCCTTCCGCTGCCAATATCTGCGCAATATAACAATTGCAAAGCCAAAACTTACTAAGCCTGATAAAAATGGCAAAATTGTATTTATAAAATTCATTATATTACCCGTCCCTTAATGTATTTTCCCCGGGATAGCTATATTGAAAAAGCCTCCATTCCCAGGGCAACTCTAATGGTAATAAATACTAAAAGAATAATGATCACTGTAATAATTATCACTGCCACTGGAATAAACTTCTCCCAGAAAGGTGGATATTGT